>DASYYH010000011.1:0-300000 GCA_035934015.1 Candidatus Acidiferrales bacterium
TTGGCCACTGCCAGCGCGATGCGAGAAAAAGGCAGGAGTCCGACTTCGGCCATCGCACCTCCTGCTTCGATAGCAAACAACAATGGACCAGCGCCGAATATCTCGAATTTTCATCGCCGTAGCGAGGATGTCAACAGAGCCTTTTCTTGTCTAGTCTCTAACCTCCAGCCTCCAGCTTCCAGAATCCTGCTATCATCTGGCCGTGCCTTCTCGCGCAAAAATTCTCTCTAGCCGCACTGTTTTCCGCGGCCCGGTCTTCGACGTCCGCCACGACCGCGTTCTCGAACCTGGTGGCATTCACGCCGAACGCGACCTCGTCGTCCACAACGGCTCCGTCGTCGTTCTTCCCGTCCTCGACAACGGCCGGATCATTCTCGTGCGCCAGTATCGTCACTCCGTCGGCGATTTTCTCTGGGAACTCGTCGCCGGCCGCATCGAGCCGCGCGAATCTCCTCTGCCCGGCGCCAAGCGCGAGCTTCTCGAGGA
The DNA here is from genome assembly GCA_035934015.1 of Candidatus Acidiferrales bacterium. Taxonomy (NCBI): domain Bacteria; kingdom Pseudomonadati; phylum Acidobacteriota; class Terriglobia; order Candidatus Acidiferrales; species Candidatus Acidiferrales bacterium. Next base: position 487 of record DASYYH010000011.1, read on the forward strand.
GACCGGCTACACCGCGCGCCGCTGGCAGAAAATTCTCGACGTCTATCCCACTCCCGGATTCGTCAGCGAAGGCATGGTTGTTTTCGTCGCGCGCGGCCTTCGTGCTGGCGATGCCCAGCCGGAAGACGACGAACGCATCACCGTCCGCGCTTTTTCGCCTCGCGAACTCGATCGCTGGATTCGCTCGGGCAAACTCCGCGACGCCAAATCCATCGCCGGCATCCTTTATTACTTTCGCTTCTGCATCGCCCATGCGAAGCCCCGCGCAAAGAAAATCCGTTCTCGCTGACAGGCTCGCTCGCCTGTCATTCCGCGGCTGACTTCACGTGGCAGTGACTTGATCTGTGTACAGAAGTTGGCGTTTCGCCTTTCGCAGAGGCGCCGCCTGTTTGCGGATTGGCCTTTCGTAGGGGCGACCCTTGGGTCGCGCGCAGCGCGGTTGCCGTTTGTAGCGCAGATTTCACCGCCCCTCAGCCTCGCCGGATGCCGTGTTCAACGCACCTTGCCTTCCGTTGTCATTCTGAGCGCAGCGAAGAATCTCGCCTCGCGTGCTCCGTGTTTCTGCTTTTTCTGGCCACTAGAAGCCATCTCGTAAAAGGTTTTCAGGGGGTCGGAGCTTTAGCTCCGACATAAAGCGCCTGAGAAATAGGGGCTTTAGCCCCTGAAGTAAAGCGTTTGATCGCCTCTCGGTATTTATGAGATGACCTCTCGCCACTCGCCACTGCTTTTTGTAAACTGTTTCCCATGCAAGGCGTCGTGAAGTGGTTCAACAACGCGAAGGGCTTCGGCTTCATCGGCCGCGACGACGGCGGCCCTGACGTTTTCGTGCATCACAGCAGCATCACCGGCGAAAAATTCAAAACCCTCCGCGAAGGCGACCGCGTCGAATTCGACATCGTCCCCGGCCCCAAAGGCGACCAAGCCTCCAACGTCCTCAAACTCTGACTGAAATTGCCTAGGATGGGTCCCTGACTCCCCTTTTCGCCTCTCCCCATCTATAATCTCCCTCATGGAAAATCGCGATATTGCCCGTATCCTCCACGAGACCGCCCTGCTCCTTGAAATCGACGGTGCCATCATCGGCCGCTATCGCAGCTACGAAAAAGCTGCCGAACTTCTTTCGAGCATCCCCGAGCACGTCGAAGAACTCGCCAAGGATCGCGCCAAGCTCACCTCGCTTCCCGGCATCGGTGAAGGCATGGCCGATCACATCGACGAAATCCTCGCCACTGGCGACTACAGCCTCCGCAAAAAACTCCTGAAAAAATATCCCGCTACGATCCTCGATATTCTTTCGCTTCAGGGCATCGGCCCGAAAAAAGTCGCGCTGCTCTGGAAAAAATTCAAGGCCGGTTCCGTGGAAGACGTCGCCAAACTCGCCCGCGAAGGCAAACTCCGCGACATTCCTGGCTTCGGCGAAAAAACCGAAGAGAACATTCTCAAGGCCATCGAATTCTTTCAGCGCTCCAGCGGCCGCGTCCGTCTCGACGTCGCCACCAACACCGCCGCCGAAGTCGCCGAGTACATCCGCAAACTCGGCGGCAAAATCGAATCTGTCACGCCCGCCGGCTCGCTTCGCCGCGGCAAAGAAACCATCGGCGATCTCGATTTCCTCGTCATTCCCGCCGGCCGTCCCTCGCAGAAGGCCATCGACGCCATCTTCGATCACATTTTGAAATTTCCTCCCATTCAGCAGGTTCTCGCGCACGGCGAAAATAAAATCAGCTTCTTGCTCACCAACGGCATGCAAGTCGACGTCCGCGCTATCGCTGAGGAAAGCCACGGTGCCGCGCTCCTCTATTTCACCGGCTCGAAGGAGCATAACGTCGCTCTCCGCGGCCGCGCCAACGCCATGGGCTACACGCTCAACGAATACGCGCTCAGCACGCTCAAAGCCGAGCGCCACGTCGCCAGCAAAACAGAAGCGGAAATCTACGCCAAGCTCAAGCTGCCTTACATCGAGCCCGAGCTGCGCGAAAACACCGGCGAAATCGAAGTCGCAGAAAAAGGCACGCTTCCCAAACTCGTCACTCTCGACGATATTCGCGGCGACCTGCAAATGCACACCACCGCTTCCGACGGCCACAATTCCATCGAGGAAATGGCCGAAGCCGCCCGCGACCTCGGCTACGAATACATCGCTCTCACCGACCATTCCAAAGCCGTCACCGTCGCCAACGGCCTCGACGAAAAGCGCACGCTCGCGCAAATCAAAAAAATCCGCGAAGCCGAAAAACGCGTCGGCGGCATTCGCCTTTTTGCCAGCAGCGAAGTGGACATTCTCAAGGACGGCTCGCTCGATCTCCACGACGAAGTCCTCGCCGAGCTCGACATCGTTCTCGTTTCCATTCACTCCTATATGAATCTCGAACGCGCCGAAATGACCGACCGCATCCTCGCCGCCGTCGAAAATCCCTATACGCAGATCCTCGCGCACCCCACTGGCCGCCTCATCCTTAAGCGCGAACCGTATGACTACGACATCGAAAAAGTCCTCGACGCCTGCCGGAAGCGCGGTGTCGTCGTCGAATGCAACGCCGCTCCTGAGCGTCTCGATTTTCGCGACGCCAATCTGCGCCTCGCCAAGCAGCGCGGCGTCAAGGTTGTCATCTCCACCGACGCGCACTCCACCGCGCATTTCGATCTCATGAAATATGGCGTCCAGACTGCTCGTCGTGGCTGGCTCGAGGCTCACGACGTCGTGAACACCTTCCCGCTCAAAAAATTCCTCGCCGCCTTGCGCCCCAAACCGCACGACGCCCGCGCTCAGGCCGCCGCAAAAAGCAAATCTGCCTGAAATTCGGAGCGAAATAGCTCGCTGACATCCTCACTCTTTTCCTGCAAACGATTTTGTTGATTTCGCAACAAGCCTCTGCTACATATACCCGCACGAATTCTTCCCAAGGCAGCTTACTTGACGTAAAAGAAGGCAGAGGTGCCATGGCCACACCAGCCGCGACCACGGGCCCACGGAGTCGTTTAATTCAAGCCAAGCACGTGATGTTTATCGTGTTCGTCGCGATGATCGTCATTGTTTGGATCACGCGAGATCGTTTCTTGCTCCAGGCGAATTCGTTCTTGCGCCAGCGATACTCGCCGATTGCGCCACTGATGTTTCTGCACGGCGTTCCCGGCGCCATCGCTCTTTTCCTGGGTATCTTTCAGTTTTCCAGCCGACTGCGAACGCGCTTCCTCACGCTGCATCGCGCCATGGGGCGGATTTACGTTGCCTGCGTTGCGCTTGCTGCTCCAGTTGCCATCGTCGTTTCCACCAGGCTGCCGATTCCCACGCTGCTGATGGCCTCAGTGATTCAGGCCAGCGGCTGGATTCTCACCACCGGCACGGCGCTCTACTGTGTGCGCACCGGAAGAATCAGTCAGCATCGCGAATGGATGATTCGCAGCTATCCGTTCGCCGCCGTATTTGTCGTCGTCCGCGTAATTATTGCCATTCCGGCCGTCGCGGCTGCGGGAATGCTCGGCCTGGCCGAGGTGGTTTGGAGCACGATCGCCGTCGCATGCTTCCTGCCGTCTTTTGTGATTGCATGGCAGCATCTCGCAGCCAGCCGCCGGCCGCAAAAAGCACGCGCTGCCTAACTGGTTTTTGAAAGACGACATGAGCCTTCTGGGCTCGCGGCTTTTGATCGCGACCTGGACGCCCGGCTTCACGCTCCCGCACTTCCCGTAGCAAACCGCTGAACTTTTTCGCTACCATCTGCGTACTAGTGTGTGACGGGAGGGACTATGCGGAAATTTCGCTTGTCTATTTGCGGCATTGCCACAGCGCTGAGCTTTGTCGCGCTGGCCATGGCCTCATCGGTCCACGCCACAGAAGGGCTCCCAGGTCCGCGGCAAGCGCAGCCCGGGGGAACAAACTGGTCGAAGACCTACAAATTCTCGGGCCGTCCAAATCTCCGCGTCACGACAAATGACGGCCACGTCGACCTGTACGCTTCCACCGACGGCCAAATCGACGCTCACGTCACCACGCGCGGCTGGACCATCGGCGACCGCGGCGTCAAAATCACCGAAAGCCAGTCCGGCAACGACATCAACATCGACGTCCACGTCCCCACCATGCATTTCTTTTTTGGCTGGAACGACCGCTCCGTGCGCATCGAACTTCGCGTTCCTCATGAAGCCGATTTCGACGTCGAAACCGGCGACGGCAGCGTCACCTCGCAGCCATTTCACGGCCAGCTCCGCATCTCCACCGGCGACGGCAACATTGACGCCAATGGCCTCAAGGGTGAGCTCCGCCTTCATTCCGGCGATGGCCGCATCACCGCCAGCGATCTCGATGGCTCGCTTCGCGCCGATTCTGGAGATGGCCACATCGAAGTTCACGGCCGTTTCGATGTGCTTAATCTCGAATCCGGCGACGGCGCCGTCGTTGTCGAAGCCGCTTCCGGCTCGAAAATTTCATCCGATTGGTCGCTACGCTCCGGCGACGGCAGTATCACCCTGCGTCTCCCCGATGGATTGAACGCCGATCTCGACGCGCACACCGGCGACGGCCACATCAGTCTCGACTTTCCCGTCACCGTTCAGGGTTCGATTTCCGGCTCGACGATTCGCGGCAAAATCGGCGCTGGCGGCCCGCCGCTGATGATTCGCACTGGCGACGGCTCGATTCATATCGAGAAAATTTAATTTTGGTCTGGGCAGAAACCGAGTCGCGGGACTCATCATTTTTGGTTTTTCTGATTTGCTGGCCAGGAGGTTCTCATGCGTAAAGCGGCTCTTCTCTTCGGAATATTTTATTTCGCTGCGCTCGTCTCAGCCGTTCGTCCCGCTGCCGCCGATTCGCAATCCGATCACGAATGGTCCAAGACCTGGACCGTCTCCGCTTCCACGGAATTCCATCTCATCGCCGACCGCGGCAGCGTCCACGTTACGCAGGGCCCTGCCAATTCCGTTCGCGCTGTCGTCACCACGGAAGGCTGGCGCATCGACTCTTCCGAAGTATCTATTTCCGATTCTCAGGATTCTCAACGCCTCGACCTGCGCGTCCGCACGCCGAATGAAGACCATTCTCTCTTCCATTGGCACACCGACAGAGTTCAAATCAATCTGCAAGTTCCCACCGGCTCGCATCTCGACCTCGAAACCGGTTTCGGCGATTTCTTCGCCGACCCGCTCGAGGCCGAGCTTCGCGTCAGCACCGGTTTCGGTGGTATTCACCTTGCTGGTTATCAGGGCAGCCTTCACGCGGATACGGGCTTCGGCGACATGACCGTCGAAGGTCATTTCAATGCCCTCGTACTGAAGACTGGTTTCGGCCATATCCACGCTCGGGCCGACTCCGGCTCGCGCATCTCCGACGACTGGCGGCTTTCCTCTGGCTTCGGTGACGTCAGCCTCGGTCTGCCCGACGGCCTCAATGCCTATCTCGATGCTCACACCGGCATGGGCCGCGTCTCTTCCGACTTCCCCATCGCCATCACCCGATCCGTCGAGCATTCTTCCCTGCGCGGTCGCATCGGCTCCGGTGGCCCCGACATCACCATTGAGACCGGCTTCGGCTCCGTTCGCCTCGACCACACGTAGATTCCAGACAAGCAGTCGCCATCGTCAGCCCACAATTGCTTCCCGCAATTTTCGCACCGCTCCAGGTATCTGCTCCGTAGATGTGCTGCCGAAACCCACAATAAATCCTTGCCGCTTGGCCTTGCCAAAATAAAGCCGTGAGAGCGGCACCAGCGCAATTCCCCGCGTCGCAGCGCGCTCCGCGACTTCTCGATCCGAAATTCCCTTCACCATCATGCAGAAGTGCATCCCCGCCTCCGCTCCTCCGATTTCCACGCGCGATCCCAGCTCCCCCTGTAAGCACTGGATCAAAAGGCCTCGCCGCTCCGCATAGACCGCGCGCATCCGCCGGATGTGCCGCGAAAAATGCCCCTCGCGAAGGAAATCAGCCAGCACCGCTTGAGGAAACGTCGCCGGCCCAATGTCCATCGCAAACCGCACCGCAAGAAATCTCTCCACAAGGTCTTCCGGCGCCACCACGTATCCCAGCCGCAACGACGGAAAGAGAACCTTGCTGAATGTCCCGATGTACACCACGCGCGAATTGCGATCCAATCCCTGCAGCGACGTCACCGGCATGCTTTCATAGCGGTACTCGCTGTCGTAATCATCCTCGATGATCCACGACCCATTGCTCTCCGCCCAATCCAGCAATTGCAGCCGCCGCGACGCGCTCATCGTCACGCCCAGCGGGTATTGATGCGAGGGTGTCACCAGCGCCGCGCGCGCTTTGCGGCATCGTTTCACGCCCATGCCGACGTTCAAGCCTTCACCATCCACGGAAACCGGCACAATCTTGCAGCCGCTGAACTCGAACACTCTGCGCGCATACATATATCCCGGCTCTTCCATCCATACGCGGTTCCCCGCATCGAGCAGCACTCGCGCCGTTATCGCCAGCCCTTGCTGCGAACCGGTGACCATCAGGATCTGTCCGGGTTCGCAGCGCACGCCCCGCGCGGTCCTCAAGTGCGCGGCAATCGCCTCGCGCAGTTCTCGTAATCCCATCGGATCGCCGTAATCGAGCCTTCCCGCGTCGGCCCGTCGCGCGTGCCGCGTCACCAGTCTGTTCCATGTCCGCAATGGAAAATACTCAGCAGCGATCTGGCTGGCGAGAAACGGTCCCACGCTTCGCCGCGTGAAGATAGGATCCATCGCGGGGAGTTTCGCGCATCGTCTCGACGCTGCTCTGCGCGCGGGCGCTATCATGGCCGGTGTCTCTGGCCTCCCGTGCCCCGCGCCGCTTCTTTCCGGCAAAGATCTCGAAACCACTGTGCCCGAGCCCACTCGACTCTCGAAATATCCTTCCGCCAGCAGTTGCGCGTAGGCATTCAGCACCGGAATCCGAGAGACTCCCAGCTCTGCGGCCTGCACGCGGCTCGACGGCACCCGTTGCCCCGCCCGCAAATTCCCTTCCAGGATGGCCTTGCGATACGCGTCATACACTTGCCTGTACAGCGACTTGGGCGCCTTTCGCGTGACCGCAAGGATCGGCGAAATGATCGAAGGGACTCTCTTCATTTTCGCGAAATCATAATGGCTATATCAAAATAGCGTCAAGTGGATATTGCATATCACCGGTTTCTCCGGCAACCTCCTCGCCGTACGCTCCGGCTCGATCGGCTCGCTGCCATTTTCTCCGATCTGCCTTCCCCGGCCGGAGCGAGGAGGAGTCTCATGCGCAACATTCTTCGAGGCAAGCTCAAGGCGGCCATCGTGGCCCTCGCCCTGCTCGCCTCTCTCGCTGTCATTCCCGTGAGCATCGGGGCGCAGGATCAGTCGATGAACGACATGAAGCCGAAAGGCAAAGTCGTTTACGTCTGCGCCTGCCTGAAGAACAAATCTTGCTCCTGTATGACCGAGGCCAAGACCGAAGGTCCGTGCTCCTGCGGAACCGAAGGCGGGCCACCCATGAAGGCAGTGCCGAAGGATAGCGATTGGGCCAAGGCGAATCGCGACGCGCTTGCCCACTGAGCTTTAGTTATTCGGCGTGACTTTCTCGCGGAGTTCGCAAATGGCGGCCATCGTCGCGGCCATTTGGTCGTCGCAGGTTTTCTCTGTCAATGCCTTCCACTTTCCGGTTGTAGGCCAGTTTGAATTTTCTTGATCGTGACACAAAAAAAGGGGCCTCCCAGGTCGGCGGCTAGCCGAGCCTGGGGGATGGGAGTCAAAATTCAAACTCGCCCACTACCCACTTTCCTGGTCATTAGCCTTGACACAACAAAGTAATCCAATCACTTTGGCTCTGCCCGGGGAGAAGGAATAAACAATGCCCGATTCTGTCTCTTCAGCGTCCTCGCCCCTCGATTTCGTTCTCGTCTTCGGCCACCCCATCTACGCGCTGGCCATCGCCGCTCTGGGCATTGAAACGGTCGTCTGCGCGCACACTTCCGTTTTCCTCTATCCCCTGCCTGCCCATCCTCGTTTCCCCGCAATCTCTGTTCTGCCCTGGCTCCCGCCAATTCCCTGGCTCGCCTACTCCTTCGGAATCGTCATGGCTCTGCTCGGTTTCGGCCTGCTCCCACGCCGCACGCTGCGCCCTTCCGCGCTCGCGCTCGGCTCTCTCCTTTTTCTCGCCGCGCTAATTCTCGACGTTCCTCGCAACGCCGCTCTCCCCGGCAGCATCGGCTTGCGCACTCTTGTTTTCGAGCCTCTTTCCCTGGCCTGCATCGCCTGGCTTCTTCCCGGCGCTGACCAAATTCCCGCCGGCCTTGAGCGCCTCGCTCGTTATCTGCTTGCCATTTCGTTCATCATTTTTGGCGTGGATCACTTCCTCGCGCTTCGCCCCATCGCCGCGCTCATTCCCGGCTGGATTCCCTGGCACGTCTTCTGGATCGCCTTCTTCGGCGCAGGATTCATCGCCACCGGCATCAGCCTTGCCTCCAACATTCTCGTGCGCTGGAGCACCGCCTGCATCGGCCTCATGTACATGATTTGGGTGCTCACGCTGCATCTTCCTTCTGTCCTTGGCACCTACGTCATGGCCGGACGCAATAATCATGTTTCCTTGATGTCCAGTTTTCTCATTGCCGTTTCTCTCTGGGGAGGGCCCTGGGCTTTGGCGCGCAGCGTCAGGCAGACTGCTCTCACGAGCTCGCCCTCCGCGCCTTCTTGAGCGAGACATAATTTTTCAGCAAGCTATGGGACACTCTTTTGCACGATGATCTTTGGACTAGGATGACACCATGAAAATCTATCTCGGGCGTCACGTATTCGGATTGGCCGCCATCATCTTCGGCATTTTCACCTTCGCTTGGCGCGGCTTTTTCGTGCTGCAACAGACCCAGTCGATCGCAAACATTTCCCACCACGGATTCCTCATGTACCTTGCCGCGGCCATCGAAATTCTCGCCGGCTTGGCGATTCAATGGGACAAAACGGCGCGCGCCGGAGCGATCGCCCTCGGCATCCTCTTCTCTCTCATCGCTCTGTCTTGGATACCCGACATCGTCGCTAAACCGGGCGTCTATTACACCTGGGGCGCATTTTTCTACCCATTTTCCAAGGCTGCGGGAGCGCTCATCGTCTACGCCACGTTTGGTCGCAGCGCCTCGCAGCAGCTAACAAAGTTGGCTCAGTTCGCGTGCATCTCCTTTGCCCTTTGCCTGATTTCCTTCGCATTGGAGCAAGTGGAATTCTTCGCTCACACGGCAGAGCTTGTTCCAAAATGGATTCCGCTCGGGCAAAATTTCTGGGCCTGGGCCACCACGGCTGCTTTTATCCTCGCCGCCATCGCTTTGCTTTCCGCGCGCTTCGCTCTTCTCGCTGCCCAGCTGACTACCGCAATGCTCATCGGATTCGGCGTACTGATTTGGCTGCCCGTGTGTTTTGGAAATGTACATAACATTTTCAATTGGTCCGAGAATTTGGAGAATCTTGCGATAGCCGGAGCGGCGTGGATTGTCGCCGATTATCTCAGCCAAAAGCGCTCCGCCTCGATGCCCGCTAGGTAAAGTCTCCGGCGAGGAAAACTCATCGCGCTCCGGCCGTCACGGATTTACTCCCGTGCCGTCACTGCGGCTTGCTGCGTGCCACGTCACTTCCTTGCCCACATCAATCACCGTCAAATCCTGGGCGACGGCGAGTGGCCCCGCATATTCTGTCCGCACCGCCTGCGCAATCCCCGCCGCATCTTTGTAGTGATAGACCACCGCCAGCTTCGGCTTCACTTCCGCGAATGCGCGCCCCGCATCTTCCGCGCTGGCAATCGTACGCTGTGCCGGCGGCGTTGGGTTCGTCGCTCCCACGCTCCACGCCGCATGGATCACGCAATCCGCGCCGTGCGCAAAATGGATCAGATTCTCCGAAAATTTCGTGTCGCCCGAAATCACCACCGCATGTCCGCCGTAGTCCACGCGGTACCCGAACGCCGGCTTCACGTTCCCATGATCCACCAGAAATGCTGTCACTCGCACTCCGCCTTTGTCATAAACAATTCCCTGCTCGATATCCTTCGCATCGATTGCCACGCCGCTCGCCGGCAAATTCTCCGGCGCTGCCTCGCGCACCGCGATGTCTCCTGCAAACGCTTCCGCCAAATGTTCCGCCATGCTCTGCGTTCCGCTCGGCCCAAAGAGTTCGAGCGACTTCTGCCGCCCCAGAAACCATCCTGTCAGCCACAAATCCGGCAGCCCTACGACATGGTCCGAGTGCAGGTGCGTCAAAAACACAGCGTCAATCTCGTTCGCTTTCACTCCCGCTTGCGACAATCGAATCACTGCGCCGCGCCCGCAATCGAAGAGCAGTCGTTTCCCTCCCTCCTCGGCCAGAATCGCCGCTCCGAATCGCTTTGCGTTCGGATACGGCGTCCCTGTTCCCAGCATCGTCACGCGTATCGCATCCACGCTCTTCGCTGCTCCCGCTGCGCTCACATTCTCTCCCGCGCTAACCATCACGCCTGCCAGCGCCATCACGCCCGCAACTGCAAAAATGATTCGCTCGAATCGCTTCAGCACCTGTTTCCCCGGCTCAAGGTCACCAATTCTTCGCGATTTCTCGCGCTCAATCGCATCTTACCACGGCCCAATTTCACCGCTCCGCGCCGCCACAAAATCGCTCTTTTCGCCGGCAGCCATTGCTCTCACCCTTGCGCAAACTTTTTCTCCTTTGTGGCTACGCGTGCCCGTGCTGTCGCCATCCGCACACACTTTTTTCGCTGACAAATTTCGTCTTCCTCCATCAAATCAGCGACTTAGAATTCCTTTGCTCAAGGTACCCCATTTGCTCTTATTGCCTCTGTCTCTTTAGGGAGAGGCTGCAATGGGCAATATTTTCATCCTGACCGTCTCAGCCATTCTGGTTTTCCTCTGCATCGCGTCCGGCATCGAGCACATCGGTCCCGGTCGCCCGCGCAAAAACTAGCGGCGTACTCATCATTCTTTGAGCCCTCTCTGTATGCTCGGTATTCTGCCAATCTGAACCCTCTAACTGTCTGATCTTCATCCCTCGGTCCGTTCACACCGATTCGTGCCGGAAATCTCGCGCATCGGCTCGAAGCGATATGCATACGAGGTTGACCAAGCGGCACTTCAACAGGAATATTAATTTCCTCTTTCTCCAAATTCTGGAATATGATTGCTTCGTAACTTGAATGCAGGCCACCGCGCGAACCAATTTCTAAATTCCCGCCCGCGCTGCGTGGCATTTCGTTAAGTCGAGCAATCGCGCAATTCACTGAATTCGCTTGGTTCTCGCGGATGGGCCATGCCGGACCGTGAGTTTGATTTGGCGCACACACGTGCTGCAAAGAATTCCATGAAGATTTTATTGTACAACCCAGACAACGGTGTTACCCGCAACTTCATGCCGCACCTTTGGATGTTTCTCCTCCAGTCGCTCACTCCTCCTGGCCACGAAGTCGTGCTGATTGACGGCAACGCGCAACCCATGGACGAAGAAAGCATCGCCCGCTATGTGCGCGAAAATAATATCGGTCTCGTGGGCATCGGTGCGATGACTCGTATGATCGCCAAGGCTTATCGCATGGCCGACGCCGTCCGTGCCGCAGGCGTAAAAGTCGTAATGGGCGGCCCGCACGTCACCGAAATGGCCCATGAGGCGCTTGGCCGCGACGGCGGCTCGCGTCACGCCGACGCCGTTGCTCTTGGCGAGGCTGATGAGACATGGCCCAAGATCGTCGAAGATGCGGCACGCGGCTCTCTCAAAGATATCTACGCCCCCGTCGACGACTTTGGCCAGGAACGCAAACCTGCGCTGCAACCTTACCCGGTGATTCCCTGGGACAAAATCAAGCTGGAACAATTCAATTTGCTTCCGCGCGTGTTGCAGCCTCTGCTCAAGCGCGTCGGCGCCGGCTGGGGAACGTTTCGCATTATTCCCGTCGAATCCGGCCGCGGTTGCCCCTACGGCTGCGAGTTTTGCACCGTCACGGGATTTTTCGGCGACTCCATTCGCTTTCGCACCAATGAAAGTGTCGTCAACGAGCTATTGCTTCTCAAGGCGCGTGCTCGCGAAGAAGGCGGCCAGATCGCCGTCTTTTTCATCGACGACAATTTTGCCATCAACCTGAAGCGCACGAAGTCCCTCCTGCGCGACATCATCGCCGCCAACGCCCAGGTGCACTGGGTCGCGCAGATCAGCGCCAATCTCCTGCGCGACGAAGAACTCGTGGGCCTCATCGCCGCCGCCGGCGGCAAGTGGATTTTCATCGGAATGGAATCCATCGACCCCGCCAACCTTGCTGACGTCAAAAAGGGCTTCAACAAACCCGCCGAATATGCTGTCGTCCTCGACCGCCTCGCCCGCCACAACATTTTTGCCATCACTTCCTTCATCTTCGGCATGGACAATGACACTCCCGGCGTGGCCGACCGCACCTTAAAGGAAATCCGCACTTGGCCCCCCGGCCTCCCCATTTTTGGGTTGCTGACTCCTCTGCCTGCCACGCCCCTTTACAAGAGGCTCGAAGCCGCGGGACGCCTCACGCGTGTCAAGCACTGGCAGGAGTTCATTCCTTTCGCCATGGCCCATACACCGCTGAAGATAACCATCGATGAAGCTCACGAAGAAGTTCGCAAGGGATGGTCTAGTTCCTACAGCCCCGAGGCCATTGAAAAAGCCGTGGATTCGATCAACCACAAGCCGCTCGGTTATCGCATCAATATTCTTGTCGCACGCCTTTGTTTCCGCGGAATTTATTTCCCGCAAATGGGCCGTTTCGCATGGCTGAAATCCATTCTTGAAAATCGCCGCACGATTTTCAAGCTGCTGAAGCAGGGCTTTGGAGGAGGTCTTCACGCGGCCGCGCCGTCCGGTGCGGCTCAGCCGGCTGCCGAACAACAGCAAACCTGACTCCGGTTCGCAAATCCTTTCTCGTTTGTTCCTCCAAGTGCGAAACTGTCGCCATTCACCGTCGTTCCGCGGTGCGGCAAAATCCCTTTTCTCCTGTCGAATCAATGGATCGAATTTTGCCCGGGTGGGCGGCCCGTTTGCCGCCGTGTCCGTCGCTTGGCGCCGAAACGAATTGCAAATCCATCTCGCTTCGCGCATCATATTTAGTTTCTTGACAGGCGCTTTTCTTTCATAAGCGTTTTGCGCGCCTGCACTTTATTTCACTGAGGAGATAGGAATGCGGAAACCTGGAAAGATCGCGCCCGCCAAGGGCAAGCTCGGCGTTTTGACGCCCGGCGTCGGCGCGGTAAGCACCACGTTCATGGCTGGCGTCGAGCTTGTGCGCAAACGCGCGGCGCTGCCCATCGGCTCGCTCACGCAGATGGGAACGATTCGCCTCGGCAAACGGACCGAAAATCGCGCGCCGAAAATCCGCGACTTTGTTTCTCTTGCCGACCTGAACGATCTCGTCTTCGGCGGCTGGGACATTTTCCCCGACACGGCCCACGAAGCCGCGAAAAAAGCCGGCGTCCTTGACGATTCGCATCTTTCCAAAGTTCAGCCTTTCCTTCACGGCATCAAGCCTATGAAGGCGGCCTTCGATCAGAACTACGTCAAGAAGCTCCACGGCACGCACGTCAAGCACGCCAAGAATAAATTCGATCTCGCCGAACAGCTTCGCGACGACATCCGCGAATTCAAGAAAAAATCTAAAGTCGACCGCACGGTCATGGTCTGGTGCGCTTCGACGGAGATTTTTCTCAAGCCCGAAAAAATCCACGACACGCTCGCTTCCTTCGAGCGCGCCATGAAGGAAAATCACGAATCCATCGCGCCCTCGATGCTCTATGCCTACGCCGCGATTCAGGAGGGCGTGCCCTTCGCCAATGGCGCGCCGAATTTGACTGCCGAACTTCCTGCACTCGTCGAACTCGCCAAAGAAAAAAACGTTCCCATCTGCGGCAAGGATTTCAAAACCGGCCAGACGCTGATGAAGACGATTCTCTCGCCCGGTTTCAAGGCGCGCATGATTGGCGTGAAGGGCTGGTTCTCCACCAACATTCTCGGCAATCGCGACGGCGAAGTGCTTGACGATCCCGGCTCGTTCAAAACCAAAGAAGAATCTAAGCTCGGCGCGCTCGAATATATTTTTCAACCCAAGCTTTATCCCGAACTCTACGGCGATCTCTACCACAAAGTGCGCATCAACTATTACCCGCCGCGCGGCGACAACAAAGAGGGCTGGGACAACATCGACATTTTCGGCTGGCTCGGCTATCCCATGCAGATCAAAGTGGATTTTCTGTGCCGCGATTCGATTCTCGCCGCGCCCATCGTGCTCGATCTCGTGCTCTTTCTCGACCTCGCGCAGCGCGCCGGAATGCGCGGCATTCAGGAGTGGCTCAGCTTCTATTTCAAATCGCCCATGTGCGCGCCGGAGCTGTATCCCGAGCATGATCTCTTCATCCAGCTGATGAAACTGAAAAACACGCTGCGCTGGATGATGGGCGAAGAACTCATCACCCACCTCGGCGCCGAATATTACGATTAGGTGCCCGACGCTCTGGTTTTGCGCGGGCGTCACGAGCTTCAAGGAGAAGGTAATGGTTTCGAAAAACCTGTTCGAACCATTAAGCGTTGAAGAAATCAGAAAGCGAATCCTCCAGTTGAAGCCCGATAGCCAGCGGCAGTGGGGCAAGATGCACCCGGCGCAGATGCTCGCGCATTGTTCGCTGGGTGTGGAGATGGCCATGGGAGACCTGCGCCCGCCACGCATGCTGATTGGGCGCATTCTGGGATCGCTTGCCAAGGCAAAGGCTCTAAAAGACGGCGAGCCTTTGCGGAAAAATTCATCTACGATGAAGAGCCTATTGATTAAGGACAACCCCGATTTCGCAGCGCAGCGCGAGCGCCTCTCCGCATTGGTCGAACGCTTCGCCGCTGCCGGCCCGGCAGGATGCACCACGCACCCGCACAGTTTTTTTGGCCGGTTGACGCCGCAGGAGTGGGCCGTCTTGATGTACAAACATCTCGATCACCATTTGCGGCAATTTGGCGTCTGATGCCTCGTTGGGAAGTTTTTTGCCGCGCTGTATTGGCTTCCGCGCGGGTTTCGCGTTTACTCTAGCGTCACAAAACGCGCTCGCTTTCGTCACAAAACGCCCATTTTCTGGTAATTTCGCAGCATCATGGTTGTCGGGGCCCTGCTGAACGCGGGCCATTTTTGTGAGTAAAATTCGAAACTAAACGGAGACCCAGCCTTGCGAAAATTTTCTGTATATGCCACTGCACTGCTTTTCGGGTGCATCATCTTTCTTCCGGCGAGCTGCTTCGCGCAATCGTCGATTGCCGCCAGCGCAACGATTACATCGCTCAACGCGAATGAATCTTCGTCGCTTGTTCCGGCATCGCCACTCGTTGCCGATGATTACAGCTTCTATTCCCTTGCGGCTCCGTCGCTGGCTCTGACGCCTTCGGCGCCAGCTCCGCCGCCCGGTGTGCCGATTCTTTCGCGCATCGGCATCGGCGTAAAAGTTTCGACGCTCGGCGCGGGCATCGAAGCCGCCTACAAAATTATTCCGCATCTCAATATTCGCGGCGGCTTCAACGATTTCAGCTACAGCCGCACGTTCAACACCAATGGCTTCGCCGCCGACGCCAGCCTGCAGTTGCGTTCCGTGGAAGGCCATGTGGATTACTTCCTCATCGGCCCGCTGCACATCAGCGGTGGCGCGCTTTTCTACAACGACAACAAGGCCACGGGTAACCTCACAGTGCCCGGCGGCAGTAGTTTCAAGCTCAACAGCACGACCTATTACAGCGATCCTACGAATCCGATTACCGGCAATGCAACGCTCGGCTTGAATAAGGCCGCGCCGACAGCAACGCTGGGCCTCGGCAACCTCGTCGGGAAGCATCGCGTCAGCGTCAATTTCGAAGTGGGCGCGGCGTTCCAGGGCTCGCCATCGATCGGCATGAACCTCGCGGGAACGGCTTGCACTTCGTATCCGTGCGTCGCCGGCGTAAATACGATTAATGCCGCGACGGACCCGGGATTGCAGTCCAACCTGGCGGCGCAGCGGAAGAAGTACAGCAACGACCTGACCGCGTTCAAGTTTTACCCGATCATTTCGCTCGGCTTCAGCTTCCGGCTCTAGTTTTTTTGAGCTTTCCCCTGCCCCATCCTTTGCGCATGACGCAGAGGATGGGGTTTTTCTTTTAGCTCCGTTCAATGCCAAAGCCAAGACGCTAACCCCGCGATAAATTAAATATCATGACGGAAGAGGAGTTCCAGCGTCCGCGAACAGGTGAGATCATGAGCGTTGATACCGCTCGACCAGAAAAAGCTCCCAGTTCCATCCGTCGGCCTGCACAAACTGCGCGACTCCACAAATGGCCAAGCCCACGAACGCAGAGAAGGGCTCGGAAGCGCAAACCACTCACTCCGTTCGAATAATTAGGCTGTCATTTTGTTGCCGAATTCTCTTGACGGATAGTTAATCTTATGGTAAGCTGTGGGTGTATAGGTTGATATCTGTCGGCTGGGCCGTTTGCTCCGGATTCCCCGGACGCATAAGCTCTCCCGCAAACTGATTGATGAGTTGTGTCAATCGTCTCGGTAAGGTGCCGAGGCGATTTTTTTTTCGAAATTGCCCAAGGAGGGCTGCCATGCCAAAGTCTTCACGCTTTACCCGGCGCTCAATTCGCCGCCAGCCACGCCTCGGGAGAAGCAACGCGAACACCAAAGTTCTCGAAGAGGCCATCGCCCTGCGCGATAAAGTCTTCAAGCTGCTTCCCGCCGAATCCGCCGCTACCCGTCCCGCACACTCGATCCAGAACGCCGCTCCTCCCATGCGTCGCAAACCTTCTCGCTCCGATCTCCACAACAACTCCAATTTCCGGCGTCATTCCCGCAAATGCGCCATCTGTCACCATCCGCAGCGCGAAGACATTGAAGAGGAATTCCTCCAATGGCATCCGCCGGCGAACATCCAGCAGGATTACGACCTGCCCAGTCGCCCGGCGATTTACCGTCACGCCCAGGCCACTGGCCTCCGCAGACGTCGCCGCCGTAATCTCCGCGGTCTTGCCGAACGCATTTTGGAAAACGCCGACGTCATCAGCCCCTCCGGCGAAACGATCCTTCGCGCCATGCGCATTTATGCGCACATCACCGAAGATGGCGAATGGATCGAACCCGCCAAGCGCACCGTTGTCCATCACATTCATTCCTTCGCGCCTCGTACCGATTCAGTGGAAAACACTTCGCGCGACCTTCCTCTTGCACCGTCAGAGCCGTCGCTCTCTCAGCTCGCCGAGCCGGGGCCTCCAGCGGCTTCTCCGGACCCTTCTTCTGCTGAAATTCTAATCGGGACACTAGCGCCAACTGACGAGCCCGCAAATGATTGAAAACACTCACCGCAGGCCGTTTCTAATCGGGACACATTTCGGCCCGCGAGATGCGCTCGCGAAAATACGAGCACGAGAAAGACGATATGGCTAGTTGCTGTCGTCCTTCTTCGATTTCGCGTCCTCGAAGGTCATTTGCTTATGGTCGCGGAGGAACGCGGTAATGTCGTTCTCCGAGCCGGAGAGAATGCTCGAGACGATATCACCGTCGGCAACGTCGATTCGGACGTTGTGCTGTTTTGCGAGGTCCAGCTGCTTGTCGATATCCTTATCGGTGAAATCGAGCTCCTTGAAATCGTGCTGCTGAATGCGGAAAAAGCTGATGGTCCAGATGTTTTCGGAGTCGCACTTCTGCTGAATGGCGTAAATATCGTCGCGGAGATGCATGAAACGCAGAGTGCCTGAGCCGGTTCCGTTGTCATTTGTATCGCAATCGTTCCATGGTGTTTTTGAATCGCTGTGCGCGGTGAAAGTGTAATCGTTGCTGCCGGCGACGCGCGTGAGATGCATTTTGGTTCCGTCGGGCAGTGTGACGTCACTGTCGGCATAGGGCATGACGTCCGCCGCGCCGCGGGAGATCATTTCTTGCCGCGCTTTGTAGTTTTCGCATCCGGCCAGCAGCGCGGCTGCGCCAAAAACGATCAGCAGCGACAGCAACGTGTTGCGCACAGCGGATTTGCCACCGCATAGAATTTGCCGGGGACCGGCCTGGGCCTGGGTTGCACTCATCTTTATTCCTCCACGAGATTTGGAAAGCAAATGCGTGAATGGAGATTAGGGAGGAATTCGATGTACTGCAATAAACAGAGTCTTTGGCGGTGCTGAAACCGCCAACGCGGCGCAGAAATGCGAAAGAAGAAAAACCTCCGCGAGAAGGAGATGGAAGCGCGGAAAGATGGCCGGGCCAAAATGGAGGGCGAGGCGCGAGCGGAGGTGTGCGGCGCCCGCTTGACGCGGAAGAGGCACTGAGCTATCGTCGCCGATTAAAATTCAAGCGCCGCAGCTTATCTGCGGGGGAGGAATATGGATCCGAAATCAGTGATGGATTACGCCGCGAAGCACAATGCCAAAATTCTGGATTTGCGCTTCATCGACATTCCCGGCGTGTGGCACCACATCAGTTTCCCCATCCACGAACTGAGCGCGCATTCGTTCGAGGATGGATTTGGCATGGACGGCAGCTCGATTCGCGGATGGGCATCGATTCACGAATCGGACATGCTGTTGATACCGGACGCAAGCTCGGTGTTCATGGACCCGTTTCGCGACACGCCGACGCTCGTGATGCTCGCCGATGTGGTGGACCCGATGACGAAGCAGCCGTATCCGCGCGATTCACGGCACATCGCGCGCAAGGCGGAAGCGTATCTGGGATTCACGGGAATTGCGGACCAGGCGTTCTTCGGCGCCGAGGCGGAGTTTTTTATTTTTGACAACGTACGATTCGAGCAGCGCGAACAGCACGGATTTTATTTCATCGACTCCGAGGAAGGCCGCTGGAATTCGGGCCGCGCGGAACACAACCTCGGATATCGCCCGCGTTACAAGGAAGGCTACTTCCCCGTTCCTCCGACCGATCACTACATGGATTTGCGCACGGATATGATCCTGCAACTGGAAACGTGCGGAATCAACGTCGAATGCCATCACCACGAAGTCGCCACGGGCGGACAGACGGAAATCGATTTCAAATTTGACACGATGCTGAAAGCCGCGGACAACATGATGATTTTCAAATACGTCGTCCGCAACACCGCGCATCAATACGGAAAAACCGTGACGTTCATGCCGAAGCCGCTTTTTCAGGACAACGGCAACGGCATGCACACACACCAGTCGCTGTGGCAGAAGGGCAAGCCGCTTTTCGCCGGAGATGGCTACGCCGGACTGAGCCAGACCGCACTGTGGTACATCGGCGGGCTGCTGAAGCACGCGCCGGCGCTCGCCGCGCTGATCGCGCCGACGACGAATTCGTACAAGCGGCTCGTGCCGGGCTTCGAAGCGCCGGTGAATCTGGCGTACTCGCGGCGGAATCGCTCGGCGGCGGTGCGCATTCCGATGTACTCGGCAAGCCCGAAGGCGAAGCGCATCGAGTTCCGGCCGCCGGACCCGTCGTGCAATCCGTATCTGGCGTATTCGGCGATGCTGATGGCCGGGCTCGATGGCGTCGAGAATAAAATCGATCCGGGGCAGCCGCTCGACAAGGATATTTACGATTTGTCGCCGGAAGAATTGAAGAATGTGCCGTCCATGCCGGGATCGCTCGAAGAATCGCTGCGCGCGCTGGAAAAAGATCACAAATTCCTGCTCAAGGGCGACGTCTTCAGCGAAGACCTGATTCATTTGTGGATCGAATACAAAATGAAAAACGAAGTGAATGCCGTGCGGATGAGGCCGCATCCGTACGAATTTCAGCTGTATTACGACATCTAACAGCAGTGACTCGTGGTTAGTGGCGAGTGGTTAGCGAAAAACAGAAGGCAGCGAACGATTTCGGGGAGTCGGAGTTTCGACTCCCCGTTCTTTTTGGAGGAGGAAATGAAAATGACAGCGATCAGTTTCGGCCTCGTATCGGCGGCGATGACGGCGAGTTTTGCAGTGGGCATGATGGTGCAGGCAAAGCGAAACGCAAAAGCAGAAGCAAACAAGGACGTGCGCGTGACGGGCATCGGCGGCGTTTTCTTCAAGGCGAATGACGCTGAGAAACTGGCAGCGTGGTATCACGAGCACCTGGGAATTGATTTTCAAAGCTATGGCGGGAGCGCATTCCATCAGTTCGAGTGGCTCGAAAAAGATAATCCCTCGAAAACCGGCGGCACTGTCTTGGCAGTATTCCCGCAGACGGCGACAAATTTCGGCGCGAGCAAATCGCCGCTGATGATCAATTATCGCGTGGCGAACCTGGATCGGCTGCTCGCTGAATTGAAAGCCGAAGGCGTGCAAGTGGACGATAAAACTGAAGACGCTCCGTATGGCAAGTTCGGTTGGGCGACGGATCCGGAGGGCAATCGGATCGAATTCTGGGAACCCAAGTAAAAGAAAGTGACGAGTGGCTAGAAAAGGCAAAAGCAACGCGCGCGATTCGCGTGCGGACCCATCCCGACGAGATCCAGCTGGACTACGACGCTTAGCCGTAGCGGCATATTTTTCGATACGTTACGGCGGACGAAATAGTTTGGGCATGAATTTGGGCTGACACTAAAATAGGCTTTATCCGGAAAAGGAGCGAGCCTATGCCCAGCATTCCCAAAATCATCATTGGCTTGCTGTTCGGCGCGTTGGTCGCGATGCCCTCTTACGCACAAACAAAGTTAACTGCGCGCGATTACTATAAAGAGCTCTACGCCGCCGGGGGTTTAGACCGCTTGGCCGACGGCTACGCGTGCTTCGAGGACGATCCAAAGGCTGAGGCATTCTTCATTTTTGGGGAGGGCAAATACATTCGGGAATCCATGACTGCGGACGGCACGTTTAGCAAGTTGCCGAAGTCAACTCAACTGCTCATGAAAAAAGGATTCCTCATGGTTCAAGGTTACGATAAGGGGGTTCCGTGGCAGAGTGACGAACTCCTGAGGAAGGACGAGGGTTCATGGGTCAGCGACGAGCGAATGTTGGATAAGCACACGCTGGTTAGGATTAAATTCACGATAAATTGGCAGACTCTGCGGTACAAATGGGCGGCTGAGGCGCTGAATCTGGATTCAACCTATCGTTCGGAGGTCGCAAGTTTCGGGAAATGCGAGAGAGTTCCGCTCGGCGTTCGCCAGCGCGAAGGCGATAAGCCTTGACAGGAAGTGATGAATGAGCTGCGACTTGATTTACGTTGACAAGAACAATGACTCAAATTTCACGAACGATTGGAAGTATTACCGCGTCACGCCCATCGCGGCGTCGAATATCGAGGTATGCGAGGTCGAGTTCCCGTCACTCCGCGACAAGGGTGTTGCGACCCAAACCCCCGGCATCGTGGGGCTCGCCTCTGCGCACGAAATAAACGTGAAACTCCTGCACAAGAGTTATGGCGTCGTTCACGAAGAGGCTGTGCTGATTGGTGTGCGTTGGAGGGACTGACTCTAACCGCCGATCTGAATTTGGCAGGATGAGACCCGGCCTTCTCCGCTTTGCAACGCGCACGGTAATTCGTTACGCTGCTGAGCGAGATGGATGCGGCGTTTGCAGAAATAAAATTCAATGAGCCGCTGGCGGCGGAGGCGAATCTGGCGATTCTGCAGCCGCAACTGCCGGCGGCGGTGTGGGCGGCGCTGCCGACGCTGCTCGAACAAGTTCCCAGCCCCGACGACGCACTGAATTTTCTGGAACGATTCTGGCGCGCGGCTCCGCAGACGGTCATTCGACACATCGAGGTTCACCGCGCGGCGCTGCATTATCTGCTGACGCTTTTCAGCTACAGCCGATTTCTCTCCGAATCGCTCGTGCAGCAGCCGGAACTGATTTTGTGGCTGGACCGGCGCGGCGCGCGCGAAGGCATCGAGCGGATGAAATCGCACGACGATTTGCTCGAAGACTGCTACCGGTCTTCGACGATGGCATTCGACCTGCCGCCGGCGGTTTTTCTGGCACGATTCAAGCGGCGCGAGTACCTGCGCATCACGCTGCGCGACGTGCTGAATCTGGCGTCGCTGGCGGAAACTTCGCTGGAGCTTTCGGATCTCGCTGACGTGCTGATCGAGCGCGCGCTGCGGATTGCGGCGCAGCATCTGGAGAATTTGTATGGCGTGCCGCAATGGAGCGACGCGAGCGCGGCGTCGCAGGACAATTTGCAGCCCGCGCGGATGACGGTGATTTCCCTCGGAAAACTCGGCGGACAGGAACTGAATTACAGCTCGGACATCGATTTGATGTTTTTCTACGACCACGACGGCGCGACGGCGGGCGGCACGGTGGGGAAAATCGCGAACCTCGAATACTTTGTGCGGCTGGCGCAGGCGATTCTGAAATTGCTGACGGAGGCGACGCCGGAGGGCGCGGTTTTTCGCGTGGACATGCGATTGCGGCCGGAAGGACAACTCGGCGATCTGGCGATCAGTCTGCCGGCGGCGCTCGATTATTACCGGACGCGCGCGCGCGAATGGGAATTGCAGATGCTGATCAAAGCGCGCGTGTCGGCGGGAGAAGTTGCGACCGGCGAGAAATTCTTGCGCGAAGTGCGGCCGCTGATTTTCCGGCAGGAGTTCCATCTGGCGGCGGTGGAAGCGGTGCTGAACGCGCGCGAAGAAATTTCGCGGTCGCTGCGGCGCGGCGGCGCGACGGACGAAGGTTACGCGGCGGCGTGGAACGTCAAGCTGACGCCGGGAGGAATTCGCGACATCGAATTTCTGGCGCAATGTTTGCAGCGCGTACACGGCGGGCGCGATCCGTGGCTGACGTCGCGCGGATCGGGATCGACACTCGTGGCGCTGCAGCATTTGCACGACAAAGGATATTTGTCGCAGCGGGATTTTTTTCTGCTGGGCTCAGCGTATCAATTTCTGCGCAAAGTCGAGCACCGGCTGCAACTGCGCGACGGATTGCAGGAGCACACGCTGCCGCAAAAGGCCGGAGCGCTCGAACGCATCGCGCGACGGTGCGGAATCGAGGCGGCGGATGGACGAAGCGCGGGAGAAATCCTGCTGGAGCAGACGCGGCGATATTTCGAAGAAGTGCGCGCGATTTACATGCAGTCGCTGCCGATGACGGAGCGAGATGCGGAGAGCGCGGCGGCGCGAGCGGGCGAACGGATACCGGAAATGCGTTCGCTGGGCGCGGATGCGCTGCTCGTGCGGCTGCGGACGGAATTTCCGGCGCTGGCGGAGCGATTGATGCGGCATCGCGCGCAAAGCGACTCCTTTGCGCGACGCGGCGTGGAGAAATTTCTGGAGTCGGCGCTGCTCGATGTGGCCCTGGCGCACGAACTGGAGCAGAACGCGGAATGGCTCGACCGCGCGGCGGAGCTTTTCGCGCGGAGCGATTTCGCGGCAGAGACGTTGATCCGCGATCCGCACGCTATCGAGCGGATTTTTCGCACGGACGATGCGGGAGCGCGCGAACTGCCTTTCCTGCCGACGATGGAGTCGCTGCGGCGGCGCGAACACGATGAAACGCTGCGTGCGGCGGCGAAATCAATTCTCGGCGAGACGAAACCCTTCGAGACATTCGCGAATCTGACGCGCATCGCGGAAGAATCGTTGCGCAGCGCGCTGGAGTTGGCGGCGCAGGAGGAAGTGCAAGGGGTCGCGTGGGAATCGGAGCCGTTTGCGGTGATCGCGCTGGGACGGCTGGGCGCGGGCGAATTCGACATCGGGTCGGACGCGGATGTGGTGTTTCTCGCAGGGCCGGACGTGAGCGAGGAAGAAATGGTCGCGTGGCGGCGGCTCGCGGAGCGGTTCATTCACGTCGCGGGAAGTTATACGAGCGAAGGGCTGCTGCTGCCGGTGGACACGCGGCTGCGTCCTCGAGGCGGCGAAGGCGAGATCGTGCAGGGAGCGAAATATTTTCTGGAATATTTTTCGCGCGACGCGGAAGGATGGGAAGCGGCGACGTATCTGAAAGCGCGTGCGGTGGCGGGAAATGTGGCGCTGGGCGAGAAGATTTTGGGCGAGATGCGAGATGCGCTGCGCAAACGATTTGCGGCGGCGCATGGCGGCGATCCGGCGGAATTGCGGCGACAATTGGCGCACATGCGCGAGCGGCTGGAGCGGGAGCGTCCGGAGGGCGCGACGGGATTTAAAACATCCGCGGGAGGATTTTTCGACATTGAGTACGTTGTGGCGTTTCTCGCGCTGACGGGAGGGATTGCGACGGCGAATCCGGGAAATGTGTTGCGGCAGATTGAGGCATTGAATGCAGGTCTGCGGCCCTTCGCAAACGGCGCTCAGGATCTTCGGCCCTCCGCAGAAAACGCGCCGGGCCTCCGACGGCAGGATGTGGAAGTGCTGCGGGAGGCGGCGACGTTTTACCGTTCGCTGGATCATGCGATGCGGCTGGCGCTGGGGAGAGCGTCGAATGCGTTGCCGGAACCGGCGCAGATGCCGAGAGTGATGGCCATGATGAAGGAGTGGGGAGTGCCCTTCGACTTCGCCCGCCACGGCGGGCAAGCTCAGGGTAAACCGGTGCATGGGAGTTTGTTTGATGCGGTGGCGGGGATGCGGCGGGCGGTGCGCAAAGTTTATGATAGGACTGTGCTCGCGTAAGTGGCTCAGCCCGCTATTTTCTGGCGCGCAAAGTGGCTGCCATAACGCGTGGACTGCGACGACCGTGAATTACAGCGATGACGACGAGCGGCTTTTCATCCGGCGCGTAGGCGATCAAATATTCGCGAACAGTTTGAAAGCGCAGTGGTTTCGAAGTGAGGCCAGGACGCAAGTGGCCCTGACGAGGGAATTTTACAAGCCCGCGAATGGCTTCGAGGATTTCGTTGCGAAAATTTCCAGCCGCGCCAGGATTGTCATCGGCGATGAATTGCCAAACTTCGGTGATGTCTTGCGCGGCCCCTGGGTGAAGGTAAAAACCGCGATCATCGCTCATTTCGGCGAGATGAACGGCGCTCGGCGAGATTTCTTTCGCGGTCGCGCAGGTCTTCGAAGAAGCGTTCGCCGTCGACGGGCTTGGCGCGGCCGCTCTTTAAATCCTCGTAGCGACTATCGAGCATACTTCGCACGTCAGCTACTTCGCTGAGATAAGCAGCCATGGCGTCTTCGACGAGCTCATCGGCGGGACGGCCGCTTTTGGAGGCCAGTTCCTTGAGGAGCGATTGCGTCTCGGGCTTGAGATGAACTTCCATGGTTACAGTGTAAGGAGTCTCGGCACGTGTGTCAAAGCGATTGGCTGAATTGAGTTCGCTGGATCATGCGATGCGGCTGGCGCTGGGAAGAGCGTCGAACGCGCTGCCGGAGCCGGCGCAGATGCCGAGAGTGATGGCGATGATGAAACAATGGGGCGTGAGCGCTGTGGGCAGCTTGCAGGAGAGACTCGCATCAACGCGAAATGCAGTTCGGCAAATCTATCAGGCGATGGTGGTCGAGGGTTCGAAGTAACTTGGTTTTGACGAACATTTATGGAACAACGAAGACCTTGCACGGATGAGGAAGCGCAAAAGGAAGAAGCGCGACGAGGCGTTCTTTTTGGCACGGCTGCGCTTCATTCTTCAGGACAAGAAGCCGTGCCCTGACGAAACGTCGCCTGCGCCGTCGCCGTTCGCACAAAACGCTCAGGGTGAACCCGTGCATGGAAATTTGTATGGTGCGGTGATGGCCACGCGGCGGTCGATGAGAGGGATTTACGAGACGACGGTGGCTGGGTAAGGAAAGCAGGTTCCCGTCCCGGCGGATTACTGCACGTCGAATCTAACCATCAGAAGGCTTTCATCGGGAACAGGTGTACCACGGCAGGTTTCGGGAGTATATTTCCACTTCGCCATGGCCGCTAGGGCGGCCTCGGCAAGTGACTTATCCGGAGCGCCCAAGGCCGCGAGATTGCTCAACCGTCCGTCTATTCCAAGGACGCCATAAACAGTGACTGTGCCTTGCCTACGAGCCCTTTCCGCTCCTGCTGGGTATGCAGGAAAAACCGCGGACTTAAGCATGGGTACATTATCAGGATCGTCGCAGGCAGGCCAAACCGTGGAGTTTTGCGGCGGCTGAAAATCTCCGTCGTCGGTCAGGACGAGGGGCAGTATGGAATTTACCGTGAGCGTGACTGCGGGCGCATCTTCGGCGTTGGAACGAATAGAACCTGGAAAGTGCTTTCCAGCGAAGGAAATAAAGTTGGAATATTCGCTCGCACCTCGAAATTCGTTTACAAGCACCCCGCTTACGGAATCGAAGCAGTAGTCGGAACCGTACTTCTCTCCTTCCTGTGTCAAGGTCACGCAGTCAAGTTTGGCTCCATGTTCTTTCTTTTGGTGCAACTTGATTTCTTTTAGCGCAGCAATGGCCGCTGGCCTTGCCCAAACGTGAAGCGATTTAAGGAAGCCCAGCCCGCCATATAGCTGTAAAACAGGCTCGATTTCATACTGCGTCGTACGCGACTGCCAGTACTGATTTTCCCCTCCGACGCGAATGTGCGTGTAATTGGCAAAAGCGATTTCCTCGCGCCACTTTTCCGGCGAGGCCCACTTCAGAAGATACGTGCCGCTTATGGCTGGTTTGTGGTTCTCTTGTTCAACCGTAATCGTGCCGCGCATCTCGAATGGCGGCGAGCCCGGCGCGCGGAGATCGCTGACGGCAAGCGCCTTCGCGAAGAGGGCCACGGCCTGCGCGCGCGCGTCCGCATCTTTACTGGAGTCGCCGAGGACCCAAGAAGCAAGCGGCAGAATGAGAAGCGACAGCAAGAGGAGGGAGGATAAAATCCTAAGCTGGGATAGCGGAAGACTTACTTTGTTGATGGATTCATTTCCCATGGATGCGGAATCGTACTCTCGCGCTGATTACGATGCAACGAGTATACTGGGACAGCACACAGGCTGAGAGCCTGCCTGCGGCAGGCCTGTGCCACACTGCAGATTCCTCGTCGGATGCTAGTCGCATCCTCGCTCGGAATGACAACGTAAAGGCGTCTCGCCGGTGAATTTGAGACAAATGTGATTCACAATGCAAGCACTATGCGGAATTGTCACACGATGAGCCTTCTCCGGTTGGTTAGGCGCGCGGTGTCGTGGTATCGTCAAATGTTTTGAGGACATTTTGGAGAAAACAGAATGAAGCAATCATATAGCGGGATGGAAGTGCCGAAGGATGGAAGCGGGATTGAGTATTCGAGTGGGGTGAACGGTGCCCTTCGCGAAGAACGCTCAGGATCTTCGAGTGTTTCTGCGAAACACTCTACGACCGGACAGTTCCAAGTGCCGACCAATCCCATAATTCCGTTCATCGAGGGCGATGGGACGGGGCGGGACATCTGGCGAGCATCACGAAGAGTTTTTGACGCGGCGGTGGAGCACGCGTTCGGCGGGAAACGCAAAGTGGCGTGGCTGGAAGTGTTCGCGGGAGAAAAAGCGTTTCGCAAATTCAACGAGTGGCTGCCGCAGGATACGGTCGAGGCGATCCGCGATTTTCGCGTGGCGATCAAAGGGCCGCTGACGACGCCGGTGGGCGGAGGGATTCGTTCGCTGAACGTGACGCTGCGGCAAATGCTGGAGCTCTACGCGTGCGTGCGGCCAGTGCGTTATTTTCCGGGCGTGCCATCGCCGGTGCGGAATCCGGAGAAGATGAATGTGGTGATCTTCCGCGAGAACACTGAGGACGTGTACGCGGGAATCGAGTGGCGGTCGGGGACGCCGGAAGCGGCGAAGCTGCTGAAATTCCTGAACGAAGATATGCTGCAAGGGAAAAAGCATGTCCGCGAAGATTCGGGCATAGGCATCAAGCCGATTTCGCCGACAGGGACGAAGCGTCTGGTGCGGCGCGCGATTCAGCATGCGATTGAGCACAACCGGCGCGTGGTGACGCTGGTGCACAAGGGCAACATCATGAAATTCACGGAGGGCGCGTTTCGCGACTGGGGATACGAGCTGGCGAAGGCGGAGTTTCGCGACAAGATTGTGACCGAGCGCGAAAGCTGGATTCTGGACAATCTGGACAAAAATCCGGGAATCAGCGCGGAGCAAAACGCGGCGATGATTGAGCCGGGGCTGGAAAATGCGCCGGAGCAATTTCGCAAGGAAGTGGCCGCGGAGGTGAAGTCAACGCTCGATGCGATTTACGCTTCGCACGGGCACGGCGCGTGGAAGAACAAAATTCTGGTGAACGACCGGATCGCGGATTCGGTGTTTCAGCAGATTTTGACGCGCGCGGGCGAGTATCAGGTGTTCGCGACGCCGAATTTGAATGGCGATTATTTGTCGGACGCGTGCGCGGCGCAGGTCGGCGGGCTGGGAATGGCGCCGGGCGCGAATATCGGCGATGGATATGGCGTCTTCGAGGCGACGCACGGAACGGCGCCGAAATATGCGGACCAGGATGTGATTAATCCAGCGTCGGTGATGCTGAGCGGGGCGATGATGTTTGAGTTCATGGGATGGAATGAAGTAGCGTCGCTGATCGAGAACGGAATCGAGCGGACGATTCAGCAGAAGCGCGTGACGTATGATTTGGAGCGGATGATGCCGGGCGCGACGAAGGTGAAGACGTCGGAGTTCGCGTCGGCGATTATTGAGAATATGGGGCAAAAGGCAGTGGCGAGTGACTAGTGGCGAGAAAACGCAGGGCGCGAATCGGGAACACCTTGGTCCTTCGCCAAAGGGTCGAGGGTACGAGATGGACATCCCCTAGGGATGCCAATCGTAGAGACCCGGGTCGAATACCTCGGGCGACAAATGGCGCCTGAGTGCATCGAGGAAGATTCCCTGTTTTTGGTTAACGACACCGTGTTGGATCCTTATCCCGTCCCGACTTGTGACGGTGATACGGGTGCCCATAAACGTCCAGATCGTTTGAAAGAAGTTGACGTTGAGATTTTCTTCCTGCCAATCACAAGCGATTCGCGAGGTCTGAGCCCAAAGGATTGAGCGACGAAGAATGCCGAAGAGACTGCATGAAGAAATGCCTGAGGAATCCACCAACACAGAGCGAGGCCAGAAGACCCAAAACAATAACAAGAGGATGTAGACCCAAAGAGGCCAACTGTTTGGGCGCGCCACGATGCCGTGAACTCGTCCCCAAATTGCTGCAACACACGCAGCGATACCAAACCAGCGGAGTAACCGCCAGCCGAGCTTGGGTGGAAAGGCTTGTACAGCTGGTCTGCGCACCAGTAGATAGTCCGTCAGTTCGCAGACAGCCACATAAAGTGCAAACACTCCTGCAATAGATAACGCTCGCATACGTTATTAGAATGAGTGTGGTTCTAGAAATCTCCGTCATTGTATACCGACGGCCACATGAAGTCTCGATAACTGGCTGCTCTAGAGGCCAAGTTTGCGTCAGTCTTTGCCGTTGATTTGCGCGATGCACTTTTGGCTTCCAACTGAACGCCTTAACATTTACACTTTTGTGTTTCGCGCAGGGCTGCTTAATCGCAATTATTTCCAGGAGAGAAGATGAGAAAGAAAGTGACGGTGGTGGGCGGAGGGAACGTCGGGGCGACGACGGCGCAGCGGCTGGTGGATTCGGGGCTGGCGGACGTGGTGCTGACGGATATTCTGGACGGCGTGCCGACGGGAAAGGCGCTGGACATGCTGGAGTCGGCGCCGATTTCGGGCGCGAGCGTCGCCGCGAAAGGAATTTCGACGGGCACGGGCGATTATAAAGAGACGGAGAACAGCGACATCGTGGTGATTACAGCAGGATTTCCGCGCAAGGCGGGAATGAGCCGCGACGATTTGTTGAAGGCGAATTACGAGGTGATCAAAGGCGTCGTCCAGCCGATCGTCAAACTTTCGCCGAACGCGATTTTGATTGTGGTGACGAATCCGCTGGACGTGATGACGCAGGCGGCGTTCAAAATCAGCGGCTTTCCGAAGCACCGCGTGATGGGCATGGCGGGCGTGCTGGATTCGGCGCGCATGGCGGCGTTCATTTCGATGGAGCTGAACGTGTCGGTGGAGAATATTTCGTGCTTCGTGCTCGGCGGGCACGGCGACGATATGGTGCCGCTGCCGCGCTATTCGACCGTGGCAGGAATTCCGCTGCCAGATTTGCTGCCGAAGGAACGCGTCGAGGCGATTGTGCAGCGGACGCGCAAGGGCGGCGGAGAGATTGTGAATTATTTGAAGACCGGCTCGGCGTACTACGCGCCTTCGGCGGCGGCGTTTGCGATGTGCGAGGCGATCCTGAAGGACAAGAAAAAAATCATGCCGTGCGCGGCGTATCTCGAGGGCGAATACGGCGTGAAGGGATTATTCGTCGGCGTGCCGTGCAAACTGGGCGCGCGCGGGATCGAGCAGATTGTCGAAATCAAGCTGACGACAGAAGAAAAAGCGGCGCTGGAGAAGTCGTCGGCATCCGTGCGGGAGCTGGTGGGGATACTCGGACTGTAACGGAGCGGGTCGCGCTGGTCGTTTGAAAAGAAAAAGCAGATTCCCGCCGCAGCGGGCAAGCCTCACACCGCTCGCCACAAGCTGGCGAACGGGTTCGGAATCACAAACTCTTTTTGTGCGGCGCTGGAGAAGTCGGCGGCATCGGTGAGGGAGCTGGCAGGGACTTTGGCGTTGTAGCGTGAAGTAGAGAAGCGATTGTCGAAACGCGATTATTGTTTGTCGTAAAAAGTGGTTCTGGTCATCGCCGAGCCGTCCGCGCCGGTGTGGTAGGGAGTGACGGTAAGCGTCTTTCCATCTCGGGAAACGACGAGGCGCCCGCGGTCGGCCAATTTGCCCGCGACGATTTCCGTGCCGGAAAGAATGTGGGAGCTGATGAGCCGGTAGGAACGCATGTCGGTGAGCCCGGGCGAGCTGTTGGTGACGGCGTAGGATTTGCCGTCGAATTTGCCGGTCCACGAACTCTGGAACGGATGGCCGCTCCCGTCAGTTCCAGCCAAAATGCAGGTTATGTTGCCGCCGGACATCGTGTAGGTGATCGTGGAAACTCTCAATGCACCGGCGGGGAGTTTGGATTTCGCTTCGTTCAACTTCCAAGTGCCGATGAAGGCGTCGCCTGGCGCCGCATAGGCCATTCAGATAGCCGCAAACAAGATGGCGACGGTTAGAGGGAGGATGTTTCTGAACGTTCTTCCGCTCATCGTGATTCTCCCATCGCAGGATTGCGTTCCGGGCGCAGCCTTGCGCGGATTGTACACCAGAGAAAGACGCGACGCACAATGGAACTGAACGCGCCGGCCTGAAGGTCGGCGCTACGGGCACAGCAGCGTCGAGCCGCCGATCCAACGGCGAAAAACAGGTTCCTCGCCGCCGTTCGCAAAAGGCGCGACCGGGCTCGGAATGACAATCCTTCTAGGAATGCGGCGCGGGGTGTGGCGGCGTATGCGGTGCGGGGTGCGTCGCAGGATGAGCCGCGGGCACGAAGATGTGCGCGGTGATGATCGTGTCGAGCTTCGGAAAATCCTTCTCGACGTAGGGCTTCCCTTCCCGCGTGAGGCGATCCTGATCGGGACCATGGTCACCATAGCCGCCAAAGAATTTGTCTACGACGTCCATGCCTTCGGTGACTTTGCCGAATGGCGCGAAGCCCATGCCATCGAGGCGGCCATTATTGACGAGATTGATGAAGACCTGCGTGGTGCGCGTATTCGGGCCGGCAGTGGCGAAGGTGATGTAGCCGCGATTGTTCGTCTGGCTTACGGGATCATCTTTGATATTGGCATTGGCCCAGGCCTTGGAAATATTGGGAGAAGCGGAGAGACCGAATTGCACGACGAAGCCGGGCACGACGCGGAAAAGACTGGCGCCGTCATAAAAATGATGCTCGCACAAATTATAAAAGCGGTCGGCGCCGATGGGCGCCCATGCGCGCCTGACTTCCACGGTGAAGTAACCCTTCGTCGTGTGGAAACGGACATGATAGACATGAGGCGCAGTGGCATGGAGAGTTGCCGGATGCAAAAGCGAAGCTGTGGACATGGGTCTCCTTTGTGTGGTCGTGTGCGTCGCGCGGGTCTGAGCCGAAGCAACAAGCGCCGCAGAGGCGCAGAGCGCGATTGCGAATGCCGATGCGTTGAGCAGTTTCACGAGTTTCATTCTTCGCCGTTCCTCCCAGAAATGTGCAACGCGAATTATATCCTGAGGCTGGAGCGGAATCAGAAATAATCGGCGCCAGGTTTCAAATCATAACGTAAAGCGGGAGAGCGCCGTCCTGCGGACGGCAACGGCCCGATAAAACCAATCGGGCCCTACAAAAACTCGCCAATCCAGGCGGACGAGCCCGGAACGACAAATCCAGGCGCTATTTCTAGGCTTCGCTGGCGGCTAAGAAAATCGCTTGTCGCGCTTCACCGAAATACGTTCGAGTGGCTCGTTCCGATGCACAACTTTATCGACAGCTCGTATACAATCTTCCAACGAATTCCGTTCTGCTTCCGTAAGTTCGCCGCGCGCGAAAGCACGGACATTTTGGAGAGCGATGAGGAGCTCACCCCAACCGTCTGTGAGCGGAGACGCGAGCGGATAGCCTGGAAGAACGGCACGCAGCGCGCGAAAGCACCGGCGGTCACACCAGGCCTCGACCAGACTTTGCAGCGCGCGAAATAATTCTGCACTATTCTCCACTCACGCATCCTCCGGCGCGAGCCGAATGCGCTTAATTCCCTTCCCCTTGCATTTCGCGGCTGACGCGTTCGCATTCGGCCATGACGCGCAGCGTATTCTCGCCGAGGATTTTCTTGATGTCGGCGTCGGAGTAGCCGCGGTCGAGAAGCGCCTGGGTGATCTCCGGCAGATGCGTGACGTCTTCCATGCCGATAGGCATATCAGAGCCGTCGTAATCCGAGCCGAGGCCGACGTGGTCGACGCCGCCGATTTTCACGGCGTGGTCGATGTGATCAACGATTTTCGTCCAATCCACGCGCGGCAGCGTGCCGTCGAGCATCATTTTGTGGATAAGCTCGTTCTCGGCCATGATCGAACACGCTTCGCCGGCGTTGGCGCACTTCGCGGCGACTTCGTCGTTCATTTTCTTCATGACGTCCGGATGGGCTTTCACGAAGTCCGCATATTCCTGGCTGAGAAAACCGACGTGATAATTGATCTGAATGACGCCGCCGTGCGCGGCGAGCGTGCGAATCATGTCGTCGGTCATGTCGCGCGGGACATTGCAAAGCGCGCGACATGAGGAGTGCGAGGCGATGATGGGAGCCTTGCTCGTGGCGATGGCATCGTAAAACGTCTTATCGGCAGTATGCGAGATGTCAATCATGATGCCGTCACGATTCATGCGCAGGACGACCTGCTTGCCGAAATCGGTGAGGCCGTTGTGCGCGGGTTTGTCGGTGGAGGAATCGGCCCAATCGGTATTGACCATGTGCGTGAGCGTCATGTAGCGGACGCCGAGCGCCGCGAATGTGTCGAGGACGGCGAGGTCGTCGTTGATCATGTGGCCGCCTTCGACGCCCATGAGCGCGGCGATTTTGTGTTCGGCGAAGGCGCGGCGGACATCGGCGGCGGTGCGCGCAAGGACGATGTCGTTCGGATGCATCATCACCGCGCGGCGAACAGCGTCGATTTGATCGAGCGCTTTTTCGACGGCGACAGGCCCAGTGATGGTGCCGGGCATGTAAATGGAGAAGAAGATGCCATCGAGGCCGCCGGCCTTCATGCGCGGGATGTCGATATTGCCGTCCTCGTGGAGTGCGGCGAGATCGAAGCTCGGATCGAGGAGGCGCTGCGTCGTGTCGTCATGTGTATCCATGACGATGGAACTGAAATGCAGATCGCGCGCGCGCTGGGAGATCTTCACGGTTTGTGCGGATGCGATCACTGGCAACCCCAAGAGCAAGATGCTGCATATACTGCAAGCGAGTTTGTTCATCGATGAGGCTTCCTTCGGCGAAAGAGAGTAACGCAAGACAGTGACAAGTGACAAGGGATGAGTGATAAAGCGGGCTAGCAAAAAGATTGTGGAGTCGCTATTCAAAAGAGAACTGCAGATTCCTCGTCGGATGCTACACGCATCCTCGCTCGGAATGACAAATCTTGGTGTTTTGACGCGTAGCGATGAACTATTTCTGGATGCCGAGCTTTTTCCACTCATCGTCGCGGACAGTGGGGCCTTCGGAGAAGTTGAGCCAGTCCCATACGGCGTGCTTCAAGACCTGGCGATTGATTTCGTTGTTGGATTCAGTGAGCGGAATGCTCTTGGGACAGACCTTGACGCAATTCTGCGCATTGTCGCAATCCTGAATGCCGCCCGGGCCCATCATGGCTTCGAGGCGCGCGCGTGCGTGCATTTTGCCGGTGGGATGCATGTTGAACAGGCGAACCTGATTGATGATGGCGGCGCCGACGAATTGCGTGTGCTCGTTGACCTTCGGGCAAATCTCGAGGCAATTGCCGCAGGTGATGCAGCGCGCCATGGGATAGCCGATCTGCTGATCTTCCGGCGACATGCGCGGGCCGGCGCCGATGGCGTATGTGCCGTCGATGGGGACCCAGCAATGCATGCGCTTGAGATTTTCGAACATGATGGAGCGATCCACCTGCAGATCGCGGATCAGCGGGAATTTCGTGAGCGGCTCGAGGCGAATGGGCTTTTCGAGATTGTCAACCAGCGCGGAGCAGGCCTGCCGCGGATAACCATTGATGAGCATGGCGCAGGCGCCGCAGACTTCTTCGAGGCAATTCGCGTCGTAGGTGACGGGAGTCGTGCCGTCGCCGGAGCGCGTGACGGGCCGTTCGGCGATGTCGCGCAGGCAGGTGATGACGTTGAGATGCGGGCGATAGCGAATCTCGAATTCCTGCCAGCGGACGGCTTCGTCGGGACCGGCCTGGCGTTTGATGCGAACGATGAATGTGTTTTCCGGCATAGGGCCTCAGTTCAGATTACTGAGTCGCACAATAAAAGAAAACTGCAGATTCCCTGCCTGCGGCAGGCAGGCTCGCTGCTGCGGGCGCAACAGAACGCGCGCGGCTAACAGCGATATTGATCATCGGTGACATGCTCCATCCAGTCGACCACCTTGCCGTCGCGCTTTTCCTGAATGGCAATGTGCGTCATCGCCGTGGTTGGCGTGGCGCCATGCCAATGCTTTTCCGCGGGCGCGATCCAGACGACATCGCCGGGCCGGATTTCCTCGACCGGCCCGCCCTCGCGCTGCGTCCATCCGCAGCCGGCCGTGACGATGAGAGTCTGGCCGAGCGGGTGCGTATGCCATGCTGTGCGCGCGCCGGGCTCGAAGGTTACGCTCGCTCCTTGAACAAGCGCGGGATCCGGCGCCTGAAAGAGCGGATCGATGCGGACATTGCCGGTAAACCACTCTGACGGCCCTTTGGCAGAAGGCTGCGAGCCAACTCTTCGAATCTCCATGGCCGTCACCCTCCTCAATACTTGCGCGCGCGCGGTGGCAGAAGCGAAATATCCACGGGCTCGTAATCGAGCTTGATTTTGCCGCCGTTCCAACTGGCCTTCGTTGTCTTCAGCCAATTCTTGTCGTCGCGCTCGGGAAATTCGGGCTTGTAGTGCGCGCCGCGCGTCTCATTGCGAGCCAGAGCGCCCAGGGCGATGACCTTCGAGAGAATCAGCATGTTGCCAAGCTCGCGCGTGAACTGCAAAGTTTGATTCGACCATTGCGTGCGATCGGCGAGATTGACGCGGCGGAAGCGATCGTACAGTTCATCGAGTTTCGTCAGCGCCTTCTGGAGATTGGCGTTGTAGCGCACGACGGTGACGTACTCGGTCATCAGATCGCCAAGCTCTTTCCAGATGGTCATGGGATTTTCGGTGCCCTGACTGTGGAGAAGGCTGTCGTTGGCCTCGCGCTGGCGGCTGGCTTCGGCGTAGAAAACACTTTCGGGTGTGGCGTCGCAGCCTTTTTCGAGATTGCGCGCATATTTCACGGCGGCGGGGCCGGCGACCATGCCGCCGTAAATGCACGAGACGAGCGAATTCGCGCCGAGACGATTCGCGCCGTGATACTGATATTCGCATTCGCCGGCGGCGTAAATTCCGGCGATGTTCGTGGCCTGATGTTCGTTGTCAACCCACAGGCCGCCCATGGTGTAGTGCATCGCGGGGAAAACCTTCATGGGCTCTTCGCGCGGATCGGGGCCGACGAATTTTTGGTAGATTTCGAGGACACCTTCGAGCTTGCGGTCGAGCATCTCGCGCGGGAGGTGCGTGAGATCGAGATAGACTGCGTTCATGCCCGGCAAACTGAGTTTTTCTTCAAAGACGATTTTGTAAATCGCGCGCGTGGCGACGTCGCGTGGGACGAGGTTGCCGTACTTCGGATACCACTCCTCGAGGAAATAGAGGCGCTCTTTTTCCGGAATCGAGCGCGCAGGGCGATTGTCGCCTGCTTTGCGCGGCACCCAGACGCGGCCGCCTTCGCCGCGCAGCGATTCGCTCATCAGCCGGCATTTGTCTTCGCCGGGGATCGCCGTGGGATGAACTTGAATGAATTCGCCATTGGCGTAATAAACGCCCTGCTGGAAAAGCGCGGATTGCGCCATGCCGGTGCAGA
Organism: Candidatus Acidiferrales bacterium; assembly: GCA_035934015.1. Taxonomy (NCBI): domain Bacteria; kingdom Pseudomonadati; phylum Acidobacteriota; class Terriglobia; order Candidatus Acidiferrales; species Candidatus Acidiferrales bacterium. Next base: position 36,838 of record DASYYH010000011.1, read on the forward strand.
CGACGGAATTCGTGGTCTGGCGGAAAATCGCGCCAATGCCACCGGTGCAGAAAATCACGGCGTCCGCGGGGAACGTGCGAACTTCCATGGTCTTCAAATCCATGGCGCAGATGCCGCGGCTGACGTTGTTTTCGTCGATGACCGCGGAGAGGAACGACCAGCCTTCGAATTTGCGGACTTTGCCTTCGGATTCGAAGCGGCGGACCTGCTCATCGAGCGCATAGAGCAGTTGCTGGCCGGTGGTTGCGCCGGCAAAGGCCGTGCGGTGATAGAGCGTGCCGCCGAAACGGCGAAAATCGAGCAGCCCCTCGGGCGTGCGGTTGAACATGACGCCCATGCGGTCGAGCAAATCAATGATGGCCGGCGCGGCTTCGCACATGCCTTTGACGATGGGCTGATTAGCGAGGAAGTCGCCGCCGTAAATCGTGTCGTCGAAGTGAATCCAGGTGGAGTCACCTTCGCCTTTCAGATTCTTCGCGGCGTTGATGCCGCCTTGCGCGCAAACGGAATGCGAGCGCTTCACGGGAACGATGGAAAACAATTCGACGGGCACGCCGGACTCGGCCACGCGAATCGTGGCCATCAGCCCTGCGAGGCCGCCACCGACGACGATAATTTTCGGTTCTCTCATGGATGCTCGACTACAAATAGCCGTTGAACGGATGCCAGCCGAAGACAAAGCCGGCGATGATGAATAATCCCGCGACGGAAAATGCGACGCCGACGAACGCGCCAAACCATCCGGCGGCGCGCTGCGCGCGAGGCGTTACGGCAATTCCCCACTTGCAGCAGAAATTCCAGATGCCATTGCCAAGATGGAATGACGCGGCCAGAATGCCGATGACATAGAACGCCACGTAATAAGGATTCGTGAAATCATGCGCCACGCCTGCGTAAGTCGTGCGCCCATGCGTGGCGAAGCGCTCGAGCCAGACGTGCCAAATGATATAGGCGAAAGCGATGATGCCTGTCCAGCGCTGCAGCGTGTAGAGCCAGTTAGCCATCCAGGGATGGCCCCATACGTTGGTCTTCCCGCGCCACCAGATGTAAAGGCCATAGCAGCCGTGAAAGGCGATAGGCAGCCAGAGAACGAGAAACTCGACGGCGACGCGCCAGGGAATCGTTTCGAGCTTGGATGCAACGTAATTGTATTTGTCGGGACTGACGAGCGCGTAACTGTTTTCGAAGAAATGCTCGAGAAGGAATGCGCCAATGGGAATGATGCCGCTGAGAGAATGCAGTTTGTCCCAGAAGTAACTGGAGTCAGGTTTCGAGGCCGTGCTCGACATCCACTCTCCGAAGAAAATTTCCGCAGGAACGTGAACTGACTCGAACCACGAGCCGATCTCAGGCGCGAACCAATCCCCGCAACCAAGCCAGTATAGACAGCGGGAAAAATGTTTGCAAGACGGGAACAAGGGAAATTATTCGGCGCGGAGATAGGCTAGACTTTTTGCCATGCCTGTCTCGGCGGTTTCCGAACTCGAAGGGCTCGTGCAAGGAATGGTGAAGCGCGGAGAAAAGCTGGACACCGGACACCTGAAAAAAGTGGCCGAGACGGTAAGCCGCATTTTCAGCGTGAAAACCGACGAGGTAGCCATTCTCTCGCTTACGCCGGATCGCAGGTTTCTTTTTTTTCATGTTCCCGAGGAGCTGAAAAGCGTCGGGCAGATTCCGCTTACGAGCGCGACGGCACTGGCGGCGCGCACGCTGCGCGAGAAGCGGCCCGAGGTTATCAACCGCTTCAATATTGTTCCGCATGCCTCTGTCTTCGAATCCGTGCCGCTCAAGGAAGAGCGCGGTGAACCGATACAGAAAATCATGAGCGTGCCGATTCTGAAGGGGCACGATGCAATCGGAGTGCTGCAAATTTCTCGCAAAGCGAGGAATCCGGCGGATGTGACGGAATTTTCGCCTCTAGATCTGAAGCAATTGGTTTCCGTCGCTGCGTTCGTTGCGCCCGCGCTCGCTCTCTGCACAGAGTAGTTCCCCGCCGCGCTAACCAATCCTGAAACAGGCGCTTTCGCTGGAGCAGCGGAGAACGCGCTGGCGGCGAAGTTGCTAGGATGCGTCGTATCGGTGAACAGGGAAACGCGCTGCGATGCGAATAAGGATTGACACTCCTATCGCTTCTTGTTACTTTTTGCGCTCGCTCTTCTTGCGAATCTCCTGATGGAGGCACCGCAACCCGGCAAGGTTCATGGCGTTCGTCGCTAAGAAAATTTTCCTCACCAAAGGAGTCGGAAAACACCGGGAGCGGCTATCGAGCTTCGAGCTCGCCCTGCGCAATGCGGGCATTGCCGCATGCAATATCGTCCGCGTCTCTTCGATTTTCCCCCCGCATTGCAAATTGATTTCGCGCAGCGAAGGATTGAAACACCTGAAGCCGGGTCAGGTCGCATTCGTGGTCATCAGCGAAAATCAGACCCGCGAACCGCACCGTTTGATCGCCGCGTCGGTGGGCCTGGCGCTGCCGGGCGATAAATCGATGTACGGATATCTTTCCGAGCACCATTCCTTCGGCGAGCCGGAAGAAATCGCCGGCGAATATGCGGAAGAGCTTGCCGCGGAAATGCTGGCGACGACGCTCAACGTGGAATTCGATCCGGACCTTTCCTGGGACGAGAAAAAAGAGGTCTACCGCATCTCCAATAAGATCGTGCGGACGATGAACATCTCGCAATCTGCCGTCGGCGACAAGCGCGGGCTGTGGACCACCGTGCTCGCGGCGGCGATTCTGCTCGGCGACGACGATTAGATTTTCTTCTTCGGCTCCGAAAATCATCACAATTATCTTTTTGCTGTGCTGCGCCCTGGTCGCCGCGAATTGCGCCGATGCGCAAACTGCCGGCCGCGCAAGCGGCGGACGCGGCGTCTTCATCGTCTTCCTGGGTACGGGAATGCCACGCCCGGACCCGCAGCGGCAGGGGCCGTCGCTGGCGATCGTAGCGAACGGCAAAGCGTATATCGTCGATGCCGGGACGGGCGTCGTGCGGCAAGCGGCAGCAGCTTTTCAACGCGGAATTTTGCCACTTCGGCCGAACAAATTGGATATCGCGTTTCTGACCCATCTGCATTCGGACCACACGCTCGGTCTGCCGGATTTGATTTTGACGCCGTGGGTGATGCAGCGCACTGTTCCGCTGCAGCTTTATGGACCGGAAGGAACAAGGGCGATGGCGGACAACATCGAAAAAGCCTGGGCGGAAGACATTCAGGTTCGCATCGAGGGCCTGGAGCAGCTTACGGCAGCGGGACATCAGGTTGTCGCACACGAAATTCAGGCCGGCATGGTTTATCAGGACGCGAACGTGAAGGTCACGGCGTTTGCAGTAAAGCACGGAAGCTGGAAGGAAGCGCTCGGGTATCGCTTCGATGCCGATGGAAAATCCATCGTGATTTCGGGTGATACGCGGCCGACCGATAGCGTCGTCGAAGCGTGCAGCGGATGCGACGTGCTGGTGCATGAGGTATATTCGGGGACGGCGGCGGACGCTGGTGGTACGGCGTACTTTTCTTCATTTCATACTTCCGCGGAAGAGCTGGGCGAAATTGCCGGGAGAGCGCACCCAAAGCTGCTCGTCGTGTGGCATTACGTTCCGTTACGCAATACGGATCAGACGAAGATGCTGGAGGAAATCCACCGCGCCTTTCACGGAACGGTAGTCGTGGCGAACGACCTGGACGTGATTTCGCCTTGACGCTGCGCGGCGCGCCTCAAAGTGCACAGATCACGCTCAGTAAGAACAAGCCTTCCACGCGCAACGTTTTCATTCAGGCAACCGATTTGCTGTGCGGGCTTCCCTGCGGCCGGTTTGCGGCTATGCTGGATATCGCTGAACCGTGATGGAGAAGGACACACAAATCGCGACCGTGAAAATTCTCGAAAGCGTGCCGCTCGACCGATACAGCAATTACCACATCGGCGGCCCGGCGCGCTATTTCTGCGACGCGACGAATAAGGAAGAAATCCGCGCCGGGGTTCTTTTCGCGCGCGAGCAGAAGCTGCCACTCTTCATTCTCGGCGGCGGAACGAATCTATTGATCAGCGACAAAGGTTTTGCGGGCGTAATTTTGAAGCCGAGCATGATGCAACTGGAAGCTGCGGGGGAAACCGTCACTGCGGGCGCCGGCGTGATGGTCGCAGACCTGCTGAAATTCACCATAGAGCATTCGCTGAGCGGTCTGGAATGGGCCGGCGGACTGCCGGGAACTGTCGGGGGCGCGGTGCGCGGCAATGCCGGTGCGTTCCGCGGCGAAATGAAAGATCGAATTCTTTTGGTCGATAGCTTCGATATCCAAACTCTCGAAACGATTTCGCGCGACAACGCGGCGTGCAAATTCGGATACCGTTCGAGCCTTTTCAAGGAGAAAAATGGGCGCGAAATTATTTTGTCAGCCAAAATCCGGCTGGGAAAAGGCGACGCGACGAAAATCGCTGCGGGGATTCAGGAGAAAATCGATTACCGCCGCGAACGGCATCCGATGGAGTATCCGAATATCGGCAGCACGTTCAAAAATGTGGATCTGAATCTCGTGCCGAAAATCTGGCGCGAGGGCGTGGCTAAGGTTGTGAAAGTCGATCCATTCCCCGTTGTGCCAACAGCCTATTTGATTTCCGAAGCCGGCCTGCGCGGCACGCAGCACGGCAGCGCGATGGTTTCTCAGAAACACCCGAATTTCATTGTGAATCTGGGAGACGCCACGGCGGCGGACGTCGAGTATTTGATCGGTGTGGTCAAGGAAGGCGTTTACGAAAAATACGGAATCCGCCTGGAGGAAGAAATTCAGCGCATCTGAAACTTCTCCTTTCCCCGAAATTTCCGGTTCCCTTCCCTTTCGCTTTGCAATCGCGTTTCGCTCAGGTAATGTATTTCGGGCGAAGCCTCTCCGCCGCGGCAGCCTCGGCCGAATGAAAACGAAGAGGCGAACAAGAATCCAAGATCGAGGAATGCGACGTGCCATTGAAGAGTTACACGCCTGTGCCGCCGGAGAATTTCGGCGGGCTTCCGGAAGAAAACGCGCGATACGAGACTTCGCGCGCTGTGATCTTTCCCGTTCCGCTTGAGCGCACGACTACGTACGAGCACGGAACGCGCAACGGCCCGGCGGCGATTATCGCCGCGAGCCGCAACATGGAAACGTGGGACGAAGAACTGGGCTTCGAGACGTACACAAAAATCGGTATCGCTACGCTCCCAGCCATTGATACGGCGGAGGGAACGCTCGAAAAAGTCCTCGCGGACTTGCATACGGCAGAACTCGGCTTGCTCGCGGACGGAAAATTTCCTGTCGCGCTGGGCGGAGAGCATTCGCTGACTCCGCCGCTCGTCGCAGCAGCAGCGAAGAAGTTTCCGAATCTGAGCGTACTGCAAATCGACGCGCACGCCGATTTGCGCGAAGCGTATCAGGGCAATCCCGCGAGCCACGCTTCGGCAATGCGCCGCGTCGTGGAGATTTGCCCGGCGGTGCAGGTGGCGATTCGCTCGCTTTCGATCGAAGAAGCCGAAGCCATTCCTCAATTGCGGACGAAAATTTATTGGGCGCGTGACATAGCCCGTGCACCGCTCGAAAGCTGGATCCCCAGAGTGGTCGCGGACCTCTCCGAGCACGTTTATCTCACCGTGGACCTCGACGGCTTCGATCCTGCCTACATGCCCGCGACGGGCACGCCGGAGCCGGGCGGGCTCGATTGGTATCAAGTGACGTCGCTGATTCGCGAAGTGGCCAAGGCGCGAAAAATTGTCGCCGCAGATGTGGTCGAACTGTTGCCGCAGCATGGCGATCACGCTTCGGATTTTCTGGCGGCGAAACTGGTTTACAAGATTCTCGGTTACGTGCTTTGCAAGCGAACCTAGCGCGCGAAAAATCATTCGAACGGGTTCGCAGATAGCTGCGCGAGGGAAGATTTGCTACGGAGGCGCGAATGACCATCTTCTATTTCAGCCACGGGCTTATCGGCTGGATTCTCATCGGGCTTGTCGCGGGCTGGCTGACAGGCAAAGTCACGCATGGCCGCGGCTTCGGCTGCCTCGCCAACGTCTTGCTGGGGCTCGTCGGCGCAGTTGTCGGCGGATGGGTCTTTGTGCGTCTGGGGATCCAGGCTGGCGGCGTGATCGGAAGCCTGGCTGCGGCATTCGTCGGCGCGGTGATTCTCGTTTCCATCGCGCGCTTGTTTGCGGGCGGGGATAATTAAGGCGCGGGCGCGGCTAAGCAAAGTTCGTGCCGATATGGCTCGCCATAGAGAAAACCGTGAAACGCTCGCACTATATCCAAACGTCTTATTGATTGGAGCGGATCTGAATTGGCCCTGAAATCAAGCACAAACTACACGACAGCGTTTGGCGACCTGACGCGCATGACGTGGCGCGTCCTTTCGCGCAATAAAATGCGAACGGCGCTGACGATGCTTGGCATCACCATCGGCATTGCGGCGGTGATTTGCACCGTGGCCATCGGCGAAGGCGGCTCGGAGCAAATTCAGCAGCAGATCGCAGCGCTCGGCGACAATCTCGTGTGGGTGGAAGCGGGCGGCCGGAACGTCAACGGTGTGCGCACCGGCAACGACAATACAAAATCGCTGACGAATGACGACGCGGCGGCGCTGCCCAAGGAAATCCCGCTGCTCAAGGCTTGCTCGCCCAATACAGACGGCCACGTCCAGGTGATTTACGGAAACAAGAACTGGAACACGCACTTTCGCGGCACGGGCGAGAACTTTCTGCAAATCAAAAACTGGCCGCTGGCCGAAGGCAGCAACTTCGATGCGCGCGACGTGCAATCGAGCGCGCAGGTTACCATCCTTGGAAAGACAGTGGTTGACCAGCTTTTCCGACCCGACGAAGATCCGATCGGAAAAACAATCCAAATCGGCGGGCTGCCTTTCAAGGTGATCGGCGTTTTGTCGTCGAAAGGACTAACGCCCTTTGGCTGGGATCAAGACGACACGCTCGGCATGCCTTACACAACGGCACAGAAAAAAATCACCGGCAATTACTGGCTCGACGATATTTTCTGCTCGGCGGTGAGCTCCGACGCCATCGGCCCCGCCGACGATTTGGCCGAGCGCGTGCTGCGCCAGCGCCATCATCTGCGCCCGGGCGAAGAAGATGACTTTAACATCCGCACGCCCACGCAATTTCTGGAAGCGCAGGAAGAAGCCAGCCAGACGTTCACGCTGATGCTCGGCTGCATCGCATCGGTTTCGCTGCTCGTCGGCGGAATTGGCATCATGAACATCATGCTGGTATCCGTGACCGAGCGGACCCGCGAGATCGGCGTGCGCATGGCCGTCGGCGCCACCGAGCGTGATATTCAACTGCAATTTCTCATCGAGGCGGTATTCGTCAGCGCCTTGGGCGGTGTCGCAGGAGTTTTTGTCGGAGTCATTGCATCGCACGTGCTGGCCAGCACATTGCAATGGGCGATGGCCATTCCACTGTTCGCGATTGTGATTGCCGCGGCGTTTGCGCTGTTTGTCGGCCTCTTTTTCGGCTACTATCCCGCGCAGAAAGCCGCGCGGCTCGACCCCATCGAAGCCCTGCGCTTCGAATAACCAGCCGTATCCCGTGGAAATTTCTGTTTTCGCTGTAGTGTCTCGAAGTCGTTCCGCATCCCTGTGGTAGTATGGTTTTCACGCTTAAGGAGCGCAAACAACCCACTTGAGTAAATCTTCGCTTTGGATGATCCCGCTCGGCGGGCTCGGCGAGTTCGGCATGAACATGATGGCGCTTCGCTACGGCGAAGATTTGATTGCCATTGACGCAGGTCTGATGTTCCCGGAAACCGAACTGCTCGGCGTGGACGTCGTCATTCCCGATATTACTTATCTGAAGCAGAGTCGCGCCGGTCTGCGCGCGCTGATCCTGACGCACGCACATGAAGATCATATCGGCGCCGTGCCCTATCTGCTGCCAGATTTGAAATGCCCGATTTACGGCACGCGCTTCACTCTGGCTTTGGTTCGCAAGAAGCTCGAAGAGCACGGCCTGCTCGATTCGGCAGACTTGCGCGAAATCGCGCCGGGGATGGCCGTTTCCCTCGGCCCATTTCATGTTGAATTCGTGCACGTAACGCACAGCACCATCGAGTGCGTCGCGCTGGCCATCCGTACGCCGCTCGGCATCGTGATTCATACTGGCGACTTCAAAATTGATCCTACGCCGGTGGATGGCATTCCATTCGATCTCCATCGCTTCGCGCGCTACGGGCAGGAAGGCGTGCTCGCGCTTTTCGCGGATTCGACGAACGCGGAGCGGCCCGGCTATACACCGTCCGAGCGCGCCGTGCGTCCGCGCCTCGAAGAATTATTCCGCGCGGCGCCGCAGCGCGTGATCATTTCCTGCTTCTCGAGCTCGGTTCATCGCATCCAGCAAGTGATCGACGTGGCCACGGAGCAGGGCCGCAAGGTCGGCTTCATCGGCCGCAGCATGGTGGACAATGTCGAGATCGCGCATTCGCTCGGCAAACTCCATATCCCCGACGGATCGGTCGTGCGCCCGCAGGACATCAAATCGTTCGATTCCAAAAAACTCGTCGTGCTGGCGTCCGGCAGCCAGGCCGAACCGATGTCCGCGCTTTCGCGCATCGCCGTGGACAATCACCGCCTGCTGAATATCGAAGAGAACGATACGGTCATTCTCTCCGCGCGCATCATTCCAGGAAATGAAAAAGCGATTTCGCGCATGATTGACCATCTTTTCCGCCGCCGCGTGCTCGTCTATTACGAAAGCGGACGCGCCGCGCCGCTTCACGTCTCCGGCCACGGCAGTCAGGAAGAAATGAAGCTTCTGCTGAATCTTGTGCGTCCGAAATATTTCGTTCCGATTCACGGCGAGTATCGTCAGCTTTTCCAGCACGCAGCGCTCGCGCATCAGGTCGGCAGCGTCTCCGGCGAAATTCTGCTTGTCGAATCGGGGCACCCGATTGAATTCACCGCCGACGGCGCGTTCCGCCGCGAACCGATTCCCGTCGGCCGCGTTTGCGTGGATTCCGGCTCGCTCGAAGAACTTGAAGAAGTGGTGATTCGCGACCGGCGCCATTTGGCGGAAGATGGCGTGGTCGTGCCTATCATCGCCATCGACAAGCACACCGGATTGATGGAAGCCACGCCGGAAATCGTCACGCGCGGCTTTCTGCCGTCGGAGGACGGCCAGGAGCTGATCGCGCAGGCGCGCGACGTCATCGTCAAGACCGTTGAGCAATCGAATTCCGAGGAAAAAACGGACTGGAGCGTCATCAAGGAGAAAATCCGCACGGACTTGAAGCGCTTCCTGAACAAAAAAACCTCGAAGCGGCCGCTGATCTTGCCTGTCATCCTAGAAGTCTAAGATTTGCGGCTTATTTTTCGCCGTCGCCGATCTCCGCGGCTTTCTTGACACGTCTCCGAGCGCGTGCTAGCTTCGATTCTTTACAATTCCATTGGGATTTTTTTCGTGAGCACTCCTGCAACCGCGGAACTGCGCAAGACAGCCCTGAACTCGCTACACCGGCGGATGGGCGCCAAGATGGTGAACTTCGGCGGCTGGGACATGCCCGTCGAATACACGGGCATCCTGGCTGAGCACGAAGCCGTGCGGACACGCGTTGGCCTTTTCGACGTCAGCCACATGGGCGAAATCGAAGTGCGCGGCCCGCATGCGCTGCAATTGGTGCAGCACGTGACCAGCAACGACGCCGCGCGCCTCTCCAACGGCCAGGCGCACTATTCCGGCCTGATGACGCCCAAAGGCACGTTCGTCGACGACCTGCTTGTGCACAAAATTTCAGACACGAATTACTTTCTGTGCGTCAACGCCGGCAATCAGGACCGCGACTATGCGCATATTGTGGACCACAATAAATTCGGCGCGGAAGTGGAAAACGCCGGGCCGCGCTACTCGCAAATCGCCATCCAGGGGCCGCGCGCGCTCGAGCTGTTGCAAAAGCTGACGAAAACTCCGCTGGCACCAATCAAATATTATTGGTTCACGTTCGGTGAAGTGAATGGCTTCGAGTGCCTGATTGCGCGAACAGGCTACACAGGCGAAGACGGTTTTGAGATTTATTTCCCGCCGCAGCATTCCGAAAAACTATGGAACGCGCTGATGGAAGCGGGTAAGCCGCTGGGCGTGCAAGCCTGCGGCCTCGGCGCGCGAAATACGCTGCGGCTCGAAGCAGGCATGGCGCTTTATGGGCACGAAATCGACGAAACGACGACGCCCTGGGAAGCAAACCTGGCATGGATCTGCAAAGTGGAAAAAGCCGATTTTCTGGGGCGCGACGCGCTCGTGAAGCAAAAGGAAAAAGGAATCGAGCGCACGCTCGTCGGATTCCAGATGGATTCGCGGCTGATCGCCCGCGATGGATACGCCGTGGTGCACAAGGAACGCGAGGTCGGCAGCGTCACGAGCGGCGGGCCGGCGCCGCACTTGAAGAAAAATATCGGCTTTGCGTACGTGCCGCCAAGCCTCAAAGCGCCGGGAACTTTGCTCGACATTTCCATACGCGGGCAACGAGCGCCAGCGCGTATTGTTCCCGTGCCCTTTTACAAGCGCGCGAAAATAGTCTGACGATCGCTGAGCAACGATGGACCAAGGAGCAGCCGATGTACCCAGCGGAGTTTCGTTACACGAAAGACCACGAATGGATTCAAATCACCGGGGCAACCGGAACGATCGGCATCACGGACTATGCGCAGCATGCGCTCGGCGACGTGGTTTTCGTCGAGCTGCCGAAAGTCGGCGGGCGCGTGAAGGCTGGCGACGTGCTCGGCACGGTTGAGTCGGTCAAGGCCGTAAGCGAAGTCTTTAGCCCTGTCGGCGGCGAAGTGGCGGAGATCAATACCGAACTTTCGACCGCCCCGGAGAAAATCAATCACGACCCGCATCGTTCCGCGTGGCTGGTGAAAATCAAGATGGATGACGCGAAAGGCGCCGACGGCCTCATGGACGCGAAAGCATATGAAGCGTACGTCGCTGAGAAGGAGAAGGAACAGACTGCCTGATGCGCTACCTTCCCAAGAGCCAATCCGAGCGCCGCGAAATGCTGGATGCCATCGGCGCGAAATCGATCGAAACACTTTTTGAAACGATCCCCGCAAAGTACCGGCTCCGTGAACCGCTGAAGCTTCCCGGCCCGCTTTCGGAGATGGAAATCATCGATTACTTCAAGGCGCGCGCGGCGGAAAATTCGCGCGGGTACACTTCCTTTCTCGGCGCGGGCGTCTATCAGCATGTGCGCTCCGTTGTCACCGATGCCCTGGTGCAGCGCGGCGAGTTTTTGACGTCCTACACGCCGTATCAAGCGGAAATTTCGCAAGGCACATTGCAGGGAATCTTCGAATTTCAGACGCTGATGTCGCAACTGACCGGCCAGGAAGTCGCCAACGCCTCCATGTACGACGGCTCGACAGCGCTCACGGAATCCGTGCTGATGGCCGAACGCATCACGCGCCGCCATCGCGTGCTCGTGGCCAAGACCGTGCATCCGGAATACCGCGAGGTGCTCAAGACTTACGCAAAGCACCTCGGATTGCATGTCGAAGAATTCGGATTTACGGCATCCGGTCAGGTGGATCTCAGCGCGCTCCGCACCGAAGCTTTGAATGAAGCCGCGGCCGTCGTCGTGCAATCGCCGAATTTCTTCGGTGTGCTGGAAAAGCTCGGTCCCATCGCCGAAGCTGCACACGCAGCCGGCGCATTGCTCATTGATTGTGTTTCCGAGCCGCTTTCGCTCGGCATCGTGCGACCGCCGCAGGAAGCGGACATCGTCGCGCTCGAAGCGCAGAGTTTTGGCGTGCCGCCGAGTTACGGCGGACCGTTCGTGGGCGTCATCGCCACACGTGAAAAATTCGTCCGCCAGATGCCCGGCCGTCTGGCCGGTGAGGCTCTCGACGCCGAAGGCCGCCGCGGCTTCTGCCTGACGCTCGCGACGCGCGAGCAGCACATCCGCCGCGAAAAAGCCACGTCGAACATTTGCACCAACGAAGCGCTCTATGCGCTGGTTGTGACGATTCATCTCTGTCTGCTTGGTAAGGAAGGTCTTCGCGAACTCGCCGCGCAAAATCTATCCAAGACGCGCTTCGCACAGGAAGAGTTGCGCAAAATTCCTGGCGTCGCACTTCCCTTTTCCGGCGCGACGTTCAACGAATTCACGGTGGAGTTCCCGCGGCCCGCAGACGAAATGAATCAGAAACTCCTCGCCGAAAAGATCATTGGGCCGCTGGCGCTCGGCAAATATTATCCGGAGCATTCCAAGCGCGCACTCGTCTGTGTGACAGAAGTGACGCCGCGCGCCGAGATCGAACGGCTGGCAGCATCGCTTCGCAAAATTCTGGCGGCAAACTAAACGATTCGGGAGTAAGCGATTTGAACGAAAAGCACACACATAGGGAACCGGACGGCGCGGAGAGAATTAAGAAAGCCGGTCGTCACGTCAGCCAGAGTGAAGGGCTGATCTTCGAAAAATCCGTTTCCGGCAAGCGCGGCATCGAGTTGCCGCCGCTCGATGTTCCCGCGGTTGATCCGGCAAAGACTCTTGGTGCGGAATTTGTCCGCGACCGAGTCGAAGGCTTTCCCGAAGTCAGCGAAATCGAAGTGATTCGCCACTTCACGCGTCTTTCCACCTGGAATTACGCCATTGATCTCGGCATGTATCCGCTCGGCTCCTGCACCATGAAATACAATCCGCGCGTCAATGAATTCGTGGCCCGCCTTGAAGGACTCGCGACCGAACATCCTCTGCAGCCCGACGCTGTCTCGCAGGGCTGCCTGCGCATCATTCACGATTTGCAGAAGTGTCTGCTCGAAGTCACGGGCATGGACGCGGCGTCGCTCGAACCGGTCGCCGGCGCACAGGGTGAGCTTACCGGTTTGCTCCTCATTCGCGCGTATCTTGAAAGTAAAGGCGGTGCGCGAAAGAAAATTCTGATTCCCGATTCCGCGCACGGCACAAATCCAGCGTCTGTGGTCATCGCGGGCTACGAAGTCCAAAACATCAAATCCAACGAGCGCGGCCAGATCGACATTGCACACTTTCGTGAGTTTGTCACCGACGAAGTCGCCGCGCTGATGATTACGAATCCTTCGACGCTCGGCGTCTACGAAGAAAATATCGCGGAAATCGCGGAAATCCTCCACTCGCGCGGTGCGCTGCTCTATATGGACGGAGCGAATATGAACGCGCTCGCCGGCATCACGCGCCCCGGCGACTTCGGCGTGGACGTCATGCACTTGAATCTGCACAAAACTTTTTCGACGCCGCATGGCGGAGGCGGCCCGGGCGCGGGCCCAGTGATGATCAAGAAAATCCTCGAACCGTTCTTGCCCGTTCCCGTAGTCGCCGAAGCAAACGGCCGCTACGCGCTCGATTTCCACCGCCCGCAGTCGATCGGCAGGGTGCGCGCCTATTGCGGAAATTTCGGTGTGCTTCTGCGTGCGCTGGCATACACGCTTGCGTATGGGCCGGGCATTCGCGAGGCGACGGAAGACGCCGTGCTGAACGCCAATTACATCCGCAGGCATCTCGAGGATTTCTTTGATCTGCCGTACAACTTGCCTTCGATGCACGAAGTCGTGTTCAGCGACGCGCGCCAGAAAAAGCACGGCGTCAACACAATGGATATCGCCAAGCGCCTCATCGATTATGGCTTCCATCCGTACACGACGGCGTTTCCGTTAATCGTCCCCGGCGCTCTCATGATCGAGCCAACAGAATCCGAGTCGCGCGAAGAATGCGATCTTTTTATTGACGCCATGCGCTCGATTGCCGCCGAAGCGCAAGCGAATCCCGAACTTGTGAAAACCGCGCCGCATTCCACGCGCGTCGGCAGGCTGGACGAAGTCGCCGCGGCGCGCAAGCCCGTCCTGCGCTGGCAGCCGAAGCAGAATCTGGACGCGCAGAAGCATCTCGGCCCGCACGAGAAAACTCTCGTCGTGCCTACGGCATAACTCCGCGGCCCTCACTGCTTAATCCCAGGGCACACCGCTTCGCAATAACAATTTCCTCCATTCGCGAAAAACATATACTGGCATCTCCCTTGGGGTCGGCGGCGTTTCTCAGGAGCGGCATCCATGACTTCTCAAGAGGCTTCGGCCATCGCCGGGCATCTGCTCGCCACGGTCGAACATGAATCGCAGATCACACGCAAAGTCATCGCCGCCTTGCCGGACGAGCAGTGCGGTTTCCGCATTCATCCGAAATCGCGCACCGCTCTGGAACTCGCCTGGCACATCGTTCTCGTTGAAATGTGGTTCCTCGACTCGATTTTTCAAGCCCAATTCTACTTGCCCGTCGAAAATGGCTTGCCCAAAGAAATCAATTGCGGCGCAGATGTCATTGCCTGGTATGACGCGCAGTTTCCGGAGAATTTCGCCAAGGCGCAGAAGCTCAGCGGCGAGTACCTGGCGCGGCCGATTTCCTTTCTCAAGAAATCCGAGTATCCCGCGGTGATTTATCTTCAGATCGTTCTCTCGCATACCATCCATCATCGCGCACAGCTCGCCGCGTATTTGCGCGCGATGGGCGCCAAAGTGCCCGCCATCTATGGCGAGAGCCTTGACGAGGCCGGCTAGCTCGCTCTGAAAGAGTTCGGTTTTTCGCGAAACCTGAATCCTGTCTGATTCGTCTAATGTCATGCTATTTAGGATTGTAGGAGCAATATCTGAATTGACAGATATTGCAAAATCAAGTATATTGTCCTGATTGTGGCACGCAAACAATCCAGCAAGACGTTCGACGAGATATTCGTTGGCCGCAGGATGATCGGCCCGATTACGGCGGTGCTTCTGCAAGCGCACGACAAGGCACTGGCGCCACTCGGATTGTCTGCCCGCGAAGCCATGGTGCTTGCCAATTGTTCACGCGGAGAGGCAAACACGCCCGGCGCGTTAGCGTGGTTTAGCGGATTGGATGTCTCCACGATGACGCGCATGCTCGACCGGCTGGAGGCGAAGAGGCTCATCAAGCGTGCGCGCAGCCGCGACGACCGGAGGAAAGTTCTGGTCACAATAACTTCCCGCGGACGCGATAGCTTCCGCAAAGGCGTACCCATTGCGGCGGCGGTTGCACAAACCGCTTGGCGTGGCGTCACAAAAAAAGAGATTCGCATGATTCGTAATGTGTTTCAGAAAATTATGAGGAACTTGGGTCATGAAGGAAAACCAGACTGAGCATTACGCTCTATCCATGAGTGCAAGGAGGCGGTCGCTTTTTATGTTATCCATGAGGGTCCGGCGAATGCCATGCCGCGAGTGCAGAAATGAATTGACCACAGTGCTCGAAAACATGCGGCTCTATGGCCATGAACTGATTAATCATGCCACAGTCATTTTCAGCCATTCGGAATTGGCATTGGAAGTTACGGTGGAGAATTCTTCGGTTCGCAGTCACGTGACAGCGATTCACGATTCTGCAAAAGAAGTTGCCTCTTTAAGCCGCAAGCTCGTTGAGCTTGGGGCGAAGTAGCGCTTCCCGCATAACGCAACCGCCGTCTTATAGATAGATTGCACTTTCGGCCGCTCCGCTGAATGGGGACGCTTGCCCTTCCGGCCACGGCAAAGCGCGCCGCGAAACGCAGGAAGTGCACGTGTCTTTACGCAGGTCCGGCATGCCGCCGATTCGCCGCAGAACCTAGACTCTCTCTCGCCGTGTCCCCTTGAAATCTTCGGATTGCCGCGCCTGATGCGCTGCCGGACGCAGCGCCGAAGCTGCCGCTGGCAAAGCCTCGACCGTCGCTGGCATGCTGACGGGGATTTCGCGTCCGTGTCCATCTTCATCGGCTGCCGCCGCGGCAGCCAATCCTGGCTGCACTGGCTCCACAGTAACAAGTGCGCCTTCCGCTTCTTTCCAGAAAACCAGCGAATTCGTTGCCGAGTCCCAATCGATCGAGAGCACGTCGCCCAGGCGAATCTGATCCGTGGCCAGCAAACTCGCCAGCGGATAGACAATGTGCCGCTCGATTGCGCGCTTCAAGTGCCGCGCGCCGTACTTCAAATCCGTGCCTTCTTTCAGCAAAAATTCCCGCGCCGGTTGCGTCACGCGGAAAAGAAATTTCCCTTTGGCTGTTTCAAGCACGCGCTGCTGCACCATGCTCAGTTCGATATCCAAAATTTGCTCGAGCTGCGGCTCGCGCAGCGGGTGAAACACAACCACTTTGTCGAGCCGGTTCATGAATTCCGGCGAGAACTTGCGTTTGGCCGCTTCGGACGCCGTGCGTTCGATTTTTTGCTCGAGGCGCGTCGGTGAATCGCTTTGCGTCGCGGGCGCAAAACCGAGCCGTCCGGTCATCAGTTCTGTGATTTCCGAGCCGCCAAGGTTCGACGTCAGGAAAATCAAAGCCTGCGAAAGATCCACGCGGCGGTTGTCTCCAAGTGTAAGCGTCGCTTTGTCGAGGATGCCCAGAAGCAATTGCCACAGCGCATCTGACGCCTTTTCGATTTCGTCGAAGAGCAAAAACGACAATTTGATCTTTTCGGTGTGAAATTGCGCGAGCGCTTCCTGTGTGATTAATGGATGCGTTTCGCGATGCCCTAGATAGCCCGGAGGCGAACCGATCAATTTCGCGATCTCGTGCGAATGTTGAAATTCCGCGCAATCGACTTTGATCACCGCGCGCGGATCCCCAAAGACGACTTCCGCCGTGGCTTCGACGACGCGCGTTTTGCCCGCACCTGTCGGCCCGAGGAAAAGCAAATTCCCCACCGGCCGCCCCGGCGAGTTCAGGCCCGCGCGAAACACCTGATACAGGTCCACCACCGCCTGCACCGCTTCGTCCTGTCCGACAATCTTCCGCCGGAGCGCGGTTTCAAATTCGCGAGATTCGCGGCTGCGTTGCGTTGGGTCCAAATGTTGTGACCGGTTCATCGTCGTTCCCCCCGTTACCGGTATCTGCGATTCCCTTCCACGGCATGTGACTTCACGCGTTCGAATTGTTCGAGCTTTATATCCACCGTTGACCGCAGCAATCTGAGCTGCGTAACCAGTTCTTGCCCCGAATGATCGCGGTCCGGCAAGAGCAGAAGCGGCGGCGAAAGATCGGCCAAATCCAGATTGATCAGCCGCAGCGAATTCAGCAATTGCTTGACGTAGGGAGACCGCGGATCGAACAGCTCCACGCGGCTGTTCACTATCTCGCGAAGCCGCGACCAGTCCAGCTCCAGCATCGGATGGTTTCGCGAAACTTCGCGCACCACTTCATCCGTGATCCGTGGCCGTTCGCCAAGGCGTGCCAGATACAACTGCTCCACCTTGCCGTGCCGGCGCACGTTGTGTACCAGGTAGTACGTGTTCCCCTTGCGCCGAATAAACGCCACAGTTCGCCCCCTTGCTCTTGACCGTGCAGCGTAGTGTAAGTATCTTCCACTACGCCGTCAATGGTATGATGCTGAGTTCTCGCGCAGGTTGCTTCCTAAAGGTAATTATCTGGTCGGAGACATTTCGGTACCGCTGAGGAAAAACTTTGCGGAGGCACACTTCGCTAAAGTCCCGTTTCTCATTGATTTGATGCCGGATTCCCGTGAAGTGTTTTATTCCCGCGCCGCCTAAGTCGCCCCGCGCATCCGGCATTCATACGCAATTCCATAGCTCCTCGGCGACCAAACGAAGGGACGAATAAAGATGCGCAAGGCAAAAAAGAAACAAAAGGGCGGCTGGGAACACGTTTACGCCGCAATCAAACAAATTCCGCGCGGCCGCGTGATGACCTACGGCCAGCTTGCGCGCATCCTGCGCCTGCCCGGCGGCGCCAGAACTCTCGGCTACGCCATGGCTGGATGCCCTTCCGGACGAGGGATTCCGTGGCATCGTGTTGTCGGAGCAGGCGGCCGCATTCTGCCGCGCGAACCCTACGGCAGCAAACAGCGGCGTCTTCTCGAAACCGAGGGCACGAAATTCTCCGGCATGGCCGTGGACATGGCCGCGCATCACTGGAAGCCAAAGAAATTTCTAGCCAAATCCGCTCCGAGAGCGCGCACAAAATGAGTCGCTTCACGCGCGCGCCATTCGATATGATAGAAGACGAATCTTGCGATGAGCGAACCTCTCATAAAAGTAGAAGGCCTGTATAAGAACTATGGCGCTGTGGAAGCCCTGCGTGGCATCAGCTTCGAGGTTCAGGAAGGCGAGCTTTTCGGGCTGCTCGGGCCAAACGGTGCGGGCAAGACCACGACGATCGAAATTCTCGAAGGCTTGCGCACGCCCGATCGCGGCGTGGCGCGCGTTTGCAGCCTTGATCCGCAAACGAACGCAGCCGAATTGAAGCATCTCGTTGGCGCCGCGCTGCAGTCCACTTCCCTGCCCGATAAAATGCGCGTCGAAGAAACACTCGAAATGTTCGCGCGTTTCTACCGCAATCCGCGCGACCCGAAAGAGCTTCTCAAGCGATTTCAACTGGAAGAAAAACGCAACGCCTTTTACAACCAGCTCTCCGGCGGCCAGAAACAGCGGCTCGCGCTGGCGCTCGCTCTCGTCAACAATCCGCGCATGATTCTTCTCGACGAGCCGACCGCCGGCCTTGATCCGCAGGTCCGCCGCGAAATCTACAACGAACTCGAGGAATTGAAGCGCGAGAAGAAATCTATTTTGCTGACCACGCATTACATCGAAGAAGCCGAGCGTCTCTGCGATCGCGTCGCCATCGTGGATCAAGGCAAGGTCATGGCCATGGGGACGCCGCGTGAATTGAAGCATGGTTCCGCGGGAACGACGCGCATCGAAGTCCGCCTGAGCCGCGACCTTTCCGATGGTGCGCTCGGCAAACTCGATGGCGTCGCCGACTGCCGCAAATTTGAAGACGCTTGGGTCCTGCATTCGACGAAGCCAACGCAGACGATCGTCTCCCTCGTGAAGCATCTCGAAGCGGATGGCGTCGAATTGCAAGGTTTGGAAATGTTCTCGCCGTCTCTCGAAGATGTTTTTATCGAACTCACTGGCCGGAGACTGCGCGAATGAAGGAAGGCATGCTCGCATGGTAAATCATACCTGGACGCTTTCGATGATGCGCATCAAGCTGGCTCTGCGCAGCCGCACATTTTTGTTCTTCAGCCTGGCCATGCCCATTGGCTTCCTTTTCGGCTATGTGATTTTCTTCGGCGGCTCGAATCGCAACGAGATCCCCTATTTGCTCGGCGCCATCCTGGCTCTTACGGTCATGGGCAGCTTCTGGGGTCTGAGCATGCAACTCGTCATGTTTCGCGAACAGGGAATCTTGCGCCGCTTTCGTCTTGCGCCAATCGGCGCAGGCGCGATGCTCGGCTCCAGCATTATTTCGAATTATTTCCTCGTTCTGCCCACGGTCATCGTCGAATTTTTGGTCTGCCGCTACGTTTTTCACATGCCCACATGGGGCAATCTCTGGGAAGTGTTTTTTCTCATTTCGATAGGGGCGGCGGCGTTTTCCGCGCTCGGGTTGATCATCGCCAGCGTCACCAACGACGTGCAGGAAACCACCGTCATCAACAATATTCTCTGGTCCTCGTTTTTGTTTCTTTCCGGCGTAACGATTCCCCTCACGTTCATGCCTCGCTGGGTGCAGAAGGTCACGCTGTTTTCGCCCGCCACGTATCTGGCCACGGGCCTGGAAAACGCTATGCTCCGCTCGGCTACCGTTCACGAGGTCATGGGCGATGTTTTTTCCTTGCTCGTCAGCCTGATTGTGGCGTTCGAGATCTCGCGCCGCATCTTCCGCTGGGAGCCGGAAGAAAAAATTCCCAATAAAGCCAAGCTCTGGGCCGCCGCCGCGCTTATACCTTTTCTGCTTCTGGGAAGCTGGGAAGTGGTTTATGGTCACCGGCTCGAGGAAATGCGCCACGATTTCCAGTTAATGAGCCGTCCGGCGCCAGCTCCGCCGCGCAAAAATCCGACCGGCCAAATTGGACTCCGGAAATCCTCAGAATAATTTTTCGCCGCGTCTGCGCCCGAAATCTCGTGTGTTATAATCTGTTTCGTCGGCAGGCAGGACATCTCACGGGACTTCAGCGGAGACGACCATGGCCCTTAAGAAGACCGAAAAGATCTGGCACAACGGAAAAATGATCAAGTGGGACGACGCGCAGATTCACATTGTTGCCCACGTCGTCAGCTATGGCAGCTCCGTTTTCGAAGGCATCCGCTGCTATAAGACGCCGCAGGGCCCCGCCGTTTTCCGCTTGCGCGAACACATGGCGCGGCTCCGCAATTCCGCGCACATTTACCGTATGGATTTCGATTTTTCGGTTGATGACATTTGCCAGGGCGCGCTCGAACTCGTTCGCGAAAATCACATGGACTCCTGCTACATCCGCCCCATCGTCATGCGCGGCTATGGCGACGCCGGCGTGAATCCGTTCAATTGCCCGCTCGAAGTTTACATGGCCTGCTGGGATTGGGGCCGTTATCTGGGCGACGATGCCATCAAGAACGGCGTAGACGTCTGCGTCAGTTCGTGGAACAAGTCCGCTCCGAATACCCTGCCGCAAATGTCCAAGGCCGCCGCGAACTACATGAATTCGCAGCTCATTCGCATGGAAGCGATGATCAATGGCTACGTCGAAGGAATCGCTCTTGATGTGAACGGCTACGTCAGCGAAGGCTCGGGCGAAAATCTTTTCGTCGTCCACGACGGCAAGGTTCTCACGCCGCCGCTCGCCAATTGCGTTCTTCCCGGCATCACGCGCGACACGATTTTCGCCCTCTGCCGAGATTTCGGTATTCCCTGCACCGAGCAGATGCTCCCTCGCGAAATGCTCTACATCGCCGACGAAGTTTTTTTCGCGGGAACTGCCGTAGAAATCACGCCGATTCGCTCCGTCGATAAAATCAAAGTCGGCAATGGCTCCCGCGGCGCAATCACCAAGAAATTGCAGGACGAATTCTATGCATTGACCGGCGGAACGAAAGAAGACCGCCACGGCTGGCTCACTGCCGTAAACGCACCCGCCACCGCGGGCGTGCGCTAACTTCAAAAAACTCCTTTTCGAAGTTGGTTGATCGGAACTTAAAGCGCAGGTGCACGTATCACGCTCCCCTGCCTATGCCTCTCCGCTTCTTTCGGATAATCTCCAAGCCAGACATATTCCTGTTTTGTCTTTAGCAACGAGAACTTTCGCCAATAAACCTGCGAAATGCCCCTTGCAAAACTCCTTCGCTTCACGGAGTCGCGAATGTCCTTATGCGACGCCTGCAGTTTCGCGACATATGCTTCCAGCGTGTCGTTCTTCAGGGGAGAAACCCCCAAGTCCTCGCATACCTGCGTGCGCATCTGCAGGAAAGCGTTCAGCAACTCGTACGGCCTTGCTTCTGGCATGCTCACTCCGATTCCGCGTGGTCGCCGGACCAGAGAACTTGCCGCCACCGGCTTTCGGTCGCCAAAGTTCAAATCCCACCCGTTCTCCAGTGAGCTTGTAATCGTGCACTTCAATGGTCGCGGACTTTTGCCCATGGGAAAAAACTGGAAAGCGGTTCCGAAGCAATGCTGTTTCGAATTTACAAATAATCGGCAAAAGCTCGGAATTGACTTGGCTGCGTCGGAAACCAGAGAGAAATCACCTAGTCGCGTGAAACCCATACCTTCGAATTCCTGCGTGTAGTAATTCAGCTTCTCCGTGTCCAATTTTGGAAATTGTCCGGGGACTGCCGGAGGAAATGAATAAGACGTTCCCATGTTCTTCAGCACGCGCCCCTTCATCGTGAAAAGGCTGAAAAACAGATGCGCCCAACTCCCGAATCTCCACAGGATTAAAAATAGGAAAACAGCAAACCAGAGAATCCACGTCCCGAAGGTCATAGTCGTCAGTCGGCCGCTTTTCCACGCCTCCTGGTCGAATTCTGCCTTCGATATCGACTGCCATCCCTTCTGGCTCCAGATCACTTGCGTCTGCGGCGCACCTTCTGTGCGCGATACCTCCAAACTCTTTGCGCCATAAGCCAGAGGGTCAAAATGCGCGCCGTTGGGGCGCGCCGGAAATTCATTGAGCGTCAGCGAAAACACCGAGCTGCCCAGTTGTATCGGCAGGATCAGCTTGACGGCATTAGGCTCGAATGCCGTGAGTTGTTTCCAGTGCCAGCCCGCGGCCTTGAACTCACTTCGCGCGGAGGCCGTCACGAAAGCCGAATCGGCATCATCGTCGGCAGTGTCGTCGGGCTGTACCGTTTCTGCGCCCGCCGACACATTCCGCAGACCATTTTCGGGCAGCACTGTTACAAATTTGGCTCCATCCCACCAAAAACCCGTGTAAGTCCGCGCGTAAAGCTCCCTATTCGGGGGCGGCGCCAATTGCAAATCGCCGTCACGCAAAGACCATTTCCCGAAAGGTGCCGCATCGGGAGGCAGGGGCGTTTCGATCAGTTTTCCGGAAGGCAGCAGCCAATATGCCTTCATTTGATAATTCGAAAACCGGTCGCCCATTCCAAACAGCAGCGCGAAATAACCATAACCCTTCGTCGCAACTTCATCCTGCACAACATTGGTGGCCTTTCCCGCCCGGTTGGTATCGAGGAAAATGAAAGCTTCGTGGTTGTTCCAGAAAATGGTCGGTCGAAACATCGTCTCCCCGACCGCATAGTGCTTTGGCAGGAAGCGAATCGCGACTGCCGCGCCGATAACGAGGCCGAAGAAAACGAGCGTGAAGAGCAGTCGGTTGCGTGACATTTCAGGGCACCCCTGAACGCCACGTTAACAACCGCCATCGCGTCCGCCAACAGTACTTTGTTCTTCCCGTTAGTAACTCGGAAGGCATCTGTCGCGGCCTGTATACCGCTTGCCCGCCGTGGCTGTCGTAGGGGCGGCCTTCAGGCCCGCCCCATTTGTTGAAGACCCGCTCGCGCTATGCGCGAGGTCGGGGTCTAAAGACCCGACCCTACGAAAACGCTATGCACTGCAGCGGCGTTGGGTCTAACAGTCCGATGAAAAATGCGATGAGCTTTGTGGTCGCGGCCTGCCTGCCGCTTGCTCGCCGTGGCGGGCAGGCAGGCCGCGACATACTGCTAAACCACTGGCGCTTAACTTTTGTCCCTCCATCTGGAATCGCTTCGAAAATCGGCGACACCCCTGCTAGAATCGCGGTCGCGCTCCGCTCGCGGCGATCTCCGGGAGGTGGCATGATTCGCAACTGGCAAAAGCTGCTTGCTGAATTCATCGGCACGTACTTATTTGTTTTCATTTCCGCGGGCGTGGTCTGCGTTGATCAGGAACTTCGCTCCACCGGCGGCGCAGGTATCGGCTTGCCGGCCCTGGCGCTTGCCCGCGGGCTTGTCTTCGCCGTTTTGGTGTTCGCGCTCGTGCAAATTTCCGGTGCGCATTTCAATCCTGCTATCACCATCGGCGCCTGGGTGACGCGCAAAATGGGCTCGCTGCTTTCGCTCTTCTACTTCATCGCGCAATGCCTCGGCGCACTGGCCGCTGTCTATACGCTCGCGCGTTTTATCCCCGACTCGATTTGGCGCCCCGTCGCAATGGGCGCTCCCGACCTCGCGTCCGGTTTTTCGCGCACGCAAGGAATTCTTTTCGAGATGCTCCTTACTTTTTTCCTGGTTTTCGTTTTCTTCGGAGCTGTTGCCGAAACCAAGGATTTTCTCGCGCGCATTGGCGGCTTCGCTGCTGGCTTGGCTGTTTTCCTCGGAACGCTCGTCGGCTCGCCGTACACCGGCGCGTCCATGAATCCTGCCGTGGCGCTCGGCCAAGCCATCATCTCCCATCACTGGGCCAATCACGGCGTTTACTGGGCCGGCCCTCTGCTCGGCGGCGTGATCGGCGGCTGGCTCTATCACATGCTCTTTGCCCGCGACTCCTAGCAGCGTGCGGCCAAACCGCGGGTTTGCATTCAGGACAATCCCCTTTCGCTCCTCGATTGCCCTCCCTTCCTTCGCGTGCTAGCTTGAATTGATTCTGCCAATACTGAGGGTGACCGCGCATGGCCGTTGCCGTTGATGATCTGCTGCGCAAGGCAGTTGAAAACAAAGCCTCCGACTTGCACCTGAAAGTCGGCAACCATCCCTATCTTCGCGTTGACGGCATTCTCCAGCCCATCGCCGATGTCCCGCGCATCACGCCGGAAGAAATGCTTTCCATGGCCTTCAGCATGATGACCAACCGGCAAAAGCAAAAATTCAAGGAAACCGCCGAGCTCGACATGGCGTACGGCGTCGCTGGCCTCGGCCGCTTCCGCGTCAACGTCTTTCAGCAGCGCGGCAACGTCGGCATGGTGTTGCGCGTCATCCCCACGAAAATCCGCACCATCGAAGAGTTGAATCTTCCGCCGGTCATCGACAAAATTTGCGAAGAGCAGCGCGGCCTCGTTCTCGTCACCGGAACCACCGGGTCTGGTAAATCCACGACGCTCGCGGCCATGATCGACCGCATCAACTCCATCCGCCCCGAGCACATCATCACCATCGAAGACCCCATCGAATATCTGCATCGTGACAAAAAAGGTTTCATCAATCAGCGCGAAGTCGAAGTCGACACTTCCACGTTTTCGACCGCTCTCCGCGCCGCGTTGCGCCAGGACCCTGACGTCATCCTCGTCGGCGAAATGCGCGACCTCGAAACCATTTCCACAGCGTTGCTCGCCGCCGAGACGGGCCACTTGGTTTTCTCGACGTTGCACACTCTCGACGCCACCGAAACGATTCAGCGCATCATCGCCGTCTTTCCGCCGCCGGAGCAGAAGCAAATTCGCTTGCAACTCGCTTCGACGCTTCGCGCCGTCGTCAGTCAGCGCCTCGTTCGCAAGAGCGACGGTGTCGGCCGCGTGCCCGCCGTCGAAGTTCTCATCTCCACCGGCTACATTCGCGATTGCATCATCAACGCCGATAAGACGCGCATGATTCGCGACGCGCTCGCCGCCGGCACCAGCCAGTACGGCATGCAGACCTTCGATCAATCCATCTTCGATCTCTATTCGAAGAATTTGATCACCCTTGACGAAGCGCTCATCCGCGCCTCGAATCCCGACGAATTCAAGCTGCGCATCCAGGGCATTCGTTCTTCCGCCGACGCCGCGCGCGAAGAAATGGAGCGCACCATGACCGAATTCGAGCGCACCGGCTCCCACCGCCGCTAAGCTTTTTTGTTGTAACTGCTGTCATCCCGAGCCCGGCTGCGTGGCCGCGGCAAGCGGCAAAGCCGCGAACGGTGGTGAGGGACCTGCTTTGGATTTTTCCTTGAACGCTCAACTCCAGTTACACCACTGCTATGCCCGCCTCTAATTTTGGAACCCTGCGCTGAAAATAATTGCCACGTGAAAATTCCTGATATAAGTTCCGTACCGGACTTTTTTCCATCGCGCTTTCGTTTGGTTTGCGCGGCAGCGTCGAACCCAGCTGCTGAGGTTTCTATCAAGCATTCTCCGAAGAGTGCCAAGACTACGACTAGCGGGGCCGGCGCCGCCCCAACCGCCGCCAGTAGCCTGAATGATGGAAGATTCGCGTGCCGGGAATGGCCGCGTGCGAGCAATCGAACAAACAAGGAGAAAAGCAATGATCGACCGTAGGACGTTTCTGCAGTCAGTAGCCGCCGCGTTCACAGTTGGAGCCGCACGGATCCCTGCCGACGCAGACACTCGCGATAGTCAGAACAAAGCGGAACTACCTGGGGCCAGCCTGAATCATGTGATGATTCGCGTGCCGGATTTCGAGCAGGCAAAAAGCTTCTACGCGGAGAAGTTCGGCTTCCGCGAGGTTCTTTCTTTCAACGCCGTCGGACGGAAACCCGCGTTCGCGTATCTGCAGATTTCGCGGAACACGTTTTTGGAATTGCAGCCCGCATCCGGCGAACATCCACCGGGTCTCGGTCACATCGGGCTCGAACTGGGCAACCTCGAAGATGCGGTGAAAATACTTAGGCAGAGCGGCCTAACGGCACAAGATATCCGTGTCAGCCACCAGACCGGCGCGCACATTAGCTCTGTACAGGCCACGCCGGGAGTAACTTTCGAGCTGCTGGAGTTCCCGCCGGACTCGCTGGTACGCAAAGCGATGAATTCGTGGAACACTTAGCGGCATTGCCCACCGGCTGTAGGTTTTCGCCTTCTCGTCACTTGTCACTCGCTTGCCCTGAGTTTGCTCGCCTCGGCGAGCCTGTCCGTCGGCCGGGCGCGAGGTATTTGCCTTTCTGCAAACGCCCGCTGCCCAAAAAAGTTGCGTGGATTTATTAAAGGACTGCCTTCCTTTCGCGCGTCTTATCCGCCCGTCCGCCGTGGCGGGCGCGATGGATTCACCTTTTGCTTTTCACTCGTCACTTGTCACTCATCACTTATCACTAGTATTCTTCCCTCATGCGCTCCGCTCCTCGCAAATTCTCCACCGAGGCCGGCCTTTACGCCGCCGCCACTCGCGCATTGATGCGCCGCGCTCATTCCGTGCACGAAATGAAGGAATATCTCGCTCTGCGCGCCGAGGAAAAAGACCACGCCGACGCCGTCCTGCAAAAACTCCGCGAATTGAATTATCTCGACGACGCCCGCTATGCCCGCGACTTCGCCCGCGCGCACGCCCAGAATCGTCATCAGGGCAAATTTCGCATCGCCCGAGAACTCCGCGCGCGCGGCGTGCCCGATCGCCACATCGAAGCCGCGCTCGCTTCCGTTTTCGCCGAAACCGACGAAGCCGCGCTCGTAAAATCCCGTATCGAGCGCCAGTTGCGGCGCCTCCGCGCCGGGCCGCTCGACGAAAAAAAGTCCGCCTCGCTCTACCGCAGCCTTCTTCGCGCCGGCTTTTCCTCCGACGTCATCCGCACTCAGCTTCGCCTCGCCTCCCGCGAACCCCTCCCCGATTTCGAAGATCCTTCGGCCTCAGAGACCTAAGCCATACACTTTCTCTCGCAGCATTCTCTGTTCCCGGGCAACTTTCCTGAGAGCGCTGCCCCGCTCTTGAATATGCATTCGCAGGGGCTTGCTCGCCGCCTGCTCGCCGTGGCGAGTGCCGGGCGAAGTCGAAGGGTCACTCGCGGACCGCTTTGAATTTGCATTCGTAGGGGCGGGGCTTGCCCCGCCCGGGCGACTCTCCGAGTCGCCTTGTTTCCGTGCGTCGCGTTTCGTTTTTTCTCGCCACTTGCTCGCCGCGCCGCAGCCTGCTCGCCTGGGCGAGCCTGTCCACCGCAGGCAGGAATCTGCTTTCCCCGTCCGTTTTCTCTTGACTTTCTGTTTATAAAATGGTACACAGGATAATGACTCGGGCGTTTTGCCCGGCCAGGCCACCTTCGGGTGGCCGTTCGTGTTTCTAGGAGGCGAAACAAAAGCGATTCTAATCGCCAGACCTATGAAAAATTAGAAATGAGGCTAACTCACTGAAAACAAAAGGTCGGACTCATTTCTAATCGCCAGAGAAATGCGTTTTTCTAAATTGAGTTGCGTCTCAAGCCCGTGGAAAAGCTATGATGACACCCGTTAAGGAGCGCGCGTGGAAGAACTGAAGTGGTCGGGAAATAAAATTCGCGAGACGTTCCTGCGATTCTTCGAGGAGCGCGGGCACAAACGCGTCCGCAGCTCTTCCCTCGTCCCTGCCAACGATCCCACGCTGCTCTTCACCAATGCCGGCATGAATCAGTTCAAGGACGTTTTCCTCGGCCTTGAAAAACGCGATTACAACCGCGCCACCACGTGCCAGAAATGCGTTCGCGCTGGCGGCAAGCACAACGATCTCGAAAACGTCGGCTTCACCAATCGCCATCACACATTTTTCGAAATGCTCGGCAATTTTTCCTTCGGCGATTATTTCAAAAAAGACGCCATCGCCTACGCCTGGGAATTGGTCACCTCGCCCGAATGGTTCGCCATTCCGGTCGACAAGCTTTTTTTCACGGTCTTCGGCGGCCACGAAAATTTGCAGCCCGATCACGACGCAGCGAAACTCTGGCTCGAAACCGGCGCGCCGAAAGATCGCGTCTACGAAATTCCCGGACTGAAGGAAAATTTCTGGGCCATGGGCGACACCGGGCCGTGCGGGCCCTGCAGCGAAATTTTCTACGACATGGGACCTGCCGCTTCCGATCAAGGCCACACAGATTGCAAATTTCCCTGCGAGTGCGGCCGCTACGTCGAGATTTGGAATTTGGTTTTCATGCAATTTAATAGAGACGCGTCTGGCACACTCAATCCCCTGCCCAAACCGTCCGTCGACACCGGCATGGGCCTCGAACGCATGGCCGCGGTAATGCAAGGGGCAATCTCGAATTACGAAACGGATTTGTTTACGCTGCTGATTGATAGGGCGAAGAAACTTGTGCTATTTCCTGTTGCCCCCGAGGGCAAGATTCGTTCGGTGGAGGATGACCTTCTTCTTGGAGAAATAAAGAAGAGGCTTGATTTTGCCCGCCGCGGTCGAGAGCGCTCCACAGATCCGTTCCTAAATAATGCAAGCCTCCGTGTTATCGCTGACCACTCGCGGGCCGCTACCTTTCTGATTGCCGATGGCGTGGTCCCGTCAAATGAGGGGCGTGGCTACGTCCTGCGCAAGATTCTCCGTCGCGGGATACGCCACGGGCGTTTGCAAGGCCAAGAGAATCCGTTTTTGTATCAGATGGTGTACACCGTCCGCGATTTGATGAAAGACGCATATCCGGAACTCATTGAGTCAGCCGATAGGGTAGCGGAAGTCATTAAGGCAGAGGAGGAGCAGTTTGACCGCGTGCTCAAGATCGGACTGTCTGCTTGGGAAAAACGCGTCCAGGAATTGGCCCTTGAATCTTTGGCCGAAAATCGAATCTCCGGATTCAGTAGCTCTTCGCAAGACAAGATACTTGAGTTCAATAGGAAGGGCCAAGCAAGTGTAATGTTTCCTGGCAAAGATGCTTTCCGCCTCTACGAAACCTACGGGCTGCCACTCGACTTTATGGTTGACGCTGCGCGCGACGTCGGCATTCAGCTGGACCTCGAAGGATTCGAGCGGGCTCGGTCTGAGGAACAGGCTCGCGCTCGCGCCAGTTGGAAAGGCGCGCACAAGGAAGCGGCGAGCCCGGTTTACAGAAAGCTCGCCGACACATTCAAGACCGAGCCGGATTTTTATTTTGGCACGACGACCAAAGACTGCCACATCGAAGCCATCGTCACCAAGGCAGGCCAGGTCAACGAACTGAAAGCCGGCGAAGAGGCCGAAATCGTCCTCGATCGCTCGACGATCTACGCGGAATCCGGCGGACAGGTCGCCGACACCGGCGCATTCTTCGACGACGCGCTTTCGCAGCAAGTCGCCGAAGTGCGCGGCGCGTATTATCCCGTCGCGGGCCTCATCGCGCATCGCATCGTCGCCAAAGAAGATCTCGCCGTGGGCGACCGCGTCGCCACCGTCGCCGACGCCGCGCGCCGCGCGCGCGTGATGCGCAATCACACCGGCACGCATCTGGTGAACGCCGCGCTGCGCAATATTCTTGGCACGCACGTCAAGCAGTCCGGCTCGCTCAACGCGCCCGATCATCTGCGCTTCGACTTCAGCCATTTCGCGCAACTCGCACCCGAGGAGTTGCAGGAAATCGAAAATCAGGTGAACGAAGAAATCCTGCGCGACTTGCCGCTGCAAACGGACATCATGAACATCGACGACGCGCTCGCCTCCGGCGCTCTCGCCTTCTTTGGCGACAAGTATCCGGAGCAAAATGTCCGCGTTGTCACCATCGCCGACTCCGCCTACCCGCGCGGCTTCTATAGCAAGGAACTTTGCGGCGGGACGCACGTCGCGCGCACCGGCGAAATCGGCGTCTTCAAAATCACGCTCGAACAGTCCGTCGCCGCTGGCGTGCGCCGCATTGAAGCGCTCACCGGCGACGCTGCCCTCGCTCAATACCGCTCCGCTCTCGGGACCTTGCGCACACTCGCCGGAATGCTGAATACCGGCGAAGACCGCGTCCTCGAAGCCGTCGAGAAGCTCGAGCAGGAACGCAAGCAGCTCGAAAAGCAGCTCGAAGGCCTCCGGCGGAAATCGGCCGTCTCCCAGGTCGATTCGCTTCTGGAGGCCGCACGGATGGTCAAAAACGTCCGCGTAGTCGCCGCCAAGGTCGAAAACGCCGACCGGGAGGCCCTCCGGCAGCTTGCCGATGGTTTAAGGCAGAAAATGGGCTCCGGAGTGGTCGTTTTGGCCGCTGGCGAGCCTGCCCGCGATGGCGGGGAGAGTAAGGTATCTCTTATTACTGCCGTTACGAAAGACTTGACGAACCGGCTCCACGCCGGGAAGATGGTCCAGGAGATCGCCAAGCTCTTGGGGGGCTCCGGCGGGGGTCGTCCAGACCTGGCCGAAGCTGGGGGCAGGGATGTTGCTGGTATCGAAACAGCCCTTGCGCAAGTCTATCCGCTCGTCGAGCGGCTGGTATAATTCCATACAAGCGCTAGAAACGCGGCCTGCTCTGGCAGGCATGCCGGGAGCCCCTCTTACCCGGCTCGCGGATGTGTCGTTTGTGAGGAAGTGGGAATGTTCTGCCTTTCCCCAGGAAGTGTCGGGACGCGAGGAGTTCTCCAAACCATCCGTCAGAGGATGGCGATGGGGATTCTTGCCGCGGCCGTTGTGCTTTCACTGGCATCTCCGGCGGAGGCTCAAATTGCATCTTATGTGGATAGCCACGGGAGATTGATCTACATCAACGCCAATACGCCAAATCGCGTGAAACATCCGGCAGCCAGCGACAATGCGATGCCGGTGACGCCGCCTCCGAAGCTCGAAAAAGCGGTGGATGCCGCAGCGGAGCGGAACCATCTGGATCCGGCGCTGGTTCAAGCGGTGATACAGACCGAATCGGGCTGGAATCCGTACGCGGTCTCTCCGAAGGGCGCGTTTGGCTTGATGCAGCTCATCCCGTCGACGGCAGAACGTTACGGTGTAGGCAACGTGTTTGATCCCGTCCAGAACATCAATGGCGGGACGCACTATTTGCGGGATTTGCTTGACCGTTTTCACGGCGATTTGAAAAAATCGCTCGCGGCTTACAATGCAGGCGAGCAAGCCGTGGAACGATTCGGCGGCGTCCCCGCATATAGCGAAACCCGCGCCTACGTCCGCAAAGTGACCAAGACCTACTTCCAGTCCGGCTCCGGACATTCGCCGACAGGCGAATTCCAGCACCATTTGAGTATCCGTGAAGCGACGGATCGCAGCGGCCGGACCGTTTTCACAAACGAATGACGCGCGTGCAGCGAAATCCTTTGACCAAATCGCGCAGGTGGATTTTTTCGGTGGCGCTCGTGTGCGCCGCATCGCTGGCGCTGCTCTCCCCTGCCGCGCGCGGGCAATCGCTGAATCAGCAGGCCGAAGAACAATTTCAAGAAGCGCAGCAATTGCAGCAATCGCTGGACGCCGAGCCGCAAAATAATCGCACGCTCGCAGATTATAAAAAAACTGTCGCCGCGTACCGCAAAGTTTATCTGCTCTCTTCTTCCGCTGGAGCCGTCACGCCCGCGCTGATGTCCGTGGCGCAGCTTTATCACGAAATGGGCGATCAGTTTGACCATGTTTATTACCAATCGGCTGTGGTCACTTACAAATTCCTGGTCGCGCAATACCCGGGCAGCAAATTCCGCGCGGAAGCGCTGCTGCAAATTGGCAAAGAAGAAAAAGACGATCTTCATCAGCCGCAGGAAGCCACAGACGCGTTCTCGCAATATTTGAAACAGTTCCCGCATTCGCCGCAGGCCGCGAACGTGCGCGAACAACTGAGAGAAATTGCCGAGGAACCTGCAGACGCACCGATCGCCGACGCCAGCGTCAAAAACGCGAACCATTTGCCGCAGCAACCGGCAACCGATAGCGACCCGTCGCTGCAAAGCGAGAAGGTTTCTCAGGGTGATGCAGTGCAAACCGATGCGGATAATTCCACGGCAACTCCCGGCGGCAATTCCAGCGTGACGCAAATTCGAAGCTGGAATGCAGACGACTACACGCGCGTGGTCGTCGATTTGAACGGGCCCGTGAAGTACGATTCGGCGCGAATCAAGAATCCCGACCGGATTTATTTTGATTTGTACAAAGCGCACCTTGGCCACGATCTCAGCGACAAAGAACTGGCGGTGCAGAGTGGTTTTTTGAAATCGGTTCGCGTGGCGCAGAACAAGGCTGGCGTAGTACGCCTTGTGCTGGACGTGGACAGCATACAGGGCTATTCGGCGTTCCTACTGCCGAATCCGTATCGTTTGGTGATTGACGTTCATGGCAAGCCCACGGATGTGGCCGCTGTGAATACTGCGCCGGCGTCGGCAATTGGCGCGGGAAGGCTCGCGGGAGATCGCGAGGCGGCAGCAGCAGCGCCACTCACGCCGCCGGAAAAAATTCAGGCTTTACCGGGCGCGGCCGCCTCAACAGGAGCACCTGCACAGCCTTCGGCGTCTGCCTCTGCTGCATCGCAACCTGATAACACGACAGGCGCGAGCGAACACAATCTTGCTGCGGTTCCGCTCCTGGCAGCGAAACCCACGCATAGTGGCCAGCGTTCGCTGACACGCGCACTGGGCTTGAAAATCAACCGCATCGTGATTGATCCGGGCCATGGCGGGCACGACACGGGAACGATCGGGCCGGACGGCTTGATGGAAAAGAATGTTTGCCTCGACGTCGCGCTGCGGCTGGGAAAATTGATTCAGAAAAAACTCCCCGGTGCGCAGGTCGTATATACGCGAAAGACGGACGTTTTCATTCCGCTCGAAGAGCGGACGGCGATTGCCAATCAGGCGCGCGCCGATTTGTTCATTTCCATTCACGCGAATTCCAGCCACGACGAAGCCGCGCGCGGCGTGGAAACTTACTATCTGAGTTTTACGACCTCCCCGGAGGCGCTGGAGACAGCGTCGCGCGAAAATGCGCTGTCTGATGCGTCGGTCCATCAACTGCAGGATTTGATTCAGCAGATCGCACGCAATGACAAGATCGAGGAGTCTCACGAACTGGCCACGGATATTCAAGGCTCGCTCACGACGCAGCTCCGGCAAATCAGCATGGCGGAACGAAATCGCGGCGTGAAGAAAGCTCCTTTTGTGGTGCTGATCGGCGCGGATATGCCGTCGGTGCTCGCGGAAATTTCTTTCCTCAGCAATCGCACGGACGAGCACATGCTGGAGCGGTCCACGCAGCGTGAACGCATTGCGATGGGCATCTTTCGAGGAATTGAAGGCTATCTTTCCAGCCTGAACAGCCTGAATTACGACCGGCAAAGGCAGCGGCTCGTGAGCGACACGCAGCCTGCTCCGTCCTCCAGCGTGCGAGACCAGAAGTAACTTTCTGACGTATAGCGTATAATGTGCCTAATGATTACGCGCCAATTTGTCCTCGCTTTTGTTCTGCTCACGGCATCGCTTGGAGCGCCCGCTGCTTTTGCACAAAAGTTTTTGCCGACATCGGTTTCGAATTGGACGTCGGCAAGTCCGCCAATGGAAGCGACGGCGGCGAACCTGAATCCGATTGCTGGACCGGCAACGGCGGCGCTGCTGGAATACGGCATTCAGTCGGCGGAGAGGCAGACCTACACGCAAGGCAAAGCGTCATTCACGGCAACGGTGTATGCGTTTGAGGACGCGGAAGAGGCATATGGCGCGTATTCATTTCTGCGGACGCCCGATATGGCGCCGGCGGATCTCACGAACCACGCTTCGATGTCGGATAGCCACGCGCTGGCTCTGACCGGGAATCTGGTGGTGGAATTCACGGGCAAAAATTTGCGGCCTCTTCACGGTGAAATGGAGATGCTGGTCGTGGCAGCCAGCGGACACGCGACGTGGGGAGTTTATCCTCCGCTGCCGGACCGGCTGCCAAAAGAGGCCATGATTCCGCGAACCGATCGCTTCATTCTTGGGCCCGCGGCGCTCGATCAATTTCTGCCTCTTTCGAGCGGCGACTGGCTCGGATTTTCCGTGGGAACAGAAGTGGCATTGGCGCGATACAAGATCAGAGGGCGTGAGGCGACGCTTGTCGTAGCCGACTTTCCGACGCCTCAACTCGCCGAAAGGCAATTGGCGAAGCTCAGCAGCGAATTCAATGTGAACGGATCGAAGCCGGGCAAGTCGCCAATCTACGAGACGAGCGACGGAACGTTTGTGTCATTCGTGGTCAGCGCGCCATCGGAGGAATCCGCGGACCGACTGCTGTCGCAAGTGCATCCGGGAATGATTATCACGTGGAACGTACCCGTTCCGAATCCCAATGAGCCATCGATGCCGGCGATTGTCGTCGGGACGATTATTGGCACGGGCGAGATTTGCGGGATTTCGCTGCTGGGAGGACTTGTCTTCGCCGGAGTCCGGCTGCTGACGAAGCGCACTTGGCCCGGAAAGGTATTCGACCGCACGCAGGCGCGCGAAGTGATTCAACTGTCTCTAACAGGCAAACCTATCAATACAAAAGACTTGTATTGACGCAGAAGCTTCTTTGGCCTGTGGCAATCTTCTCTATCTCATTGAAAAGAAAATAGTTATAAAAACTTCGTTTTTGTTCGTTCCCGCTTGACTCAATTTCACAGGTTTCATAAACTCCACTCTGTAGAAGGGTTTCGGGCCATCCGCGCATTGGCCCCGGAGCTTTTCTCCCCACGAAGGCCCGCCGCAAGGCGGGCCTTCTGCTTTTCTGAAAAGTCTTCGCTCTGCTGCTATGAAAAATCATTTCACTTGGGAATTTTTGACCCATCAGCAACACAGAGTTTGTTCGAGTCAGCGAGCACGCCAACTTTGCGGGCTTCCGCAAGCGTCAGGTAGCTAAAAAACTGCGTCGCGAAAAAAGCGCACTGCGCCCCTGAACGAACCGCCTCGTCAATCACTTCAAATTCGCGCAGGTTGTGAGTATGATGCCGCGGCAGTGTTTAGAACCATTGTGATATGGAGCATGCGCTAGCGGGATGCCGGTATCCGTTGCAAATTCGAAAGTGGTTTATAGCGCGCTGAAGGATTGCGGCGTACGGATTGTGTCGGCGCTGCCAGAGACATGGCTTGTGCACTTGATTCGCATGGCCGATGACGATCCGGAAATGACGCTGATTCGCCTGGCGAAGGAAGAAGAAGGCGTGGGCATTTCCGCCGGCGCACATTTTGCGGGCGTGAAGTCGGCGATGCTGATGCAGAATCACGGATTTCTGGCGGCGATCAATGGGATCGTTTCGTTCGCGCATCTCTACAAAATTCCGTTGCTGATGCTGATCAGCTACCGCGGCACGCACGGGGAACGCGATCCGTGGCAAACGCAGGGCGGAAATGTCACGGAGCCGGTCTTGCGTGCACTGGGAATCCCCTATTCGTTCCTCGATTCTCCAGAGTCGGCGGCGCGGCGCATCCGGCAAGCGCAGACTCTGGCGGAAAGCAGTTTGCAGCCGGCGGCGCTGCTGCTGATGCGCGATTTGATGTGGGAGGAATAGGCGATGCTGCGGCTGGATTGCTTGCGCGCAATTTACCCGGAACTAGAGAAATGCCTGGTCGTTTCGATCATGGGAGCGGTGGCGGCGGAACTGCAGTCGCTGGGGCACCGCGAGAATTTTTTCTATCTGCAACATGCGATGGGACTGGCGTCGTCCACGGGTCTGGGGCTAGCGCTGGCTGCGCCAAGTCAAAAAGTCATCGTCCTCGACGGCGATGGATCGCTGCTGATGAACCTGGGAACGCTGAGTACCCTCGCGCGCTACGCGCCGAAGAACTTGCTGCACATTATTTTCGACAACGAAAGCCTGCTTTCCGTGGGCGGATTTCCGACGGCCACTTCGACGGGCGCAGACCTCGAAGGCATTGCGCGCGCCTCAGGAATTCACCGCGCGCAAACGGCGCGAAGCTGCGACGAGTTTGCCGCGGCGGTACGCCAGGCGCTGGCTGCCAATGAGCTTGCGACGATTATCGCGAAAGTTGAAGCGACAGGCCCGGCGAAATACGTCACAGATCTGGCGCTGCTCGAAAATCGATTTCAGTTTGCGCGGTATGCGCGCTCCGCGGCCCGGAGGTCAACGTGAGTTGAGCGCTGGCATCCGAATACGATTCCATAAATCTCGCAAACAGTTCTGGGGAACCCTATGTCTGACATCCTGCTGGAATTCCTGAAAGCCTTGCACGAAGGGAAATTGCACGTGGTGGATTTGACCGCGCCGCTCAGCCCGGAAGCTCCCGTGCTGCGGCTGCCTGCGCCATGGACAAATACGCCGAAGTTCAAGATCTGGGAACTCTCGCGCTACGATGAGCGCGGGCCGGCGTGGTATTGGAATGCCTTCGAAACCGGCGAGCATACGGGGACGCATTTCGACGCGCCGGTTCACTGGATCAGCGGAAAGGATTTGCCGAACAACACGGTGGATCGCATCCCCGTGAAACAATTTGTCGGGCCAGCTTGCGTGATTGACGTAACGCGAGAAGTGCAGAGCAATTCGGATCATCTGCTGACAGTTGACGGCGTCGAAAAATGGGAAGCCGGGCATGGGCGGATTCCCGCAGGAGCTTGGGTGCTGCTGCGAACGGGCTGGTCGAAGCACACGGACGCGGAGCAGTACATTTACGAAAAAGAAGACGGGCCGCATACGCCCGGATGGGCCGCGGAATGCTCGCAATTCCTCGCGCGCGAGCGGGACATTTTGGGCGTTGGTGTGGAAACCGTGGGAACGGACGCGGGGCAAGCGGCGAAGTTTCAGCCTCCCTTTCCGAACCACTATTTCATGCACGGCAGCGGAAAATTCGGGCTGGCCGGGCTATGCAATCTGGATCAACTTCCGGCGACGGGAGCGATGGTGATCGCGGCGCCGCTTAAGATCACGGGCGGCTCGGGCAGCCCTGTGCGCGCGATTGCGATCACTCCGTAACGGCTTTATTTTTTCAGCGAGATTCGCGACAGCCGCTGCCACAGCAGAGGCCACGCCTGAAGTCCAACGCGGAAACGCTCGGGGCGATAGAACTCATTCGGCGCGTGAATATTTTCATCCGCAACACTGAACGAAAAGAAAATCGTGTCGGCGCCGAGCACTTCCCGAAATGTATTGACGATCGGAACCGTGCCGCCCATGCCCACGAATTCGGGCGAGAGACCGAAAACATCGCGGAGCGTTTCGGCCGCGGCGCGCACCGCTGGGTTTTCGGGCGAAATGCGATAAGCGCCAGCGCCTTCGTGACCTTCTTCAATTGTAAGAGTCACGCCCGTGGGACAACGGCGCTCAAGATGCCGGCGCAGCTTGGCAATCACGTCTGCCGGGCGTTGATTCGGGACTAAGCGGCAGGTGAGTTTGATGTGAGCTTCGCTCGGGAGGACGGTCTTGCTTCCCGGGCCCTGATAGCCGCCGTGGAAACCGTTGACTTCGATTGTCGGGCGATACCATTGGCGCGCAAGCGTGCCGTAACCCGCCTCGCCAAACGCTGAAGGGGCGCCAATCTCCGCGAGATACTTTTTCTCGTCGAATGCCAGGCGGGCAAGCCCCTGCGACAATGCCGGCTCGATCTCTGCCACGTCATCGTAAAAACCTTCGACGGCAACGCGACCGTTATCGTGCAGAGAGGCGACAAGTTCCGCAGCCGCGTGCAAAGGATTGGCGATTCCGCCGCCGTGGCGGCCAGAGTGCAAGTCGTGCGCTGGTCCCCGCACAGTGAAAGAAAGCGAAGCCAGGCCGCGCGAACTCACGTTGATGCTGGGAACTTCCGGACGCCACATGCCGCCATCCGCCGAGAGCACAATGTCGCAGGCGAGTGCGCCGCGGCGCGCACGGACTAAATCCGGCAGATCAACGCTGCCGATTTCTTCTTCGCTCTCGAAAAGAAAACGCAGATTCACAGGAGGTTCCACGCCTGACGAGAAGAATGCTTCCGCCGCAAGAATGGGCAGAAGCATGGAGGCTTTGTCGTCGCTGACGCCGCGGCCATAGAGGCGGCCATTGCGTTCCGTGAGCACAAACGGCGGCGAATCCCACAGGTTAAGCGGATCGGCGGGCTGCACGTCCATGTGGCCATAGATAAGAACAGTCGGAGCGTCCGGAGCGCCATTCCAATGCCCGAAAACCGCGGGATGCCGCGGCGTCTCCCAGATTTCAACTTCGATCGGACCGGATTTGCGAAGCCGCTTCGCAACCCACTCTGCCGCGCGGCGCACGTCGGCAAGATGCGCGGGATCCGTGCTCACCGACGGAATCGCAACAAAGTCGGCGAGTTCGCGCAGATATTGGCTTTCATTTTCGGCCAGCGTCTTCAGGACGGCATCCATATTTCGATTTATGCCCGGTTCATGCGCCGACGGCCAGGAGAGGATCGGTCTGATTGATGGCCAGAGACGTGACGATGAAAAGAACGACGCCATCGGCTGGACTGATCGCCGTCTGCAGGACGCGGCCTTCGTAATCTTTGACGCAGCCGAGAGTTTGACCCGCTTTCACTTTTTCATTCACGGCAACAGCCGGATACCAGAAGGCTGTGTGGTCGCTGCGCAACCAGAGAAATTTGTCGAGGAGCGTGAAGGGCGCAGGCTCGGGTTCGCCTCCGGGAATCATGCCTAGATGACGCATCAGGCGGTTGAGCCCACGCGTGTGATCGGCAACGTGCTCCGGCGTCCAAATTCCCTGCCCTCCGGATTCCGCCAAGATGGAGGGGATGCCGGCACGCGAAGCGGCGCAAAACGTCGAGCCGGGCGTCTCGCTGCAAACGAGAAAATGAATGCCGAAAACTTTGGCAATTTCGAGCGACACCTGATCGACACGCTCGTTGCCGGAGCGAAAGAAAATCGTGAAGGGCACGAGCGCTTCGATAAGGTCGCCGCCGTGCAAATCTGCGTAATATGTGGCCTGCGAAATTACATTGCGAAAAACCCAGTCAGCGATTTGTTCGGAAGCAGTGCCGTGCGCGTTGCCGGGAAAAACGCGATTGAGATTGCGGCCGTCGAGCGGGCAGATATAGATGGAGCGCGCGGTGAACGCGGGCATGCTCATCACCGGCACAACGATTACGCGGCCGTGTAAATCGTGCGGCAAAAGAGAACGACCCAATTCGAGCGCGGCAGCGATGCTGGCGTATTCGGCGGCGTGAACTCCGGCGGTGACAACAAGAGACGGCCCGTCGTGGGCTCCGTTGATGAGCCACATGGGGAGGCGATAGGGCTGGCCCTCCACGGGAAATTCGTTCACGCCGTAAACTTTTTCTCCGCGCGCGGCAGAGAGCGCGCCAACTCTCAGCACTGGATCGGGCATAAATGCTCCTTATTTTCCTCCGTCAATCGCCAGCGTCTGGCCCGTGATCCATCCAGCGTGCTCGCTGGCGAAGAAAAGAACGCCATTGACGATGTCCTGCGGCGAGCCGAGGCGCTTCAAGGCAATGTTTTCGATTAGGCGGCGCTGCTCCTCTTCGCCATAGGATCGCCATTGTTTTTCCGTCGTCGGGTTGGAGCGAACAAAGCCGGGAGCGATATTGTTCACAGTGATGCCCCAGGGTCCAAGCTCATGCGCAAGCTGGCGCGTCAGGCCGATTTGTCCTGCTTTGGCAGAAGCATACGCTTGAATGCCGGTGAGGCTGATGCCAAGCCCAGCGCCGCTGGAAATATTGACGATGCGACCGTAGCGAGCCTCTTTCATCGCCAGTGCAACGGCCTGACTGCAGTAAAAAGCGCCGTCGAGATTCACGGCGAAGATGGCGCGCCAGTCCGCTTCGGAAATTTCTTCGAGCGGACGGCCAACTTGTCCCAAGACACCGCCTGCGTCATTCACGAGAATATCAATGCGGCGGGCAGTTTCGAGAGTCTCCGCGACCATCGCTTGCACCGCGGCGCGATCGCTCACGTCGAGCGCGCGAATTTCCAGCGGAGTTCCCTGCTCTTTCGCCAGCTTGGCGGTTTCGTCGAGCTCGGCTTTCATAATGTCGCAGGCGACGACCTGAGCGCCGAGGCTCGCCAGATTCAAGGCGATGGCGCGGCCGAAGCCGTGCGCGGCTCCGGTGACGATTGCGGCTCGATGATCAAAACGAAATTGCATGGCGCGTACTAGCGTTGCAAATGGCAGCCATCCCGCGCAGGAAGAATATGCTAACCGGCCAGCAGAACCAAGTTTTCCAGCTCCTGCGGGCGCTTACCACTCTCGATTTCACGCATAAGCGAAACGAGGCGTTCGATATGCGGAATGGCGATGCTGGACTTCCGCGCCAGCTTCAGAATCGGGGCGAACTGTGCGTCGCACTCGGTTTTGCGATGGTGAATGGCGATGTCACGCCAGATGCCGCTGTGCGTCTTTGCCGAGCGGCGATTGAACGCGACCATGGCGTCGAACGACGAATCAATCGCCGCCGCGGAGCCGTTCGGCGCAAATGCAGCCGGATCGTAGCCATTGAAGCCCATTGGCGTGACGCGTTCAGCGGCAGCCACGGCCATCACTTCGCGCGCCAGAGCTGTGAGCACGGGGCGAGCGCTGCGCGAAGCGAGGACTTCGACGATGCTCGCAGGAGTAAGCGCGCTGGCGAAAAGTAGCGCGCCGTAGCCCATCTTGCCCCAAAGGTAGCCCCAGATATTGTCTGTGGTGATCGCCGCAGGCTCGAAAAATTGAAGTGCGCGATGGACGCGAGCGAGCCGCTCTGTGATTTTGCCATCCAGTTCGCCGACGACCACAGCGCCGCGGCCGCCAAAATGCACGACGCCGGGATCGAGAACGTCAGCGCCGAAATTGATGAAAGCGCCCATGGTGCGTTCGCGGCCAACCGCTTCGGCGATGGCCAGTTCGTTGAAGCCATTCTGTAGCGATACAACAACGCCATTGGGGGCGAGGTGCGCCAGGAGCTGGTGCGCGGCTGACTCCGTGTGCAGTGCTTTCACGCAAAGAAAAGTTGTGTCCCAAGCGCCGGAAAGTTCAGCGGGCGTATATGCGGGAAGCATCTGCGTGAAGTTTTCGATCGGGCCAGTGATGGAGAGCCCGCGCCCGCGAATGGCGCGGACGTGGGCCTCATTCGTATCGACTGCCGTGATGTCAAGACCGGCGCGGCGGAGATACGCGCCGACGGTGCCGCCAATCGCTCCAGCGCCCCAGATCAGAATGCGATCGCCCGCGCCGGGTTCGCCGGCGGCTACGGCCACGGACCTTCCAGGGCCTCACGCGTCTCTTCGACGCCAGCACGCCACATCTCCAACATTTGTTCGTCGGGCTTCTGGTAGACGCCACCGAAATTGCCGTCGCCCAAATACGCGCGCACTCCTGCGGCATCCATCATGCGCATGCGCGCGATGTCGATCAACGGCTTCTGATCGCCTGGCAATTTCACGCCGGCGAGCCGCGTCCACGGAAAATTTTCCATCCACGAAGCGTGCGAGCCGACGGAATCTATGGAGTTCACGACAGCCCACGTTCTCGGCGCGTTCCACCAGTTGTGCCACTTCACCGTGACGCCGCGATGCTCGTTCATCCATTCCTGCAAAATCGAGCCACCGGGAATGTTGCCGCCATGTCCGTTCACGAACATGATGCGCGTGAAGCCGGAGCCGGCGAGGCTCTCGAGAATATCAGCGACGATTCGTTGATAGGTGTCGAGCCGCAGGCTGACGCTTCCCGGATAATTGCGAAAGTAAGGCGTGATGCCGTAGTTGAGAACGGGAAAGACGGGAACGCCAAGCGGCTCCGCGGCTTCGCAAGCGACGCGTTCGGCCAAAATGGCGTCGACGGCGAGGCTCAGATATCCGTGCTGCTCGATGCTGCCCGCGGGCACGACGGCGCGCCCATCCTGCTTTATTTTTTGTTCGACTTGCATCCAATTCATTTCAGAAATTTTCATGTGCGCCGCCACGAAACTCTAAGCTACGCGGAATGCTCGCGTCAAGGTTCGCGCCTGCCGCGAATGGTTCACGCATTTGTTGGCGCGACGCAACGAAAACTACAGACGCGTCGTTATCGTTTCCAATCCGTGCGTCGCTGGGCCGGTCTCCACGCGCCACAAAGCGAAGGCGATGAACACGGCCAAGACGGCTATCGCAGTGAACATCCACAAACCGGCGTGATATCCGGCTGCGTTCACTGCGCTCGCCAGCCAATGATCGTTGGCCCAGCCAATGAGCAGATTGATGACGACGAGGCCGAGCTGCTGCACGGAATCCAGCATGCCATTGGCCAAGCCGAGGCGAGATTTATCGACAACGTAGACCAGTGCGGGCCACATCACCGCAGGCACCAGAGCAAACGCCACGCCCATCATGGCCAGCGGGATCGCGGGCGCGATTCTCGTATAGCCGAGCATGGGAAACACAGGAACAATGAGCAGCGAGCCGAACATCATCAGCAAAGAGCGATGGGCGTAGCGGTCGACGAGCAGGCCGAAAATCGGCATCCCGATCAGCGAAAAAAACGGCTCCATGCCGATCAACAACGATGCGGTCTGCGGCGAAAGGTGCCGCGCTTCGATCAGGAATTTCTGACCGAACGTCTCGAAGGGGAAAATGCAGCCGTAAAACGTGATGCAGAGCGCGGCAATCAGCCAGAAGGACTTGTCAAAGCGGAAGACTTCGCCGAATGAAATTTCCGTGCCGCGTGCGGCATGTCCGAGCGTGAATTTCCGCTCGCCGCGCGCGTCGAGAATCCAATACACGGCGGCACCGAGCAGACAAAGTCCTCCGAAGGCAACTCCAAGCAGCAGCGGCCAGCGCCAATACCTATACGCATCCGGCGCCCAGGCGGGAGAAACCTGCGCAGTCAGCGATCCCAGCCGCGCCGCCGAGCCGCGAAGACCGAACGCAAGGCTCAGGCCATCGTGCCAAAACCAGCGCGCCACGCCGACGTTGGCCGTAAGCGCGAGCGCTTCGCCGCCCGAACCAACCAGCAGCCGGCCCACAATCATGACGCCCAGCCGCGGGCTGAGCGCCGTGATGATCAGGCCGATGAAGATGAGCGCGCCGAAAATCGAAAGCGATTTTCGCGTTCCCAGACGATCAATGATGACGCCGCAAACCAGCATGGCGAGGATGTTGGGTAAGCTGTAAACGGCCTGCAGCGAGCCGATGTCTTTATTCGAAAAATGCAGTTGGCGGCTGAGCAGAGGCGCGAGCGGCCCAATGTAATCGAACGCGTAATAGCCGCCGTAGCAGGCAATACCGATGACGACGAGGATGATCCAGCGCGACGCAAGCGACGGCGCCGGCTTTTCGTTCACGCCTGTTTCCTTATGCGAAGTGGCAGCAAATCGAAAGTTCCGCACATATGCCGCGCTCCAGATGACCTCGACAGCGGCCGAGCAGCTCGCTTACTTCATTTGCCGCAAACCTATTTGCCTCCACCGCTCGCTTGAGCTGCCGACGGCGGAACAAGTTTGTCGAAAGCAGCGATGTCCGTCGCCTGCAGCTGTTTCCATTTCGTGAGCTGCACGTCCAACTGCTCATTGAGCACTTTGAAAACTTCGTAGGACTGCGGCGTTGGCCCGGTATCGGCGCTATCGACAGCGTGCTGCAAAGCAATCATCTTCACGCGGATTTTCACCGGATAATTGTGGATGTCCTCC
The DNA here is from genome assembly GCA_035934015.1 of Candidatus Acidiferrales bacterium. Classification (NCBI taxonomy): domain Bacteria; kingdom Pseudomonadati; phylum Acidobacteriota; class Terriglobia; order Candidatus Acidiferrales; species Candidatus Acidiferrales bacterium. The sequence continues at coordinate 80,151 of DASYYH010000011.1, forward strand.
GGCGCCTGATCTTCCGGCTCGTAAATCGCGTTTTCGATCTCCGCTGCTTTTTCATCGAGGCTGTGCGCAGCGGCGATGGCGTCGGCTCCGGCGGTCCCCTGCTGGATGACGGCCGCGAGGCGCTGCCGCAGCACGTGAATCCGATTCGCGGCAACGATCAGATCGTTCAACCGATTGCGAATTCGTAGAACGAGTTCATATTGGCGCGCGAGCTCCGCCGGACTTGTTTTCACTTCGGGGTCCATCTTCAAGACGAGCGGCTCCGTGAGTGAATTTCCGTTAGCGGTCAAGCGCACGGTGTAGTTGCCCGGCAAAACGAGCGGCGCCTCCGCTGCCCCACCGAGAGCCGGATGCGGGCCGGTTGTCAAAGAAGCAGGAGGTTCTGAGCGAAGATCCCACACGTAGCGGTTCATCCCCTTTTTGATCGGCAATGGGCGCGCGGGCTGGCCCCCACCGAAACCTCCTCCTTCTTCCACTGACGAAGCGGATTTGTGGCTGGTGAAATGGCGGACAACATTCCCATGTGCATCGAGAATATCCATGGTCACTTCGCCGCTCGGCGCGCTTTGGAAATAGTAATCAATCACGGCTCCATTGGGAGGGTTCTGAGCCACAAGCCCGCCGACCAAGCCAAATCCGCCGCCCCGACGAACGCGGTAAGCCACTTGTGGCTTGAAAAGATAAACCGAGGACTGCGCAACCTGCGGATCGAGCTGGCGCAAAGGCATAATGTCGTCGAGACTCCAAATGGCGCGGCCGTGTGTGGCGACAACGAGATCATTGCCGTGAATGATGAGGTCGCGGGCGGAGGTCACCGGCAGATTCAACTGCAGCGATTGCCAATTAGCGCCGTCATCGAAGGAAACGTAGACTCCCAGCTCTGTCCCGGCGAACAAGAGCCCGCGCCGCACGGGATCTTCGCGCACCGCCCGGACAAATAAGCCATCTGGAATGCCGTTGGTGATGGAAGTCCACGTCTTGCCATAGTCGGTCGTTTTCCAGATGTAGGGCGTGGAATCGCCGTTCTTGTAGCGGTTGACGGCAACGTATGCCGCCCCTGCAACGTGTGGCGAAGCCTCGATCAGGCTCACCTTGCTCCACGCCGGCAGATCCTTGGGCGTAATGTTGTTCCAGTGCGCGCCGCCGTCGCGCGTGATCCAAACGTAGCCATCATCCGTGCCCGCCCAGATCAGTCCTTTCTGCAACGGTGATTCAACGACAGAAAAAATCACGTCGTAGTATTCGATGGTCGCGTTGTCGCCGGTGATCGGCCCGCCGGAGCGCACCTGTTTGGATTTGTCGTTGCGCGTCAAATCCGGGCTGATGATTTTCCAGGTTTGGCCGTCGTCGGTGGATTGGAAGAGCACGTTTCCGGCGTGATAGATGGTGTGCGGATCGAATGGCGAAATGGCGATGGGCTCGGTCCAATTGAAGCGGTACTTGGCGGCGTCGGCTCCCCAACCATCCACAGAGGTCGGCCATTCGGAAATGTCCTGATCCTGCTCGAGACGCTTATCGAAGCGCTTGATATACGAGGTTTCCTTGTCCGTGGCGAAGACGATATCTGGATCCACGGGGCTTGGAAAAATGTAAGCGCTTTCGCCGCCGCCGACGGGATAAAAATCATCGGCGGTGATGCCGCCGTGGCGCGTGCGCGTGGCAATGGAGATGGTCGTATTGTCCTGCTGCGCCGCGTAAACGCGGTAGTCGAACCGGTTGTCCGCTGAGATGTGGTAGAACTGCGCGGTGGGCTGATTGTAGATCGTGCTCCAGGTTTTCCCCGCGTTCGTCGAAACCGTCGCGCCGCCGTCGTTGCCGATGATCATCCAGGAAGGATTCGTGGGATTGATCCATAGAGCGTGATTGTCTCCGTGCGGAACGGACGCCATGCGCTCGAACGTTTTTCCGGCATCGGTCGAGCGAAAAACCTGCATGTCCTGAATGTAAACGGTGTCGGCATTCTTGGGGTCGACCCAAAGATGCGTGAAATACCACGGCCGCTGTATCAGGTCGTGCCGGCCATTGATGAATTTCCAGCTCTGGCCGCCATCTTCGGAGCGATATAGGCCTTTCTGTTCTCCCGTGGCTTCAACAAGCGCGTACACACGGTTCGGATTCCCTGCGGAAACAGCGACGCCGATTTTGCCGAGCAATCCCTGCGGCCAGCCGGGTCCTCCGAGTTTTTGCCACGTATCGCCGCCGTCAGTTGATTTGTAGAGGCCATCATCGGGCGAGCCGCCGCTCGTGAGACTCCACGGGGTTCGCTGCATGGTCCACATGGCGGCATAAATGATTTGCGGATTTGTGGGATCGAAAATGAGATCGGCAGCGCCAGTCGTATCGTTTTTGTAGAGGACTTTCGTCCATGTTTGTCCGCCGTCGGTGGAGCGAAAAACGCCGCGCTCTGTGTTCGCGCCGTAAACGTGGCCCAGCGCCGCGGCAAAAACGCGATTCGGATCGTGCGGATCGACGAGAATTTTCCCGATGTGCCGAGAGTCGGTGAGTCCAATATGCTGCCACGTCTTGCCAGCGTCGGTGGATTTGTAGATGCCGTCGCCATAGGCCATGTCGCCGCGAGGACACGCTTCACCAGTGCCAACGTAAACGATGTTCGGCTGGGAGTAGGCGACAGCGACGGAGCCGATGGAGAAAACCGAGCCTTTATTCCACAGCGGTTCCCAGGTCTGGCCAGCGTCCGTCGTTTTCCAAACGCCGCCGCCGACGGAACCCATGTAGTAAGTCAGTGGGTCGCCGGGGATGCCCGTGACGGATTCGACCCGGCCTCCGCGAAACGGGCCAATCAATCGCCACTGCATTCCGCTGTAAAGACTCTTGTCGTACGTTTGCGACTGCGCCAGCTCAGCATGATTGCCGAAAACAAATACGATTGCCGCACTGAAAAATACGAACAACGCTGCCGGCTTCCATAGTTTTCTCATGTGTCCCCGTCCCTTGCCATATCCGGCGTTGCAACCTCGACGGCTTATGAAACGTCAAGCGGGGGACATTCTAGCCGAAGTGAAGAACAACGCCAGAATATTCCGCGCGTCTCCCGCAGCCTGTGTCGCTGCACATTTGTCTTGCGCATAGAACGCGACGGCTGTAGTTTAGCGGCGATTTTCACTGAGGGTAGGAGGCCAAAATGCGAAACGATAGCCGGTTGTCGAAGAATTTGTTCGTCGTAATACTTGCTCTCGCGATTTTTGCGATTTTCGCCGCGGTATGGACCGCACCCGAGATGGCGCAAGGACGCCGCGGAGGTCAGGACGCAATGGGCGGTGGAGAGAATGGTCTTGGAGCGCTGCATTTCCGCGCACTCGGGCCGGAGGGCAATCGCGTCGCGTCGATTGTCGGAGAGCCTGGAAATCCCAGCGTCGTTTACATCGGCGCGGCCGATGGCGGCATCTGGAAAACATCTGATGGCGGCACGAATTGGGCGCCGGTCTTCGATCACGAAGACGTTTCCGCAGTCGGCGCGCTGGCGATGGCCCCGTCGAATCACGATGAGATTTGGGCCGGCACAGGCGAGCCCTGGATGATCCGCCCTTACTATTCGCTCGGCGATGGAGTCTACAAATCAACGGACGCGGGCCGCAGTTGGCAACACGTGGGCCTCGACGAAACCGGCCGCATCGCGCGCATCATCGTGGACCCGCACGATGCCAACACCGCGCTCGTTTGCGCGGTCGGCCAGGCGGTTCGTCCGCAGCATGAGCGTGGAATCTTTCGCACGACCGACGGCGGAAAAACGTGGCAGCAGGTTCTCTACGTCAACGACGACACAGGATGCTCGGAGATGGCCATGGATCCGAGCGATTCGAACACGATTTATGCTGGCATGTGGCAAGTGTCGGTTCATCGCTGGGATTTGGATAGCGGCGGGACGGGCAGCGGCGTCTACGTGAGCCGCGACGGCGGAAACAATTGGACGAAAATCAGCGGCCACGGCCTGCCAGCCGCGGATCATCCGATCGGAAAAGTCGCCGTAGCCGTCGCGAGAAGCAATCCGAATCGCGTCTACGCGCTGCTGCAGGATACGACGCCGGGACTTTATCGCTCCGACGACCGCGGGCATTCGTGGACTCTCGTCAATCAGACGCACGTTACGGATGAGCGCTCTCCGTATTACACGCGATTTGCAGTTTCACCCAGCGATGAAAACCTTCTCTATTTTGTTTCCGTGGCGTTCAGCATGTCGCGCGATGGTGGCAATACGGTATTCATTCCCGGCGGCTTCGGCGGCGGTGCGGCGGCGCGTGCAGAAACGAGCGGGCCTCCTCCAGCGACGGGTGTCGAATCCGCGGGCGGCGACAATCACGACATCTGGATCGACCCAACGAATGCGAACCGCATCCTCGTTGCCAATGACGCTGGCGTGAGCATCAGCAACAATCACGGCGCAACATACCAGCGATTCCTCCTGCCGATTTCGCAGGTCTATCACGTCGAGGCCGACAACGAAATTCCCTACAACGTCATGGGCAATATTCAGGACAAATCCTCCTACCGCGGCCCGAGCCGCACGCTTTCCGGCGGATTTTTTGGCAACGGAATTACGCTTGGCAATTGGACCGGCGCAGGCGGTTGCGAAGATGGTTTCGCTGTGCCGGATCCCGTGGACGCGAACATCGTATGGTCAGGCTGCGACAATGGCCGTATCGACCGCTTCGACGCGCGAACCGGCATGGCCCGTGACGTCACCGCCTGGCCCATCACAAGCTACGGTTGGCCGCCGGCGAAGATGAAATATCGCTGGGATTGGGTCACGCCCATCGCCATTTCGCCTCACGACCACAATCGCGTCTACATCGGCGCGCAGGTCGTTTTCATGACGACGGACGGTGGGCAATCGTGGAAAGTCATCAGCCCCGATCTCACGGCGAACAACAAAGATCACGAGCAAGACTCTGGCGGAATTTCGTCAGACGATCTCGTGACCTACGACGGCGCCACAATTTATTCCATCGCCGAATCGCCCGCGAAGGCTGGCGTCATCTGGACCGGCAGCGACGACGGCCAGGTCAACGTCACGCAAGACGGCGGTGCGCACTGGACCAACGTCACGAAAAACATTCCCGATCTCCCTGCGTGGGGCACCGTCTGGAGCGTCGAGCCTTCGCATTTCGCCGCGGGCACAGCCTACGTCGCCATCAATTTGCAGCATGTCGGAATTTACGACGCGCGCGTCTACGAAACGAACGATTACGGCGCAACGTGGAAACTCATCACCGCGAGCGTCCCGAAGAGCGTCAATAGCAGCGCGCACATCATCGTCGAAGATCCTGTCCGCAGAGGTATGCTGTTCCTCGGCACGGACAACGCGCTCTATGTCACCTGGGACGACGGCGATCACTGGACGCACTTGCGCAATAATCTTCCTCCCGCGCCCGTGTATTGGATGCAAATCCAGAAGACGTTCAACGATCTTGTCATCGGCACGCACGGCCGCGGCGTCTACATCCTCGACGACATCACTCCGCTGCGCGAATGGGATTCCGCGCAGTCGAAGGATTTTCAGTTGTTCAAGGCGCGGCCCGCGTATCGTTTCCGCCACACCGACGATGCGCGCGAATCCGACGTTGGCTCGCACGTCGTCGGCGAAAATCCTCCGTATGGCGCGGACATCAATTTCTATCTCAAATCTCCCGCCAAGGACGTGCAACTGACGTTCACCGGCGCCAACAACGAAACCATCCGCACGCTCAAGGTTGACGGCCACCCCGGCCTGAACCGCGTCTGGTGGGATTTGCGCTATGAACCGGGCTTGCCCGTGAAGATGCAAACCACTCCGTTCGATGCGCCGTGGGCCGAGCCGCATCACAATTACGCCGCTTACGGAACGCGCATTCCGCCCGCGGGCCCTGTAGTTGTCCCGGGAACTTACACGGTTCATGTTAAGGCAGGCAGCAACGAAGGCTCAGCGCAGCTCGCCGTCCTTCCCGATCCGCATTCGCCCGGCACCGAGCAGTCCATCCGCGCGCAAGTGCAGTTCTCGCGCCAGGTGCTCGACGAAGAAAATCAGGCCGCGGACATGATCAATCATCTCGAGTGGACGCGCCGCCAGGTCGAAGACCTCGAAACCGTCCTCAACGCCGACGCGCAAAAGCACGCCGCCGCGATTCAGGCCGCGAAGGATTTCGAAGTCAAAGTCGTCGCGCTCGAAGGCAAGCTGATCGACGTCCACAATACCGGTCGCAGCGAAGACGCCTTCCGCAATCCCGTGCAGCTCTATGAACGCATCAGTTGGATGATTGGCCAGATGGTCGGCACGCCCGGCGGCGGTGGCGGAGGCGGCGATCTCGCGCCCACGGCGCAGCAAATTGCCGTCAACGATGAATTCAAACAGCAGCTCACCGAAATTCAAGGCGAGTTCAAGCAGTTCGTCGGCCACGACACGCCAGCCTTCAATTCGATGCTCAAGCAAAATCACGTGACCGCATCGATTGAACCCTAGCGCCGCTGGCTGAAAAACTCATTCGCGTGTCATTCTGAGGAGCCGAAGGCGACGAAGAATCTGCAGTTTTCTTTGAATTTCGGCACAAGCCGAGTTTTCGTTCTGGCCCAAGACGGCAACTCGGAGTGTTTTCACCGAGCTCCTAGGGGCAGTCGCGCGCGGAGGGGACGGTACACGATTCCTATGGAGACTGGAGCCGAGGGGCGGACCTGAACCGTCGACTGCCTAACAATAGGCACTAGACATTATGACGCGAGGGCGAATCTAATGTCACAAGCCGGGTTTTTCTTTGGACCTGTGGCTGAAGCGTTTCCGCCTAGGTCTGGGGGCGTGCGTTCGCGGCGACCTAGGAGGGACGGATGCCCCTACGGCATCGCTGGCGGACTGCGGGTTCCGCTCATCGGTACGGAGCGAGTCCTGTGCGGCTACAAGGAGTGGACTGGCCCAGTTGGCATACTTGGCTCGCTGCATGACCCCTCCCGCTGGCGTGAATGCGAGAGCTCCCGGTCCCACATTAGAGAATACGCTGTACTGGAGCACCTGTTCCTCGGCGAGTCTTTTTTGTCGGGTCATTTCGGCTTCGCTGGCAATGTCTTGGACTATCGGGATGAGTCCGCGGACGAGTTCTAGAGTATCGGCGGCGATCTCGTCGGAAGAACGCTTCAATGGAGCCGCTCCCTCTGACGCTGGCAGGGAGTCCATCTCTTTTTCTAAGTCCGTCCACCACATCCTGTCGAATATGGAATCCAGTCTTTTTTGCTCGATAGGTGACCCTAGGTTCTCGTTGATAGAATGAATCAGTTTTCGCGTGCCCTCCTTCTCTGCCCTTGTCGCCTGGAACATTCCGAGAGGGTCCTTGACGTCCTGTGGTTCCAAACCGCCTATGAGGTAGGTCCATACACGCGCCTGAGTATCACTGGCTTTAGACAGCGCGCCAGCTTCGAAGAGAATCCATTCCGCCGTAAGGTTCTCGGAAGTCAGGCAGACAATTCCAGCTTTCATGGTGTTTAGAGCCTTAATTATCTCGTCGCGCCATCGGGTTCCCGGGTCGATGTTTGCCGTTGAGATCCATGGCTTGGCGGCAGGGATTATCGTCGGAAGCAAGTCTTTCAGCGCCTCTGCAACCCTTCTGCTTCGTGGCCCGGACTGGCTAATGAAAACATTGCTTGTTTCTTCCATCGCGTAACTCCAAATGTAAGGGTCGAAGCAGGATAACACTTTTCACGCGGGAGGGAGTACTCAGCTGCTAAGTTAACGGGATGATTCTCCGCTTGGCATGCACGTAGTTTGCGGCTTACAAGCGGCAAATCCCCGCATCGCCAAAGGTTGGATGGAGCCGCGGGGCGGACTTGAACCGTCGACCTGCCGATTACGAATCGGCTGCTCTACCAACTGAGCTACCGCGGCCTGTATTTCAATTTAGCATCGCCCGCAAAACCGGTCAAACGCTTCGGGAACAGAATTGCGCCCTCTTCCAAGACTCAGCTGCCATCACGATCCGATTGAAAATCCGCTGACGATGTGGTACAAAGTCACATGCAGGCTCGCGGTCGAGCCTGCTGAAAAACAGCTGAACGGGAGGCAAGCCGCGGAGACGCGGCTTTTTGGTTTTTATGAGGCTGAAAAATTCTAATCGCCACACGCCGGAATTAGAATTGCCCGTAACTCACACAAAACAAAGGACCGGCCAATTTCTAATCGCCACATTTCGCGTCTTATTTGCGCATAGACTGATTGCGCAAAAGAGCCTTTGGCGAGCGCAACGGAAGCCTCCAGCCGCCCTAGGCAAGGATCGGAATAATCTCTTCCTGGATCGGTCCGGTGACGCTCGCCTCGCCGTCCCCGACGTACATATTGACTTCGCTGCGCACGCCAAATTCCGGCAAATAAATCCCCGGCTCGACGGAAAAGCACGTATGCGGAGCGACGCGCCGGTCATCTTTCGTTTCCAGGCCGTCCATGTTCGCGCCGTTGCCGTGAACGTCCTGGCCGATGCTGTGGCCGGTGCGATGCGTGAAGTATTTCCCGTACCCCGCCTTGCGAATCACTTCGCGGCAGGCGCGATCCACCTCCCATCCGTGAATGCTGCGGCCTGCGGCCACGGATCGTTTCACAAATTCAATCGCCGCATCGCGCGCGCCGCGCACAATCTGAAATATCTTGGCGTACTTCGCAGGCACAGATGCGCCGAGATAGCCCATCCACGTGATGTCGTAATAGACGCTGCCCGGCTGATCGACTTTGCCCCAGACGTCGAGCAACAGCAAATCGCCTTCGCGAATCGGCGCGCTGCCCGTAGCTGGCGGGCCATAATGCGGATTTCCCGCGTTGGCATTTACCGCAACGATCGGCGGTCCATCCGCAAAAACGCCATTCGCGCGAAACTGCGCGGCCATCCATTGCTGCAGTTCGTATTCCGTGAGCGATTTCTTTTCGCGCACGAAAGAGCCCGCGCGCCGAAACGCATCCTGCGTGACGGCATCGACAATTTTTGCAGCCGCTTTGTGCGAGGCAAACTGCTCCGGCGTCCACGCCGCTTCGAATTTCTGCACCAAGTCTGCGGAGCTGACGATTTTCACGCCGAGCTTCCGCACCAGCTCGATTGTTCCCGCGTCCACCAAACCAATGTAGGGGATGTTGTTCATCGGCGAATATTCCATGGCAATGCTCTTCGCGCCGTGAAGCATTTTCCCGAGGTTTTTCTGCAGTTCCTCCCAGCCGGAGTATTCGATTTTGCGGCCGGGCAAGCCATCCAGTTGCCCCGCCTCGATGCGGTGAACAAGTTTTCCGGGATTGCCGCGCGCGGGAATGAAATAAAACCAGCGGCGCGAGGCCATAACCTTGGGATCGAGGCCAAGAATCCGGCCGGCGATGGGATCGCGGTGGTGATGATCGTAGAAAAGCCAGCCGTCGCATTTCTGATTGCGAAGTTCTGTTTGAATGGCCTTCATGTCAGACATTTGTGCACTCTCTTCTGGCGGAGCCTCCAATGAGGCGCTCACGCCAAAGATTGAATTTGCGCCGCGTTCACGCCGCGAATTTCCACCTGCTTCGTGCGGCTCTTTTCGCCGCGCAGGATTCTAACAGCCGAGGCGGAGACGTTCAAACGCTCCGCGAGAAAGCGGCGGAGAGCCTCATTTGCGCGGCCATCGGCAGGTGGAGCGGTGAGGTGAATTTTCAATGCGCCTTGAATGTCACCGTCGATGCTGTTGCGCCTGGCTCGCGGAACGACGCGAACCGCAAAAACCACGGCGCCGCCGCGCGATGCCACCTCGATCATTCCGCTTTTCGCTCGCCGAAAATCGCCGTGCCGATGCGCACTTGCGTCGCGCCCTCTTCGATGGCGATTTCAAAATCGTGGCTCATGCCCATCGAGAGTTCCGGGAACGAGCGGCCCAGATGCTTTTCGAGGTCGTCGCGCAAACGGCGAAGACGCCGAAAATACGGGCGAACGTCGCGAGGATCCTCGCAAAACGGCGGAATCGTCATCAAGCCACGAAGCTGAAGATGCGGCATCTGGACGACAGCTTCAGCAAGGGCGGGCAGATCGGTCTGCGAGACGCCGGATTTCGTTTCTGCGGGATCGAGCTGAACTTCGATGAGCACGGCAAGCCATTCGTTCGTTTCGCCTGCGGCCTCGTCGAGCTTCAGCGCCAGCGCGGCGTCGCTGACTGAATCGATCCAGTCGAAGAGCCGCGAGGCCCGCCGCGCCTTATTGCTCTGGAGATGGCCAATCAGGTGCCAGCTCGGCTTCAAATCCACGAGCGCCGGCTGCTTCCCCTCCCACTCCTGCACGCGATTTTCGCCGAACGCCCTCACCCCCGCCTCATACGCCTCGCGAATCGCTTCCGCGGGCTGCGATTTCGACGCCCCAACGAGCACCACCTCCTCCATACGGCGATCAGCGCGCGCCGCGGCGCGTGCTATGTGTTCGCGGATGCGCTCGATATTGGAAGCGATGGAGGATCTCGTCCTGGGCATGGGGCATTCTAGCATGAGGAAAACGCGCCTATTTTGGCGACCGCTGGCAAATCTGGCTGAGTTGTCGAATGTGTTAGACTGGGCCGCACTCCGATGGCAGGCCGCGGCAAATTCATCGCGCTCGAAGGAATTGACGGCTCCGGCAAGCGCACGCAGATCGATCTGCTCTCGCGCGCTCTGCAGCAGCGCGGCATCGAGCACGTGAAAATGAGTTTTCCACGCTACGAAGGATTTTTTGGCCGAATGGTGGCGCGCTACTTAAATGGAGAATTCGGCACACTGGCGCAAGTCGATCCTCATTTTTCGGCGCTCCTCTACGCCGGCGACAGACTCGAACACAAGCAGTTGCTCGAAGAGCATCTGGGCCAGGGGAAAATGATTCTCACTGACCGTTATATTGGGTCGAATTTGGCGCACCAAGGCGCGCGCGTGACGAATCGGAAAATGGCGCAGTTCCTGCACTGGCTCGAAAAGCTCGAATACGAAGTTTACGGCCTGCCGCGCGAAGACCTGGTGATCTATCTGCGAGTTCCGAGTGTTGAGGCGCGGCGGCTCGTTGGGCAAAAGGGCGCGCGGCAGTATACGCGGCGGCGCCATGATTTGCATGAAGCGAGCCTTCGCCATTTGAAGAACGCGGCGAAGGTTTACGACCGGCTTGCGAAGCGGCGCAACTGGACCGTTGTGGAGTGCACGGAGCGCGGACACGAGTTGCTCTCGCCGGAGATGATTCACCGCCGCATCCTCGATATTCTGGACGCGCGGATTCTCGCGAGCTTGCGCGATTCCGAGGAGTTCTAATGGGTTTCCGCGAATTCCTGGGCAACGAACGAATCGTCACGGCGCTACAAGCGATGCTGAGGCGCGAGCGCGTTCCGAGCGCGCTCCTTTTCGCCGGCTCGCGCGGAGCCGGCAAATTCACGCTGGCGCGAATGTTCGCGCAGGCCGCAAATTGCGAAAGGCTGCGCGACGATTTTTGCGGCGAGTGCACGACCTGCAAACAAATTGCCGGCCTGGCCGATCCGGCGGCCCTAATCGAGCGCGGGCTGATGGAGCGCGGCGAATCGCCGGACACGGCAACGGTCGAGCGCATGCCGCTGATTCTCGAGACCCATCCGGACGTATGGGCGATCGTTCCCGATCCGGTGCGGCGGAAAAATCCCGTGGCGCGGCCCATGATTCGCGTGGGGCAGCTTCGCGCCGTGCAGCGTGCAGCCTACTTTCATCCTCAGCGGAGGCGGCGCATTTTCATCCTCGATGGCGCGGACACGATGCGCTGGACGGATGCGGACGTTTTTCTGAAAATCCTCGAAGAGCCCCCGGAAACCGCCACGCTTATCCTCCTCGCACCGCGCGTGGATTCCCTGCTCCCGACGATTCGCTCCCGCTGCCTGACGTTCTGGTTCGCTCCGGTTGCCACAGAGAAAATCGAGGAGTTCCTCAAAGAGCGGACGGATTGGAAGGCGGCGGAAAGAAAACTTGCCGCGCAGCTCGCTGACGGCAGTCCGGGCGCCGTATTCGGAATCGATCTCGCAGAATCGGCGCGCATTCGGCGGGAAGTCTTGCGGCTGATCGAGGATGCAGCGGCCGGAAGATCCTATCGTGCGATCTTTGCGGCAACAGCGAGACTGGCGAAAAACGAGTCCGAATCGTTTGAAAACCTGCTGGCCATGTTCTATAGTTTATTAGCAGATCTTCTTGAGCTTTCGCACAGCCCGAAGAGCTTTGTCCCTCGCAATCCGGATTTGCGGCGCGAGTTGCAGAATTTGACGCACGTTGCAGATGGGCCTTGGATTGCGCGGGCCACAGAAAGCCTCGACCGGCTGGAAAGCCGGCTGCGGCGCAATGTGGGAAGACAACTAGGCCTTGACTCCGTAGCTGTGATGCTGGGAACCCGGTAAAGCAGCGGCACAAAAGGCATTTTGACTTTTTCAAAATTGATCGAAACCTAATCATCATTCGCGTAGTCTTATATTCATTATGGAAAACGAAGGAGTACTCATCGTGAACCGCAAGCTATTTCGTCCCTCCTTGACCGAGGTAAAGGATCAGTATCCCGCCCGGGGCGGGCATGACGGGGCAGGCCCTGGGCAGCGAAAAAAACCGGCTCCTCCGGAGCAAACTCACGCAGAAAGTTTCTACTACGTGAAGCAAATGCAGTCGCACACGCCAGTGACAGTCACGCTTACCGACGGTGAACAGCTTCACGGTATCGTGGAATGGTATGACCGCGAGTGCATCAAGCTGACACGCTTTGGGAGCCCTAATCTGCTCATTTATAAGCACTCAATCAAGTACATCTTCAAGGAAGGCGAAGAAGCGGCCCACGGAGGAAATGGAAACGGGAACGGACACGACGGGAATTAACTTCCCGCAGCCAGATTTCTTATACTGACTTTTGTCCGCCAGTTTCGGGCTAGGCCTGACGAATGACAGCAGGCCTAGCCAGTTTGGCATTTGCTCTTCGACGGCAGCCCTGCTAAATTCGCTTGGCTAAGCCGATGGCCGAGAAATCGGAATCCGCGCGCACAACGATTATTCTCGCCGTCGTGTGCGTCGCCATCGGGACAGTCGCGCTTTCCTACGGCCTGCAAACGCTCACTTCCTTCGAAGTCCGGCGCTGGGCCTCGGCAAATCCGTACTTGAATCTCACGCCACAGCCTATGCCCTCGACCGCTGTCTCGCCAGCTCAAGAGAAGAATCTTTCCGCTTACGGCGTGAGCTTTGCCGCAGCATGGAAAGGCATTGCGACGCAGCGGCAGAACGCAGGGAATACGGAATTCGATTTCAAGCAAGGTCCCTTTCTCATTTTTTTCGACCCGGACGCGCAGAAGAACATCATCGAAACCATAGAGGACGGCGATCCGCAGCTATTGGACCGTTACAAGGCTGTCTTCGGCGACCCGCTTTTCTCTTCGGATTACGAACTCTATAGCGCGGTTTATGCGGCATCGCCCGCCGAAGTGACGCCATTCATGTCGCGTGCAAACGTGATTCGAACCAGCACGCTTCTGCAATGGAAGCTGGGATTTGGCGCGTATGGAGCGAGCACAATTTTCACCATGCAAACCCAGGCACTGCGCGGATTGCAGTTCGGCGATCCATCGCGCGATCGCGTGGTCGTCGAGCAACTCTTCGACAACCACAAACGGCAATACAAGCTGCTGTTCACTTCAAAAGCAGGGCCGGGAACGATTCTTCAGGCCGATATCAATTGCGTCGTCAACTCACTGCATGCAGGGACAACACACTAGTTGCGCCTGCCTTCAGGAAATGAGACGCATATAGCTGATTGCGACGCGCCAGCCTAGGCGCTTGCGGCGGATGAGCTTTCCAGAACTTTGCGGTAGTACTCTTCGTAAAGCGGAATGACATCATTCGAGCAGAATTTCTTGCGCGCATCAATGCGTGCTTGCTGGCCCATTTCGCGTCCGCGATCGGCACGCGAGAGAATCTGGATGGCATATTTGGCTGCCGCAGCCACGTCTCGCGGAGCGACCAGATAACCATCCACACCATGGGTGACGACTTCAGGCACGCCACCCACGTTCGTTGCGATGACGGGAACTTCGCAGGCCATAGCCTCCAGCGCGGCAAGACCGAACGATTCCAGGTCCGACGGCAGCAGGAACAAGTCCGCAAGACCGAGAAGATCCTGAACGCCCCCCTGCTTCCCCAAAAAGAAAACTTCCGATCCGAGTTTCTTCTGCCGCACCAGATGCTCGACAGCGCCATGGTCCGGGCCGTCGCCGATCAGGACGAGTTTTGCGGGCATCTTTTCGCGCACCAGAGCGAAGATTTCAACGGCATCCGTGACGCGCTTCACCGGGCGAAAATTCGACAAATGCATCAAAATCGGCTCGCCATCCGGAGCCCATTCGGCGCGCGGACGCTGATCTTTCGGACGGCAATACAAATCGCAGTTGACGAAATTGCGAATCGCTTCAATCGGGCGGCGAATGTCGAATTCGCGGATGGTTTCCTGGCGCAGATAATTCGAAATCGCCGTCACGCCGTCGCTTTGCTCGATGGAAAAACGCGTCACGGGAAGATAGCTGCGATCGCTGCCCACGAGCGTGATGTCCGTCCCATGCAGCGTGGTGATAAAAGGCAGGCGCCGCGGCGCCATCATCGAGCGCGCCAGAAGGGCGCTTACGGAATGGGGGATGGCGTAGTGAACGTGCAGCAAATCCAATGAGGCTGATTCTGCGACCTCGAACATCTTGACCGCCAGCGACAGCGTATACGGCGGATGATCGAACAAAGGATACGAGGTCACTTCGACTTCGTGAAAAGTAATGCGCTCGTTCGTCAAATTGAGCCGCGTCGGCATTGCGTAACTGATGAAATGAATCTCGTGTCCACGCGCGGCGAGCTCCATGCCGAGTTCCGTGGCGACCACGCCCGAGCCGCCGTACGTCGGATAACATGTGATGCCAATTTTCATGAAGGATTCCTGCGCCCTTGCGCGCGTTCAACCGGCGGTGCTAGATTCGCATACTTCCGTCTAGTTCTCCATTAGACGCAAGAGGGCATGCCTGCGATGCAACGACTTGCGGGAAAGGCAGCATTCATCACCGGTGGCGGGACGGGCATCGGCCGCGCGTGCGCGTTGCTGTTTGCCGCGGAGGGAGCGAAGGTGGCGATTGCCGCCCGCCGGCGCGAACGTCTGGATGCTACGGAGAAAGAGATTATGGCTTCCGGCGGAGAAGCTCTGGCGATCGAGTGCGACATCACGAACCGAGCATCGGTGGAACGATCGCTGGTAGAGGCTGAAAAGCGATTCGGCAAATTGAGCATCATCGTCAACAATGCGGGCGCGGTCCACGTCGGCTCCGCGGAAGAAACATCGGATGAAGACTGGCAGCGCGTGATTTCCACAAATCTGACGGGCACATTTCTCGTTTCGCGCGCGGCAGTGGCGGCGTTGCGGCGAGCCGGCGGTGGATCGATTGTCAATATCGGCTCGTATTTGGGACTCGTTGGCCTGCCCCAGCGCGCGGCCTATGCGGCATCCAAAGGCGGCGTCACGATGCTCACAAAAGCAATGGCGCTCGATCACGCGAACGAGAATATTCGTGTAAACTGCATTTGTCCGGCGTTGGTCGAAACGGAATTGGCGCGCGGCGCATGGGAGCGGATGCCCGACCCTGCTGCATATCGTAAGTTTCGCGAATCGCAAATTCCCATCGGCCGGATTGGACGCCCGGAGGACGTAGCGCAACTCGCCCTTTTTCTTGTGTCGGACGAATCCTCGTGGATGACGGGAGTTGCGCTGCCTTTGGACGGCGGCGCGACCGCTGCTTGACCGCAGCCTGAAGAATGCTGCACGGCATTTTTTCATTTCACTTACCTGCGCCCGACGACGCTAGGAGAAGGAAGCAGCGATAAGCCCAGCCATCGCTGCGCGCTTTACTTCCCTTTCCAGATTGGCTAAGTTCAGCACAGACGATCATGGATTTACTCGCTTCAGGAAAAGACCTGCTTTTCACGCTGGTGCTGAAGGTCGGCTTCTCGGCATCGCTGGGAGCGTTACTGGTGCGGTTCGCGCGGTTTCGCCGCGTGCTATTCACGGAGACGCGCGATTCGGACCAGAAGGTTCTGCTCCTGCTTTTCTTGACGCCGCCACTCGCGCTGGGCGTTGTTCTCCGCATGGTTGGCTATCGATTTTTCGATTTGACGCTGTCCGGTTCGTTCTTGATGGGATTGGTTGGCGGCCGAATCGTCGGATTGCTGGGTGGCTCTCTGCTCAGCTTGCCTGCGTTCGGGAATCACGAATGGATTGCCACGCCATTGGCGGCTCTGGTTGGATTGATTGCCGGATCGATCCGCCACTTCATGCCCAACAAAGAAGACGTCTGGCATTTCGGCCCGT
This sequence comes from Candidatus Acidiferrales bacterium, assembly GCA_035934015.1. Lineage (NCBI taxonomy): Bacteria > Pseudomonadati > Acidobacteriota > Terriglobia > Candidatus Acidiferrales > Candidatus Acidiferrales bacterium. Next base: position 96,458 of record DASYYH010000011.1, read on the forward strand.
TCCTTTTCCTCAACATTCCCAAATCGCTCTGGCGGCTGGCGCGCCGCGGACAAATCAACTGGGCCATGTTGCCGCTTGGCGTGTGCATTCTCCTGGAGTTCGGCCGCTATGCGCTAGCGCGCGCAGTTCCGGCGAGGTGGATGTACACGCTGCCCTATCCGAAATGGCCGTGGCTGTTCCTGATTGTTTTGGCCACGGTGATGAGCGTGGCGATGCCGGTGAAAATCTGGAACAACACACGCATCGAAATGAATCTCGAGCAAAATCAGCAATTGCTGCTGAAGGCCCGCATGGACGCGCTTTCGCGGCAAATCAATCCGCATTTTCTTTTCAACACGCTGAATACCGTTTCATCCCTGGTGCGCTATGACCCGGATATGGCGCGCATCGTCGTGTTGAAGCTTTCGAATATTCTGCGGCGGTTATTGCGCAAGCATGAGACGTTCGTGCCGTTGCGCGACGAACTCGATTTCATAGACGACTATTTGGATATCGAGGTGGCGCGCTTTGGCCGCGACAAATTGCAATTCTTCAAGGAAATCGAAGAGAGCACGCTGGATGCGTTCGTTCCCAGCATGCTGCTTCAGCCGATCATCGAGAATGCCATCCGGCACGGCTTGGCGCCGAAACTCGAAGGCGGCGAAATTTGGCTGCGTGCGCGCATGAACGAAGGCCATCTGGCCATCGAAATCGATGACAACGGAATGGGCATTCCTTCCGAACGCCTGGCGCAGATCTACAGCGAAGGCATTGGCATCAGCAACGTGCGCGAACGGCTGCGTTTGCTTTACGGCGATCAATTCCGCATGGACATTCAGAGCCAGGAAGGCACGGGCACGCAAATCCGCATTGAGATTCCGGAACTGGTTTCTTCCATCACGGAAGCAGTAACGTAACTTGGGCACGGCGAACACCGCTGCATTCTGCTCTGCTATACTCACTAATTCGGAGATGAGCAACGGACTTTCCTGATGCCGAGCAAGAAAAAATCGGGCAAAGCGCGCATCGTGGCGCGCGCCGAATTGCCAACGCAGTACGGCAAGTTCACGATCGTCGGGATCGAAGGTGCGAAGCCCGAGGAAAGCGCCGTTGCCTTGCAGCATGGCCAAGTGAGGCGAGGAGATGCGCCGCTAGTGCGCATCCATTCGCAATGCCTGACCGGCGATGTGTTTCATTCCGAGCGCTGCGATTGCCGCGCACAACTCGAGATGGCTTTGCGACAAACCAGCCGCGCGCGGTGCGGCATCGTGATTTACCTGCCGCAGGAAGGCCGCGGAATCGGGCTGATGAACAAACTGAAGGCCTATGAACTGCAGGATCGCGGCATGGATACAGTGGAAGCGAATCGCAAGCTCGGATTCGAAGCGGACCACCGCGACTATCAGTTCTGCGCTGAAGCGCTTAAATTGCTCGGCGTTCGTGCCGTGCGGTTGATGTCGAACAATCCTGATAAGGCTCAGCAGCTCGAAAGCGCAGGCGTGCGCGTGATCGAACGTGTTCCCTGCCAGCCTCCGACGACACACCGCTCGCGGCGTTATCTACTGACAAAGAAAACGAAGCTCGGACATTTATTGGAAGGAATTTAGCAGAGGCAGCGAAGTTCCCGCTCCGGAGAATTCATCCGCCGCCAACAAAGTGGACGATTTCGTAGTTGTCTCCAGCGCAGACTGCAGTTCCCTGCCATTGTGCGCGCGCCAAAATATCGCGATTCCGCTCAATAGCCACGCGCTCGCCAATCCCCAGATGACCAAGAAGCGCGGCGACCGTAAGCCCCGAAGGAACCTCGCGCGCCTCACCATTAATCGTCACATTGATTGCAGCGTTCGTTGTGCTGCTCACGATTTTGACTCCGAAGAAGAGGGTTTGCTGCGCGAGCGCAGCGCGTATCGAACTTCGCCGCTGCCGCTGCCTGCCTCCGCGCGAATCATCAGTTCGACGCGCGGTCCGGCGAGTGGCGGAATCGCGAATTGCAAGCGCGCAATCCCGTCATTGCCAGTGTTTGCCACGGCGCCGGCGTCCTGCTCTGAGCCCGAAAGCTTTGCCTCGACTTTAGCGTTTGAGATCGGCTGGCTGTCGCCGCGCCGCAAAACTTCCACTTCCAACGACGCCTGGCCGCGGGCCAGCCACGCATTTCCATTCCGCAAGCGAACCAGAATCGCATCGGTGAAGGGGCGCGCCGTGTCGCTGGAAGTTGCGGGAGCCGCGATCTGGCCGCTCTCGATGGCTTCGATGATCGCGCGGTGCTGGTCCTCGACGCGGTTGCGGATGGCCTCCTCGGAAGTGCGCGAACCGTCGGACAAATCGCAATAATCGGAAAGCTGGCGGTGAAGGACGCGCCCGCGGTGATAGACAACCGTCTCGATCATGCAGGCCGGCTGGCCGTGATCCTCCGTCTGCACGTGGAAAACGCCTGCCGCAACCTTCACATCCGAATTGAATCCCAAAGTCATGTTATCGCCCGCCGTTTTATATACCACCGGAAACTGCAAAAAAAATTTGCATCGGCATTTGACCAGAACGTGCCCACTCGTTATTATATCAGCGCACGGAAAATGAACGGAAGCTACCTCGACGCCTACGCTCCTTTGCTGCTCATGTTCCTGCTGGCCGCAGGACTGGCAGGCGTGCTTATTATTGCTTCTTCTGTTGTTGGACGCCACCTCAAGTCTCGCGCGAAGGACCAGCCCTACGAATGCGGAATTCGCCCGACCGGCGATGCACGCGAGCCTTTCCCCGTGCATTTCTATATGGTGGCTATGATTTTCATCCTGTTCGATATCGAAGCGATCTTCCTGTACCCCTGGGCGATCGTTTTCAAACAATTAAACCTTTTCGGATTTGTTGAGATGCTCTTGTATATTGTCATTTTGGTGGTCGGCTATATATATCTCTGGAAAAAGGGCGCGCTGGAATGGAAATAGCCTGCGGATAGTTCGGCGGGCCGGTTCGCCGGAATCGGAATTATAAGCGTGGGAGCCGAGCAACAAGACATCCCGCTGGCAGTACGCAAACTGAAGGAACGGGACCCCAATGGGGTCGCCGAGGTAATCTCTTTTCGTGGTGAAACGACAGTCGTTTTGCCGCGAAACCGTCTGCTCAACCTCGCCGAACTGCTCAAGTCCGACCCCGAACTGGATTTTGCTTTTCTTTCAGATATGACCGCGGTAGACCGTTTCCCCATTGAGCCGCGCTTTGAAGTCAATTATCACTTGACCAGCCTGACTCATCGCCAGCGCCTGCGCCTTCAAGTGCGCGTGACCACGAAAGACGCATCTGTGCCGAGCGTCACCGGAATCTGGCCTACGGCAAACTGGCATGAGCGCGAAGTCTGGGATTTGATGGGTGTGCGCTTCGAAGGCCATCCGAATTTGACGCGCATTCTCATGCCCGACGATTGGGAAGGCCATCCGCATCGCAAGGATTATCCCGTGGAGGGTTATCGCTGATGTCGACCACTGTGCAAACCGCCAGCGGCGAAGCGAAAACGATGGTCCTCAATATGGGCCCGCAGCATCCTTCGACCCACGGCGTCCTGCGCGTGATTCTCGAGCTCGATGGCGAAATCGTGATCAAGGCCGAGCCAGTGATCGGCTATCTGCACACGGGAATCGAGAAAAACTGCGAAAAGCTCACCTATTCGCAGTGCATTCCGCTCACCGACCGTATCGACTATCTCGCGAACCTTTCGAACAATCTCGGGTATTGCCTCGCGGTCGAAAAGCTGGCGGACATCGAGGTTCCGAAGCGCGCGCAGTATATACGCGTTCTGCTAACAGAAATAACGCGCATCGCCTCACATCTGGTCTGGCTCGGGACGCATGCGATTGATTTGGGCGCGATGAGCGTCTTCCTTTATTGCTTCCGTGAGCGCGAAGAAATCCTCAAGATCCTTGAGGCGATTTCCGGCCAGCGTATGATGACGAGCTACTTTCGCATCGGTGGCTTGGCGCTCGAACCGCCGCCGGGATATCTCGATTGGATTTCCAAATTTCTCGACACTTTTCCAGGCCACTTGGCAGAATACGAAGACCTGCTGACCGAAAATCCGATTTGGAAGCTGCGCACGCAGGGCGTGGGCGTGCTCAAGCTCGATGACGCCATCGCCATGGCCGTCTCCGGACCTTCGTTGCGCGGCAGCGGCAGCGATTACGATATCCGCAAATACTTCCCGTATTCAAGCTACGAGGATTTCGACTTTAAGGTGCAAACGCAGACGGCCGGCGATGTTTACGCGCGCTATCTGGTGCGCCTCGGCGAGATGCGCGAAAGCGTGAAAATTTGCCGCCAGGCGATCCAGAAAATTCCGCCGCAGGGTCCTTTCCGCGCGGAGGTACGCGGTCTTGTGCCGCCTTCGCGCGAGGAAATGAAAACTTCGATTGAGGGCCTGATTTACCACTTCAAGATTTGGACGGAAGGCATTACTCCCGCGCCTGGCCAGGTTTATCAAGCCATCGAATCGCCGCGCGGCGAGCTTGGATTTTTCGTTTGCAGCGATGGCTCGAACCGGCCATATCGCGTGAAGGTGCGCGCACCTTCGTTCGTCAATCTGCAGGCGCTGCCCCATCTCGTGGTCGGCAAGCTGATCGCCGACGTGGTCGCGAGCATCGGCACAATCGATATCGTTCTCGGAGAAGTCGACCGCTAATGCAGTTGTCCGCTCAACTCGACGCGAAGTTTCAGCAGCTCGTCAGCCGCTATCCGGTGAAGCGTTCGGCCGTGATTCCGATGATGATGTATGCGCAGGACGAATACGGCCATCTGAGCGATGAAATCCTCGGCGAAATTGCGCAGCGCCTGGGTATGAACATGACTGAAGTGACGGAAACGCTCGCGTACTATTCGATGCTGCGGCGCAAGCCCGCGGGGAAATTCCATGTGCAGGTCTGCACGAATATCTCCTGCCAATTGCGCGGCGGGTTTGAAATCATGGCGCACGTCGAAAAGCGGCTGGGCATCGGCAATCGCCAGACGACTCCCAACGGCATTTTTTCTCTCGAAGAAGTCGAGTGCATCGGAGCCTGCTCCGGCGCGCCGGCCATGCAGGTGAATTATGATTTTTATGAAGACCTGACGCCGTCGAAGGTTGACGCCATTCTCGACCAGTTCGCCGCCGGACGGAAGCCGGCGCCGGTTCCCGTGATTTCCGGCGCGCTGCACGAACCGCATCCGGCGGAAATTCGCGTCATCAGCCAGCGTTTCGGCATCCGCGATTCCCGCACACGGAAAGTCTACGAACAGAACGAAGGCTATGCGGCGCTGAAGAAGGCGCTGAAAGAAATGACCTCCGAGCAGATCATCGACGAAGTAAAGAAGTCGAATCTGCGCGGACGCGGCGGGGCTGGCTTCCCTACGGGCATGAAATGGGCGTTCGTTCCCAAGAATTCGCCGAAGCCGAAGTACGTCGTCGCCAATGCCGATGAAAGCGAGCCGGGTACGAGCAAGGACCGTCCGCTGATGGAAATGGATCCGCATGCCTTGATCGAGGGCATGGTCATTGCCGGCAAAGCAATCGGCTCGCATCAAGGCTATATTTACGTCCGCGGGGAATATCGCTACATTTTGGACATCGTCGATGAGGCCGTCGAAGAGGCCTACAAAGCGGGCTACCTCGGCAAGAATATTCTGGGCACGGGATTTGATTTCGAAGTTTGCACGCACACCGGCGCGGGCGCCTACGAATGCGGTGAGGAAACCGCTTTGCTCGATTCGCTCGAGGGCAAGCGCGGCTACCCGCGCATCAAGCCGCCTTTCCCTGCCACGGCGGGCTTATATCAGTGCCCTACGGTCGTCAACAACGTGGAAACGCTTAGCACGGTGCCGCTGATCATCCGCAAAGGCGGCGACTGGTATTCCGCGCTGGGCGTTCCGAAGAATGGCGGCACCAGACTCTATTCGATTTCCGGGCACGTCAATAATCCTGGCATCTACGAGTTGCCGCTGGGATTCAATTTGAACCGCATCATCAACGAAGTCGCGGGTGGAATCGCCAATGGGCGAAAACTGAAAGCTGTGATTCCCGGCGGAAGTTCCTGTCCGCTGCTGTCCGCAGATGAATGCGATGTGGCCATGGACTATGATTCTGTCGCGAAAATCGGCTCGATGCTTGGCTCGGGCGGCCTTGTCGTGATTGATGATCAGACCTGCATGGTGGATGTCGCGCGCCGCATTATGCATTTCTACGCGCACGAATCCTGCGGCTGGTGCATCCCGTGTCGTGAAGGCACGGCCTGGCTGCGCAAAATGCTCGACCGCTTTCATGAGGGAGCCGGGCGGACGGAAGACATTCCACTGATCGACGAAGTCTCCGAGAACATGCTCGGCAAGACGCATTGTGCGTTAGGCGACGCAGCTGCTCTGCCGACAATGAGCATCGTGCGCAAGTGGCGCAACGAATTTGAGGATCACCTGAAGGGCAAATGTCCGTATAGGCCGGCGGATGTGCTGGCAATGTCCCACTAAGGACACGGAAAACAGGGTTTTGAAAAAGCTATGGCGGAAACGCAAACACAAACGATCTCATTCACGCTGAACGGCCAGAAGCTCACGGTGCCTAAGGGGACGCTGGTCATCGAGGCGGCCAAGCAAGCCGGCATTGAAATCCCGTCGTTCTGCTATTACCCGGGCCTTGCGCTTCAGGCCGCTTGCCGCATGTGTCTCGTGGAAGTCGAAAAACAACGCAAGATGGCGCCGGCCTGCACGCTCGTCGCTGAAGATGGCATGGTCGTCCATGCCGATACGCCCGCGGTGCACAAAGCGCGCAAAGACATGCTCGAATTCGTCCTCACGAATCATCCGCTCGATTGCCCGGTCTGCGACAAAGGCGGCGAGTGCGAATTGCAGGACATGACCTTCACCTACGGGATCGATTACAGTCGCTTCGTCGAGGAAAAGCTGCACTACCCCGAGGAGAAATGGTCGCCAATCGTTTATTACGACGCGCCACGCTGCATTCTTTGCTTCCGCTGCGTGCGCGTCTGCGACGAAGGCATGGACGTGAAAGCGCTCGGCGTGGGAGCACGCGGCGTGAAATCGGTCATTATTCCCAACGATTCCGGCCAGCTTGCCTGCGAAGAATGCGGCGCATGCATTGATATTTGCCCCGTCGGCGCGCTCACCAGCGGAACTTATCGCTATCAGACGCGGCCGTGGGAAATGAAATACTTCGGCACGACGTGCGCACATTGCTCGAATGGCTGCAAGACGACTCTTTCGATCCGCAATAACGAGATCCTGCGCGCGAACAATCGCGACCATTCGGGCGTCAATGGCGAATTTCTCTGCGCCAAGGGTCGCTTCGGACACGATTTCACGTTCCATGCCGAGCGCATCCGCCAGCCTCTGGTTCGCAAGAACGGCACGCTTGAACCAGCGAGTTGGGAAGACGCCATCGAGGAAATCGCCCGGCGGTTGAAGCAAGTGCATGATGCACACGGCGGCCCGTCCATCGGCGTCATCGGCTCAAACCATACGACCAACGAGGAGAATTACCTGCTCAATCGCTTCGCACGCGCGGCGCTGGGCACGAATCACGTCGATCACCACCGCACGGCGGATTACGTCGGCCTCGCCACGGCGCTCGGCGCGAAAGCCAAAGATTCGATGGCCACCATGGCGCAGATCGAAACTGCCGGTGCGATTGTGCTGATTGGCAATGACGCCACTCAGCAAAATCCTTTGGTCGCCTGGCAGATTCGCACCGCCGTTCGCCATCACGGCACGCGCGTTTACATCATCCACGGTGGGCCACTCAAGCTTCAGCGGCAGGCGACGAGTTTTGTCCAGGTTGCTCCAAATGCGGAAGGCAAGGCCGTCCGCTGGCTCGCTACCGGAAGCGGCGATCTCGATGCGGACACCGCGAAGAAGCTCGGCGAATTGAAAGACGCGCTCGGCAAAGAGAAAGACGTTGTCATCCTCTTCGGCACCGGAATTCGCGGCTCGGCGGTCCGCGATCTGGTGAAATTCGGCTCGAACCTCCCCGGCCAGACGCGCTATATGGCACTCGGCGATTACGCGAATTCCCGCGGCGCTGCGGACATGGGTCTTTTCCCTGACCGCTTGCCGGGCTACGCTCCACTTTCAGACTCCGCCGAACGCGCGCGCTTTGGCAAACTCTGGGGCAAGGAAATTCCTGCGAGTGCAGGAATGAATGCGCGGCAAATGATGCAGGCTGCGCTCGATGGCAAACTCAAGGCTCTTTACATCGTCGGCGCGAATCCGGTAAAAACTTTTGCCGTGAAAGCGCCCGATAAACTTTCCGGCGTTGATCTGCTTGTCGTGCAGGATATGTTCATGACCGAGACGGCGCAGCGCGCCGACGTCATTCTGCCTGCGGCGTCAACCTATGAAAAGGACGGCACGCTGACGAATACGGCCGGTGAAATCCAGATGGTGCGCCGCGCGGTCGATGCCCAGGGCCCGCGCAGCGATTTTGATTTGCTGCGGATTTTGATTCACCAGCTTGCGCAGCTTGGCTTGGGCGCGGGAATCAAGCATCGCACACCCGAAGCGGTGCTTGAGGAAATTCGGCAAAACGTCCGCGGCTATGATGTTTCCGTCGCGGGCTTGCTGACCGGCGGTTCGGAGCAAGTGACCTGCGCTCCCGCTGCGGCAGACAGCTCCTACGATGTGGCCGCGGATTTGGTTTTTTCATCGCGGGATGATTTGTTTACGAGTGGGACCCTGGGACGCTACTGTTCGAAGCTCAATTCATGCGAGGAATCCAAGGAAAAGCCGTGGAGTTCGTCACCCAGCATCCAGTCCTGGTGGTATCGTTAATTAAAATTGCCATCGCGCTTTTTGTCGTGATGACGGCGCTCGCCTATCTCACGTGGTTCGAGCGCAAGGTCGTCGCTCGCATTCAGTCGCGCTGGGGCCCCTACTGGGTTGGCCCACACGGATTGCTCCAGCCACTCGCCGATGGCGTCAAGTTCCTGTTCAAGGAAGACATTGTCCCGCCGATGGTGGACAAGGTCGCCTATGTCCTCGCGCCGTTTCTCGCGCTGGCCATCGCGCTGACCACGCTCGCCCTGATTCCCATCGGTCCGGCGACCATCAACGTTCTCGGCCAGCCGACGCAACTCGTCATTTCGCACAGCAATATCGCGCTGATTCTGCTTTTCGCCATCAGCTCCATCGGCATTTACGCCGTGGTGCTCGCCGGATGGTCATCGAACAGCAAATATCCGCTCATGGGCGGACTGCGCAGCTCCGCACAGATGATCAGCTATGAGGTTTCGCTGACGCTTTCCGTCGTCGGCGTGCTGCTTCTTGCCGGCTCGTTTGATTTTTATGACATCGTCGGCCATCAAGCCGGGCATTGGGTCCATTTCATTCCGCGCTGGGAGATCATTCCGCAATTCTTCGGGTTCATCTGTTATCTGACCGCCGCGATCGCAGAAACCAATCGCGTTCCGTTCGATTTGCCCGAGGCGGAGACGGAGCTCGTTGCTGGCTTTCACACCGAATACTCGAGCTTCAAGTTCGCCATGTTTTTCATGGCCGAATACGGAAACATGATCACGGTTTCGTGCCTGGCGACGCTGCTTTTCTTGGGCGGCTGGCTTTCTCCGTTTTCATCGAATCTTGAACCCGGGAGTTTCTGGCGCTGGCAGCTTTATCTTCCCGCTGCAGGTTTGTTCATCGGCGGCATTGCCATGATTGTCGGCGGCCTGCGCAGCGTGCAGTGGAACGCCAAGGCGGTCTTCCCCGTCCTCGGTATCGTCTGCATCGGTGCAGGCTATCTGTGCACGCTGACGGGCGCGGCGCATCCTGTCGCCGAAGTGATTCAGGGGCCATTCTGGTTCCTGACGAAGGTTTTCTTGCTTCTCTTTTTTTACGTCTGGGCGCGCGGCACGCTTCCCCGCTTCCGTTATGACCAGCTCATGTCTTTCGGCTGGAAATTTCTGCTGCCACTGTCGCTGGTGAATCTTGTGGTGACGAGCCTTGTCGTCGTGCTGCTGAGGAGCCACGGATGAGCGTGCCGCTGCTGGTGTTCATTGCTTGCGGGGCGTTCGCCATTCTCGGCGCGCTGGGGCTGATTTTTGCGCGCGAGCCGGTTCATAGCGCCTTATCGCTCATCCTGGTGATGATCGCGCTTGCTGTTCTCTATCTTTTGCTCGGCGCGGCGTTCATTGCCGCCGTACAAATTCTCGTCTATGGCGGCGCGATCATGGTCCTGTTCGTTTTTGTGATCATGCTGCTCAATGCGGGAGAAGAAGTCCGCACAAATTTGAGCCATTTGGCGCGCTGGGCCGGAATACCGCTCGCGATTTTCTTTCTCCTCGAGGTCGCCTATTCCCTGTTCCGCGAATACGGCTCTCGCGCGGCCATGGCTGGCGGAGGCAATGCCGCTGCGCCGGTTCCCGTCAGCACGACGGAGCTTTCGCTGAAGCTGTTCACCGATTTCGTGCTGCCGTTTGAATTGACGTCGATTCTGATTCTCATCGCTGTGCTTGGCGCGATTGTGCTCGCCAAGAAGGAGTCTTAGCGATGGTGCCGATTTCGTACTACATCATTTTGAGCGCTGTCCTTTTCGGCCTGGGCGTCATCGGCTTTGTTTTCAAGCGCAATATCATCACGATTTTCATGTCCATCGAGCTGATGCTCAACGCCGTAAATCTGGCCTTCGTGGCTTTCAGCCGCGAATTCAATCAACTCGATGGCCTCGTGTTTGTTTTTTTCGTGATTGTGGTGGCCGCGGCGGAGGCGGCCGTCGGTCTCGCGATTGTCATGGTCATTGCGCGCAATCGCAAGTCGCTGAACGTGGAAGACGTGAATTTATTGAAATTCTAGGTTTCGCTAAGGCGCGTTAGGAAGAATGTTCATACTCGATCATCTCTGGATCATCATGGCCCTGCCGCTGGCCGGCTCCATGCTGACGCTCCTCGCCGGTCGCCATTGGCCGAAGAAGCTCGTGAATTTGTCGAGCGTCGGCTTCCCTGTGCTGGCCTTCCTCTCGTATTGCGAACTGGCGCGTGAATTCGCGGCGCTCGCTCCGTCGCAGATTCCGTGGATCAAGGACTATTTCACGTGGATGACCGCTGGGCCTTTCCGCGTGGATTTCGCTCTGCAAGTTGACCAGCTCACCATCGTCATGCTCGGCGTCGTCACGTTTGTGGGCATGCTGATTCACATCTACTCCATCGGCTACATGGCGCACGAAGAGGGCTACTACCGATTCTTTGCCGAGATGAACCTCTTCATGTTCTTCATGCTGACGCTGGTGATGGGTGCGAACCTCGTGCTCATGTTTGTCGGCTGGGAGGGCGTTGGCCTTTGCAGCTACTTGCTGATCAGTTTCTTCTTTACGAAGAAATCCGCTGCGGATGCCGGTAAAAAAGCGTTCATCACCACGCGCATCGGCGACTTCGGTTTCACCATCGGCATTTTGATGGCGTTTTGGCTTTTCCGCGCCGTGGACTACCACACGATGTTTGCGACGGCGGCGAATATGCAGCCCGAAGGTCTGCATCAATGGGGCGCATTGACGGCCATTTGCTTGCTGCTTCTCGCCGGCGCCGTCGGCAAATCCGCGCAGCTTCCGCTCTATGTCTGGCTGCCGGATGCGATGGAAGGCCCCACGCCTGTCAGCGCCTTAATTCACGCCGCGACGATGGTGACCGCTGGCGTCTACATGGTGGCGCGCATGAATCCGCTTTTCAGCCGCGCACCGGCCGCGATGCTGGCTGTGGCCATCATTGGAGCAGCCACGGCATTTTACGCAGCGACGATTGGCCTGGCACAAAACGACATCAAAAAAGTCCTCGCCTATTCCACGATCTCGCAGCTCGGCTACATGTTCCTGGCCTGTGGCGTGGGCGCCTACGCGGCGGCCATTTTCCACTTGATGACCCACGCGTTTTTCAAGGCCCTGCTCTTCCTAGCTGCGGGCAGCGTGATTCACGCGATGGGCGGCGAACAGGACATGTGGCGCATGGGCGGCCTGCGCAAGAAAATCCCGTGGACTTACGCCACCATGCTGGCCGCGACGCTGGCCATCGCCGGCGCACCGCTTTTTGCGGGCTTTTTCAGCAAAGACGAAATTCTCTTCGACGCCTATTCCGGCCCGAACGCGAACATCATTCTCTACGCGCTCGGGCTTGCCGGCGCGCTGATCACCGCGTGCTATATGTTCCGGCTGATTTTCCTGACCTTCCACGGCAAGCCGCGCTTCGATGAGCATCACGTTCACGTACACGAATCGCCGAAGGTCATGCTCGTGCCGCTCGTGATTCTTGGCGTTCTTTCGATTGTGGGCGGCTGGTTCGCGCTTCCGGTCTATTGGGGCGGCAAGGATTATTTCAAGGGCTTCCTGGATCCAGTATTCAATTCGTCGCAGCAATTGATGTTGCAGGCACACCCGGGATGGACAGAACCGGCGCAGTCGCTTGAATTCCAGATGGCCGCCATTGCCGTAGCCGTGGCGCTGATCGGATTTTTCATCGCGTTCTATCTCTACATCATGAAGCCCGGCGCGCCGAAGAAACTGGCGCAATCCATGCGCCCGCTTTATCAGCTTCTCTCGCATAAATATTACGTTGATGAAATTTATGGCGCGCTCATCATCGGCCCGATCGTCTGGCTGTCGCGCAACGTGCTCTGGAAAATTATCGATGTTGGCCTGATTGACGGCACAGTGAACGGCGCGGCGTTCCTCTCGCGCGAGACCGGCAGCGGCCTGCGCCACTTCCAGAGCGGCAATGCGCGCAGCTATGCAACCTGGGTGGTCGTTGGTGCTGTGGCAGTCACTGTGTTCTTTGTTTGGATGGTGAGATAGCGTGATGAACCAGAGTTACTTGCTGACTGTATTGACGTTCTTCCCCTTGCTCGGGACGTTCGCGCTGCTTTTGCTCAAAGGCGACGACCACGTTTGGATCCGGCGCCTGGCTTTGGTCACGTCCGTCGTCGAGTTCATCCTTTCGCTGCTCCTCCTGCGCGGCTTCGACCTGACGACGAGCGCGTATCAATTTGCGGAATTTTACGACTGGATTCCCAGCATTCACGTTCACTATCACATGGGAATCGATGGCATTAGCCTGTTCCTCGTCCTTCTCACCACGTTCCTCACGCCGCTCGCTGTGCTCTGCTCCTGGACGAGCATCCACGAGCACGTGAAGGAATTCTTCGCCATGGTTCTGGTTCTGGAGATGGGCATGGTCGGCGTCTTCTGCTCGCTCGATCTTTTCCTCTTCTTCCTCTTTTGGGAAGTCATGCTCATTCCAATGTATTTCCTCATTGGCATCTGGGGTCACGGGCGGAAAATTTACGCCGCGCTGAAATTCATTCTGTACACGATGTTTGGCTCGATTTTGATGCTCGTCGCCATCTTGTGGCTCTATCATCTCAGCAGCGCCGCGGGAAATTCGACTTTCGATCTACCGATCATTCAGCAAATGCTGTCTTCCGGCACGATAACCCTGTCCCGCGCAGCAGAGATGCTGCTTTTCCTCGCGTTTCTGTTGGCCTTTGCGATCAAAGTGCCGCTGTTCCCGTTGCACACATGGCTGCCTGATGCTCATACGGAAGCGCCCACAGCCGGATCCGTAATTCTGGCGGGCGTTCTCCTGAAAATGGGCACGTACGGCATGCTGCGCTTCTGTCTGCCGCTTTTCCCCGAGGCGTCGCATCGCGCGGCTCCGGTTGTGGCCACGCTGGCAATCATCGGCATCATCTACGCGGCGCTCGTCGCCATGGTGCAGAAAGACCTGAAACGCCTCGTCGCTTACACTTCCGTCAGCCACTTGGGCTTTGTCGTCCTCGGCATTTTCGTCTTCAATCCGACAGCCATGGAAGGCGCGATCTACCAGATGCTGAACCACGGCGTTTCGACCGGCGTCCTCTTCCTCGTCTGCGGCATGCTCTACGACCGCCGTCACACCTACGAAATGAGCGAGTACGGCGGGCTGGCCAAGCCCATGCCGATTCTTTGCGCGTTCTTTCTTTTCGCGTGCCTTTCTTCGTTGGCGCTTCCCATGCTCAACGGTTTCGTCGGCGAATTTATGATTTTGATCGGCGTTTTTGACGCGCGCCATTTCGCGTGGGCGTCCTGGGCGGCCACCGGCGCGATCCTCTCGGCAGTGTATTTGCTATGGGCCTATCAGCGCGTGGCGCTGGAAAAAGTCACTGTGCAGAAAAACGAAAATCTGCCCGATGCTTCCGGCCGCGAACGATTGATTCTGATCGTCGCCTCGCTCGTGATTTTGTTCATGGGCATTTTCTCGCCGCTCTTCACGCATCGCATGGACGCCACCACGAATGACCTGCTCGAGCAAGTCAATGCCCGCAAAGGCTATGACGTCCAGAAGCGCCCGGCTTCTCCTGGCATTCAGCCGGCCTTGCCCAGCGCTCATCAACTGGCCATGCGCACCGTCACCTTAGAAAGGCGGACTCAGCCGTAATGTTTCCTCCGGTCCAAGATCTTTACCGGCTCGCGCCCGAAATTGTCCTTTGCGTTTTCGGCATGCTCATCATGCTCATCGATCCGTTTGTCGCCGAAGGGCGCAAGCGCTCGATGGGCTGGCTCGGCCTGGCCGGCACGGTGGCTGCGCTCATTTCACTGCGCTGGGCGTGGCAGAACGCGGGTCCGGCGTATTCCGGCTTGCTGCGCTTCGATATGTTCAGCCTGTTCGTACATTGCATCGTCATCGGCGTGGCGGCGCTGGGAATTCTCGGCTCGTTCGATTATCTGGATCGCGAAAACATTCAGCGCGGCGAATTCTACGCTTTGATTTTATTTGCCACCGCAGGCATGGGCATTCTCGCGGGTGCCAATGAACTGGTCACCGCATTCGTCGGCCTGGAAATGAGTTCGATTTCCACGTACATTCTCGCTGGCTTTCGCCGCAACGCGCTGAAATCCAACGAAGCCTCGCTGAAATATTTTCTACTCGGCTCGTTCGCCACGGCTTTTTTCTTGTACGGCATCGCGCTCACGTATGGCGCCACGCGCAGCACGCGTTTCGATGTCGTCAGCCAAGCCATCGCCGGCCACGGCGCGGGCGCTCTTCTGATTCTCGGCCTCGGTTTGATCTTCATCGGCTTGGCGTTCAAAGTGGTCGCCGCGCCTTTTCAGGTTTATGGCCCGGATGTTTATGAAGGCGCGCCCACGCCGGTCACTGCGATTCTGGCTTGCGGCCCGAAGGCCGCCGCATTCGCCGTGATGCTGCGCATCTTCTATAGCGCCTTCAGCGGCACGTCGCATATCTGGTTCTGGGCCATTTGGGTTTCTGCGGTGCTTTCAATGTGCATCGGAAATTTCGCGGCCATCGTGCAATCCAATGTGAAGCGCATGCTGGCTTATTCGTCCATCGCGCACGCGGGCTATATTCTGGTGGCGTTTGTCGCAGCCACGGAACTCGGCTCGGCTGCGGTGCTCTTCTATCTGGCGGGCTACGCTGCGATGACGCTGGGCGCATTCCTTATCGTTGCGCATATCGGCGGCGCGGGCGAGCGAAGGCTGGATGTCACGGACTACGCCGGCCTCGGCACAAAGCAGCCTTGGGTCGCTGCGTGCTTCTCGCTGTTCTTGCTTTCGCTGCTTGGATTGCCGGCGACTGCCGGCTTCCTCGGCAAGTTCTACGCTTTCTCTGCAGCTCTCGATAGCCGCGTCGTTTGGTTGGTAATCATCGCCGGCCTCAATAGCGTGGTGGGCGGGTATTACTATCTCAAGGTCATCGTCGCCATGTACTTTTGGGAGCCTAACAAGGAATTTTCTCCCGTCCCTGTGCGGATGCCCATGTTCATCGCTCTGCTGCTGGCGTCTCTCGGCACGCTTTATCTCGGCATCCTGCCCAATCGCGTCATGGAGTGGGCTCTCGCCTCCGCGCGCTCACTGCACTAAGCGACGCAGCTAGCTTCTTCAGCCAGTTCTTTTTTGCCACCGATTCATTCGCGAACGAAATTCGTCCGCAAACAAAAAGTCCGGAAGCCTGCGCTGGCAAGCTTCCGGGCCTTGGAATTTCTGCTATGGGACTGCCCTTTATCCGAACTACTTGATAAGAACGATGACCAGCGCGTAGAGCGTCAGCGACTCGATGAGCGCCACGCCGATCAGGAACGCGATGCGGATGGGACCGCTCGCTCCCGGATTCCGCGCCGTACCCTCGCACGCCGCCGCCGTGGCTTTTCCCTGGCCCATGCCGCAACCCGCCGCCGCGATGCCCAGTCCAATTGCCGCCGCCACGTCCACCCAGTCGATTCCCTTGCTCACTGCTTCGCCTGCTGTTTGCGCAAACGTCGCCGGTGCGGCAACCAGCGCGGCCACAAATGCCGTCGTCAGCGCCAGCAAAAACCATACCGCTTTCTTCGTCATTCTTTTCTCCTCATCTATGAATTGGCCGTCAGGAGGTGGTTCCCGGACACCGAGCAGCCGGGCTCACGCTGGCAGCGCATCATGCCGGATTAGTGTTCTTCCGATACCGCCAGGCCCAGATAGACAATCGCAAGGACCGTAAAAATAAATGCCTGCAAAACAGCTTCAAAAACGTGAAAGATAATCAGCGCGAATGGAATGCCCACAGGCACAATTCCGGAAATGTAGCCCGCCGGATTCCAATGTCCTAAAAAGAGGAACAGAGCCACGGTCAATCCAAGGAAAGCGACATAAATCAGTTCGCCGACCATCATGTTGGCCCAAAGTCGAACCGTCAGCGATAGCATACGCGCGAAATGGCTGAACGTTTCAATGATAACCATGAGCGGAGATAGCGGCTTCACAGGCCCCATTAGCGTCTTGCCGTAACCGATGGCTCCATGATGGCGGAATCCGAAATAATTGTAATAAAGGAATACAACCACCGACAGTCCCAGGGGGACAGTCACCTCCGCGGTCGGCGACATAAAACCGGGAATCACCGCAGCCAAATTGCAAATCAGAATGAACATGCCGATGGCCCCGAGCAGCGGAAGATGTCGCTCAGCGCCGTGTCCGACGATGTCATCCACCAAATCCTTCACGCCCACGCCCATCGGGTTTGTAACGAAAAATTCCATGCACTGTTGCGTGTCGCCGGGGGCTTCCACCGAAAGCCGCGCCCTGAGCCAGAGGAAAAAAACGATGGCAAACAAAAATACAATCAGCTCCATCGCAAAAAAATTCGGAATCGGATATTCCGTGCTGGCGGGATGGATATGCAACAACGCGAAGAGCGCCAGCGCCGGCTTGGCCAGCGCCCAGTTTACGAGCTTCGTTACACCTAAGACCTGCTCCTCGCCCATGAATCTCCTAAGGCCGCTACCACAGGGAATTTACTTCGCCAGCCGCAATCAGAGCGCGTTCCAGCGATGATCGCCGTGCGCCAGTTCATACAGCAGCTCAATCACAATCGCCGGCACCACTGCGACGGCGCCGCACAGAAACGCAATGACCGGCAACCGCAACCAAGCAAGAATAACATACGCAGTAACCAGCAGCAATACGAGCCGCCCGAAGAATTTCGCGTGAACGCTCCGCGGGACGCGCACGTGCTCCGCTCCAGCCTGCGCGATTCCCAGTTGCATCAGCGCCGCCGCACCCTGTCGGAGCCAACGATAATTCACCCAGCACAGTGCTGTGCCGGTCGCCACCGACGCGCCCGCGCGCACTCCCCAGCCCGCTACCCCGCCGAGCGTCATCAGTCCTCCGAGGATGAGGATCAAGCGCCCGATACGCTGCTCAATCGCCAGGGATTTCGCCTCATCCTCCATTTTTCTTTTCCGCGGCGCTCGCCAGTTTCAGCACCTCGCGCAATCCGACGCCGAATCCCAAAAACCCCATAACGATCATGAAAATGAATTTCGTGTGCAGCCAGTAATCCAGCAAATAGCCGATCCCGCCTCCGGCAAAAACAGGCACGACAAGCGCGAAAGGAATCTGCATCGCGATAGCGAATTGCTTTGCGGCATTGCCAACCCCTTTGCCGCGCGAATCGGGATCCATCACTTAGTTCTCGCCACCGGATCTAGTCATGCCGCGCGCCATGCAGCACGGATATCGCATGTGGAATCAAATCGGCGATAGCGTCAAGCGATTCCGCTGCACCGCGCGGACTACCCGGCAAATTCACAATCAGCGTCGCGCCGCGAATCCCCGCAATCGAACGCGAAAGCAGCGCACGAGCCGTTTTCTCGTGGCCCGCTTGCCGCATCCGTTCGGCCAGCCCCGGCACTTGCCGGCTGACGACGCTCACCGTGGCCTCTGGCGTCACGTCTCGCGGGCCAAGTCCTGTCCCGCCCGTCGTCAGGATCAAATCCGTTTTTCCGGAATCGGCCAGGGCTATAAGCTGGCCGCGAATCTGCGCCTCTTCGTCCGCCACGAGAGCCGTCGAAACCACTTCCCATCCCGCCTCGCGGCAGCGCTCCGCCACCGCCTTGCCGGAACCGTCTTCGCGATGTCCCGCAACCACCGAATCGCTGATTGTGATAATGGAAACGCGCATTTGGATGTTGCGCCGGATTACCCGTGATGACCCGCGCGATCCGGGCCGCAAAGAATTGTGTGCCCGCCGTAATTCGCTATCCTTGCGGAAGCTCCTGCTGGCTCTCGTCCATCAGGCGCAACGCCTCCATCAGCAAGCCGGTCGTCGATCGCTCGATGGTCGTTCGCGATGGCGAAACGCTGAAATCAATTTCGAATTCTCCGGCCGGCCACCGCACTGCTTCATAAACCGCCGGCTCGCCCTCGAGGGCGCCCATCTTGGCGTCCTGGCACTGGCCGGACGCAAAATAAATCTCGCAAGTATTCCCGCCGCTGCGGACGTTAAGCTTGCAGGTCTTCTGCCCCATTTCGATGGACTGCATCAGGTCGAGCATGCTCATTTCTTCCAGACGGCCTTGGATCACGCCCGGCCGCGCAGAAGATTTCTGCAGTTTTTCCAGCTGCAGCCGGTCAATGACCTTTTTCGCCCTTCGCACCAATTCGCCTATGAAAAAAGGCTTGATGATGAAGTCTTCCACGCCGTCCACCAGCGGCCGCAGCTTCTCCTCGATGTCGCTGCGATTGGCCAGGAAAATGAAGGAAATCGGCTTCGACGCGAAGCGCGCACGCAGCTTCTCGTAAAGCTGCCGCCCGTCGGACCCCGGCATGCGGTAATCGCAAATCACCATGTCAGGAGCTTCGTCAACGATCTTCATCAGCGCGTCGGCGCCGTCCGCTGCGGCCTGCACGTCGCAATGCCCTTCCAGCCCTTTGGCCATCAGCTCGAGCACGAGCGGATTGTCGTCAACGACGAGAACTCGAACGCCTTTCATGATCGTCCGCGTGCGGAGCCGGGCCTCACGTAGTGGCCGCTCCGGCCTCCCGCCTTCTCCATGAGATAAATTTCCGAAATTTCCATCGCGCGGTCCAAGGCCTTGCACATGTCGTAAATCGTCAGCGCCGCCACGGTCGTTGCCGTCAGCGCCTCCATCTCCACGCCCGTGGGACCCGTCGCCGTCACGCGCGACACGATCTCGATTCCATTCTGACACAGCTTGGCGGCAACATCTATGTGCGTTAGCAAGAGCGGGTGACAAAGAGGAATCAGCTCCGAAGTGCGCTTCGCCGCAGCGATTCCCGCGATTCGCGCGATTTCCAGCGGATTCCCTTTCGGGGTATTCATTTTGCGCACTTTCGCCAGCGCGCCCGCCGCAATGCGCACAAACCCTCGCGCTACGGCCGTGCGCTCCGTGGCGTTTTTTGCGGTCACGTCCACCATGCGAACTCGGCCGCGCGAATCGAAATGCGACAGCGAGCGCTTCATCGTTCTCTTTCCATATCTCTACAATAGCCCGCGGCGCGGCAGCACGTCCACCAGATCGCCTGTGGCCAGCCGGCGCTTCTCTTGATGTACGACCAGAAAGCAATTCCCGCGTCCAAGCGTCGCGATGTCGCCTGAGCCTTGCCACGGCAATTGGGAGACGGCAGCCTCGCCATTGCGCCACTCGATCTTTGCAGGCAGGAAATGCGTCAGCGGCGCTTTTTCGTCCACGGCCTTTTCCAGTCTTGCCTTCATGAATGGCAGCGGGCGCGCGTCTGCTCCGCACAGGATATCGATCGCCGCCGTGGCGAACAATTCGAATGTCACCATCGTCGAAACGGGATTGCCCGGCAGCGCAAAAAACGGTTTCTTGCGGCAAACTCCAAAGGCCGCCGGCCTTCCAGGCCGTATGGCCACGCCATCAAACGCAAATTCCGCGCCCAGCTCGCGCAGCACTTCTTCAACCAGATCGTACTTCCCCATCGAAATTCCGCCGCTCAGAATCAGTGCGTCTTCCTCGAGCCCGCGCTCGCACATTGCGCGCAATTCTCCCGCGCGGTCCGGCGCATTCCCGAGCAACACCGGCTCTCCACCGGCCAGCCGCGTCTGCGCAGCAAGCGACGCGCCATTGCTATTGCGAATCTCCAGCGGCCCTGGCCGCGCGCTCACCGGCACAATTTCGTTTCCTGTCGAAAGAATTGCAATTCGTGGAACGCGATAAACGGCCAATTCACTTCGCCCCACCTGCGCCGCGAGCGACGTTTCCGCGTATCCCATTCGCGTCTGTGCACGCAGCAGAACGTCGCCGGCCCGCGATTCCGATGCCGCTGCCACGAAGTTCATTCCCGCGCTGGCAGCCATCTCCATGACGACTTCATCCGCAGCCGCTCCTTGCCGCGTGTGTTCCACCATCACGACAGCGTCCGCGCCGCGAGGCACCGCCGCGCCGGTCATAATCTGAACACATTCGCCCGCGCAGACCGCGCGCGCAAAGTTTCCGCCGGCCTGAACTTCGCCGATTACGCGCAGCTTCGTGCCGGGGTTCGTGCAGTCCGCAGCACACACCGCAAATCCGTCGCGTGTCGCGCGGTCAAACGGCGGATAATTGCGGTCCGCGACGACCTCTTCGGCCAGCACTCGGCCCAGCGCATTTTCCAGTTGGATGGTTTCCGTTGTCGGGACGCGGCGGAGGCCGCTGACAACGTCAATGACCTTCTTGCGTGCGTCCGCGAACGACAGCATAGCTCTTCACAACCAGCCGGCGAGCTTCGTTCCGCGAGGAACAATCGTGGCATCGCGCTCCGGCCCTGTCGAAATCATTCCGATCTCGACTCTCAGCGCATCCGCGATGAATTTCAGATAGTCGCGCGCCGCCTCGGGAAGCTCTTCCGCTTGCCGAATGTGATCCGTGCGTTTCTGCCACCCGCGAACGGTTTTGTATTCCGGCGTCACTTCCGCCAGAATTTCCACTTCCGCGGGCATTTCCGTGAGTTTCGATCCCTTATAACGATATCCGACGCAAACCCGAATTTCTTTTTGCGTGTCAAACACATCGAGCTTCGTCACCACAAGCGAATCCACGCCGTTGAGCTGAACCGCGTACTGCAGCATCACGAGATCGAGCCATCCGCATCGCCGTGGCCGTCCCGTCACCGCGCCATATTCATTTCCGCGGTCGCGCACTGCCTGCGCATCGAGATCCGGCATCTCCGTCGGAAATGGCCCGCCGCCGACGCGCGTCGTGTACGCCTTCGTCACGCCGATCACCGCAGTCATGAGCTTCGGCGCAAATCCCAGCCCTGTGCATGCCCCGCCCGATGTCGCGCTCGACGACGTGACGTACGGATACGTTCCGTGGTCAATGTCCAGCATCGTCCCCTGCGCACCCTCGAACAGAATCGACTCGCCGTTTTTCAGCGCGCGATTCACCAGCTCGGAAGTATCCACCACGTAACCGCGAATTCGTTCCGCCAGGTCCCGGTATTTCTCGAGAATGCCTTTCGTATCCAGAGCCGAATCGTACGCCGCTCTGCTGTACGCGTCTTTTTCTTCGATATCCCGTTCGAGCTTGCGCTCGAATCGCTCCGCATCCATCAAATCGCAGACGCGCAAGCCCCGCCGCGCCATCTTGTCCTCATACGCCGGCCCGATGCCCCGCGACGTCGTCCCAATCCGATGCGGCCCTCGCGCCGCTTCTGAGGATTTTTCGAGTTCGCGATGAAAGGGAAAAATCAGATGCGCGCGATTGCTAAGGAAGAGCCGCCCATTTACTTCCACTCCGCCATTTTTCAGGCTGTCGAGCTCCGCTTCCAGCGCCGCCGGATCGACCACCACTCCCGCGCCGATGATCGCCTTTTTCCCCGGCCGCAGAATTCCGCACGGAATCAGTTGCAGAACAAATCGCTGGCCATTGATGATGACCGTGTGGCCTGCGTTGTGTCCGCCGCCATAGCGCGCGCTGTAATCGAACGAATTGGCCAGATAATCGACAACCTTGCCTTTGCCTTCGTCGCCCCACTGCGCGCCAACGATCGCGATCGCCTTCGCCACGCTCTCCCGCCTTCTCCTCTGTCCTCAGTCCACTGCCCAGCCGCACTCTGCCCGCGTCAATCTTCCTCGGAAAATATTTCGGAAGGATTACAGGCAGCGTAGACTCATCATCCTACGCTGGACTTGCAGGGATGGCAAGGAATTCATCGCGCCATTCCTTTTCCGGGATGTGCGTGGAGAAAATTCCAGGTTAATCTATTGCGCTACGTGCCGTTCGATCACCTTGTCGATCTGCCCCTTGGGTACCGCGCCGACAACTTGATCCACAACCTGCCCGCCCTTGAAAATCAAGAGTGCTGGGATTCCGCGAATATTGAACTTTCCCGGCGTATTCATATTCTCGTCGACGTTCATCTTGACGACTTTCAGCTTCCCGGCGCGCTCCGTGGCAATCGCGTCAACGGTCGGCGAAAGCGCACGGCACGGGCCGCACCATTCCGCCCAGAAATCCACCATCACGGGCTGCGTCTTGCTTGCATCCAGGACCTCCGACTGGAAACTCGCATCGCTCACCGCTGCAATATTTTGTGACATTATCTCCCTCGTTTTTTATTCCGCGCGAACCCGCAATCGTTCCGCGCTAAAGATTAGATGACGCTGCCGCTATTTGGACTCTAGCCTGCCGCGCGGCATCATACAGCTTAACGTACTCGGCTGCCGAAGTTTTCCACGAAAAATCCTTCGCCATTCCGTTCATTTGAATCGTGCGCCACTGTTTCACATCGCGATACGCGGCGACAGCCTCCCGCACACATCCGAGAAGCGCCGCGCCTTCATACGCCTCGAACTTGAAGCCCGTTCCTTTGCCGGTGCGGGGGTCATAGGATTCCACCGTGTCATCCAGGCCCCCTGTCGCGCGAACCACGGGCACCGTGCCGTAGCGCAAGCTGTAAATCTGATTCAACCCGCAAGGCTCGTAGCGCGACGGCATTAGAAACAGGTCCGCGCCGGCCTCGATCTTGTGCGCTATGGTGTTATCGTATGCAATCTTCACTCCCACGCGCGCCGGATATTTCCTGGCCAGCTCCTGGAACAGCTTCTCGTATTTCGCATCGCCGTTGCCCAGAGCCACAATGGCCAGGTTTTCCTTCATCAGCTCCGCGGCTGCCTGCGCGATGAGGTCAAATCCTTTTTGGTCCACGAATCGCGACACAATCCCGAAGACTGGCCGCTCCGCGTTTTCCGCGGGCAAATGAAACGCCGCCAGCAAATCCTTCTTGCACAGCCGCTTTCCGTCCATCACCTTCGCCGAATATGTGGCGGCGATATTCGTATCCGTCTCCGGGCTCCACGCCGCATAATCCACGCCGTTCAAAATTCCCATCACGCGATTGCCGCGCGAACGGATCACGCCTTCGAGTCCGCAGCCGAATTCCGCCGTCTGCATCTCCTGCGCGTATTTCCGGCTCACCGTCGTGATGTAATCGGAATAGACGAGCGCACCCTTCAGAAAATTCACTTTGCCGTAGTATTCCAGAGCATCCATGCGGAAAAGATCTTCCGGCAATCCGGCCAGCGCCAGCGTCGTGCGCGGGAATAATCCCTGATACCCCAGATTGTGTACGGTAAAAATCACCGGCAAGTGATTCACCGCCGCGTCATGCGCGTAAATCGTGCGCAGGCAAACAGGAACCAGCGCAGCCTGCCAGTCGTGGCAATGCATCACGTCCGGCATCCATATCTGCTTGGCGAATTCGATCGCCGCGCGGCTCAATTCCGCAAAACGCTGCGGATTGTCGGGATAATCGCCGCTCTGGTCGCCGTAAAGTTTTTCGCGGTCGAAATATCCGGGATCATTGACAAAATAATAGCGCACGCCTTCAAACGTGCCCGCCTCGGCAATCGCCGGGAAACGCATCCGCTGGCCCAACGGAATGCTCAAGCTCGGCAATACAGTTCGCGACGCCTGGTTTCCGCGATAGCGCGGCAGCAGCACGGCGATTTGGTGTCCCATCGCCACCAGCGAACGCGGCAGCGCCTCGACGACATCCGCCAGCCCGCCCGTCTTCGAAAACGGCAACCCCTCCGGCGATACAAACAGTATCTTCATCGCGCCCCACTCAAATTATACACGCTTAACACCATACGAGTCGCTCAGCCACGATCTGGCGCGCGATCACTCTTTGTCACTTCTAAAGACTGAGGGATAGCTTTCGCTCAGGAAACTCACAATCGAATCTTTTTCAATTAGATGTCCAATGATGAACGAATCGAGCGCGCTTATCCCAAGGCTGACGAGCGGTGTAGTGGCGACAGATAGTCCATTTGACACCACAAAACGTAGAACTTTACCCGACGTGCTATTGAGTGCCTGCCGAACTCGGGAATTCAGGCCGGTTAGACGCTTCTTACCATGCGTAATTAGCATAGCCGAATTCATGTTAACGAGGACCAAAATCTGAAATCACCCGAAAGCTGCTAAAATTCGCTCCTCATGTCTCGTCAAAAGCTCGGCCAACATTTCCTTCACAATTCCGCGTGGCGCGCTCGTATCGCCGAGATGCTGCCTGCCGCGCGCGATGTTTCCTGGCTCGAAATCGGCCCCGGCCACGGCGAGATGACGGAAATCCTTGCGCAGCGCGCCAATCGCCTGATCGCCATCGAGACAGACGCGGCCCTCGCACAACAACTCCGCGAACGCGCTTCGCAATGGGTCAATGTGGAGATTGTCGAAGCCGATGTGCTCACTGTCGACTTACACGCACTCACGCAGCAACGCTTCCGCGTTTATGGCAACTTGCCCTACTACATCACCTCGCCGATTCTCCGCCATTTGTTCGCCTGCGCGGATCAAATCGAGTCGATTCACGTTGTCGTGCAATGGGAAGTTGCGCAGCGCATCGTCGCCCGTCCGCATACTCGCGACTATGGTTATCTCTCCGCGCTCTGCCAGTATTATGCTCGTCCGGAAATTGCTTTGCGCATTCCTCCCGGCGCGTTTTCTCCTCCTCCAAAGGTGTTTTCGGCATTGCTCGCCATGCCTCTGCCCGGCCATCGCGCCTCATTGCACATTGCCGACGACGCTGCTTTCTTGAACTTCTTGCAGCAGTGCTACGCGCAAAAACGCAAAACTCTCCGCAATAATCTCAAGGCAACTGATTCGGACGAAGCATTGGGGAAGGTTTTCGGCGCGGCGGGATTGAGTGCACACTCCCGCGCGGAAGAATTGACTCTCGCTCAGTTTGCAGATTTATTCGCGCGGCTGCGCGAACCAAAAGCGCGCTAATCCTCTTTGAAGCAATCCGCGATCGCCAGGCCCAGTCTGTCGGGATAATTCGTCATGATTCCATTCACGTCCGCGGAAATCAGTTCGCACATCCGCTTTGGATCGTCGACCGTCCATGTGGCAATTTGCAGATCCGCCGCATGCGCCGCGGCCACAAGTTCCGGCGTCACAAGGTCCGCGCGCGGCAAAATTTGACGCACTCCGATCCGTTGTGCTTTTTCGATGGCATCCGTCATCGGCGGCTCATAGAGAAATCCCGTCAGCAGCGTTGTGTCGAGCCTGCGGACGTTGTCGAGAAACGTTGCGTCGAAAGAAATAATTACAGCTCGCGCCGTTTCGTTCGCGGCGCGCAATGCGCTCACTAGAGCGTGATGCACTCCCCATGCGTCTTCGATCTTCACTTCCAGATACGCAACAACGTCCACATCCCGCGCAAACATTAATACTTCTTCAATTGACGGAATGCGTTCTCCCGCGAATTGCTTTCCGTACCACGAGCCGGCATCCAGCTCGCGCAGTTCTGCGAGAGTCAGCTCGCGGACAAGCCCTTTGCCGTCCGTTGTGCGATCCACTGTCGGATCGTGCATGGCCACAAATCGTGCGTCGTGCGAAAGCCGCAAATCGGTTTCGATGAAAGCGGCGCCGAGTTCCACGGCGCGGCGAAACGAAGCGATGGTATTTTCCGGCGCGTGGCCCGGCGCACCGCGATGACCAATCACCCAGGGGCGTCTCATCAGGGGTATCGTAGCAGAATCTTCAATTCGACCTGCAGTCAATGCTGGATGGTGTGTGCAAGAGGCATCAGTTGTCGCAAATTTGTGTACGAGAATGTGCAAATCTTCGGACAAAGCCACCGCAACCGGCTGTGCAGAGAAATGGTAAAATGCTGATATATAAGCACATAGCAGGCCACATAGTACCGTGCCTCCTGGCCGCAGAATTGCCCTTTGCCACTGTGGTCACTCAGGCGAGGCTATGGCCCTATTTATCGTTTTGATTGTGGGTTTGGTGGTGGGGCAGACATGGTGGGATTGGCGCGAGACGCAGCGCAAGTCCGCGCTACCGCAGTGGATCGGCGGCCTGGCGCTGGCAGGGATGGTCGCTGCGGTGGTCACTGGCCTGGGCTCCATGGGTTCCGTCCTCTATCAGCATGCCCTCAGCGAACTGCAAGGGCCGTCGTCATCGGCATTCTTCTGGCCTGAGGCGGGATTCCTCGTCTGTGGGCTCGCTGTTGTGGTCATTGCCACTCGCAAGAAGAGTGTGCGGACCCTCCTGTTCGTTGCTGCGATATTGGCCCTGGCGCTGTGGCTGGGCATGACGCTGTACTCGTAATTCCATCCTTTCGCGCGAGATTCTCCAGCGATTCCCTCTCTGCGTTCCATTTTCGCTTGGCAATTGCGTGAAAAAGCCGCTTAGAATTTCGTGACTTCGGTGAAATGGAAATCGCGGACTTTCATCGCGGGCACGACCATGTCGAATGACTCTTCCCCGGACGCGCGCACGGAAGGGCCGAGCATTTCAACGTTCGAAAGCATTTCGATAATGCTCTGATTGAAGCGGAAATTCCGCACCGCGCCAGTGACGCGGCCATTCTCGACCAGAAATGTGCCATCGCGCGTCATGCCCGTCAAAACTTTCTGATAGGGATCCACTTCGCGGATGTACCACAAGCGCGTGATGAGAAGTCCTCGCTCGGTCGAACGAACCATTTCCTCCGCTGGCGTGTTGCCGCCGGCGAAAACAAGGTTAAACGGAGCCTCGCCATCTTCCGTCGGCAATGAAAACCCGTGGCCGGTGGGCTGAGCCTTCATTTTTTTCGCCGTCGCCCGCGAATAGACGAGATTTTTCGGAATACCCTTTTCGACCAGCGTGACTTTCTTTCGCGGAACGCCTTCGCCGTCAAAGGGAGGGCCGAGTTGCAGCGGGTGATAGACGTCGTCCCAAATGGAAATGTTTTCGCCGAATAGTTTTTTGCCCATGCGGCCCGTGAAACAGGAACGCTGGTCGGCGACGCACGTGCCGGCAAAGTCGTAGAACAGGAATCCCACGAGATCGAGAACGGCCGGAGGTTCCAGGATCGCCGTATATCGTCCCGGCGGAATCTCCCGCGGCGAACGCGACGCGGCGCATTTTTCGCTGGCACGCTGCGCCAGCGCTTCCGAATCGATATCGCCGACGCGGGCGGATGTGGCCTTGGCCCAGCCGGAAGAATCTTTTTCCAGCATGGTCACGGAAAATTCCGCGCGCGTGTCTTCGTAAAATTCGAAAAGCCCGCGCGAGTTTGCCAGAGCGATTTCCGAGAGGCCGGTGGAAAAAATCCCCGCCGTTGTTTGCTTGTTCTTGTCCGACATCTGGCAGACGCGCGCCACGGCGCGAGCGCGGTCCGCGGGCGTCGCATTGGCGGTGGCTTCGATGAAGCGATTCACTTTTTGAATTTTCTGCGAGCCGAGGATGGGCAGCAAATCGGGATTGCGCGGCTGAACGCGGGCGAGATCCAAAGCGGCGCGAGCGACGCGGCGCAAAGACTCATCGTCGGTTTTGTTTGTGGAGGCGCGAGCCGTGCGGCCGTCCACCACGGCGCGAACGGAAATGGTGAGGCCCTGTTCCGCGACATTTTGATGAATGGTGTTATTGGCGAAGCGCGTGAGCGCGCTGGTCACGGCGGTGACGTCGACTTCGGTTTCATCGGCCTCGCTGAACTTGATGATTTTTTCCGTGATGCGGTGAAGCGCCGAGGCGCCGAGGCGATGGCCGGCGGCGCTGATGTGGCCGGCGCGGCGGCTCTTCGCCGAAGCACGATGCGCAGTTCGCGATTTCTTTTTCTTGCTCATGACTTTGATGATGCGACTCCCACTTTCACATTACGGAAACGCGCCGGCGCGGCGCCGTGACCTGTACCCATAGTCTGCATGGGCTGGCCTTTGCCGCAATTCGGCGTGCCCCAGAGCGTCCAGTAATCCCGCGAGCAAATCGCATCGCAACTGTTCCAGAATTCCGTGGTGATGCCGCTGTAGCTCGGCGTTTTAATCATGCGGCCGCGCTTGCCATTTTTGATTTCCCAGCCGATTTCGGTGGAGAACTGAAAATGATAGCGGCGATCATCAATGGACCAGGAGCGATTCGTTTCCATGTAAATCCCATCGTCGGTGTCGGCGATGAGGTCTTCGAATTTGCGGTCGCCGGGAAGAATGCTGATGTTGGTCATGCGGATAATCGGCAAGCGGTTCCAACTTTCCGTGCGCATAGTGCCATTGGAGCGCGGCTGGCCGATGGCCGCGGCGGTTTCACGATTTGTCAGATAGCCGGTGAAAAGGCCGCTGGAAATAATCGGAGTGCACTGCGCGGGAACGCCTTCGTCGTCGTAAGCGAAAGTGCCGAGGCCAGGGCCGTGCGCGAGACGCGCATCGGCGACGACGTTGACGATGTCCGAACCATAGCGCAGAGAATTCAGTTTTTCTAAAGTGAGGAAGCTCATGCCGGCGAAATTCGCTTCCATGCCGAGGACGCGATCGAGTTCGATGGGATGGCCGATGGATTCGTGAATCTGCAAACCGAGCTGCGAGCTATCGAGAATGATGGTGCGCTTCCCTTCCGGGCACGGAGCGGCGCTGTGCAACGCGACGCATTCTTCAGCGATGCGCGGCGCGTGGCGGACAAGATCGAGTTCTTCAATTAATTCGTAGCCGCGGAGCATGTGCTGGCCGCCAAAACTATTCGGATACGAACGCTTTTGAATTTCTTCTCCGGCAAAACTGGTGGCGACGATTCCTGCGCCCGATTGCATTTTCACCTGATGAATTGCGGAACCAATGCTGGAGACAAAAAGTTGGTCGATTCTACGAAATGACATGGAGCCTTCGGCGAGCGTCACACCCTTCACTTTGCGCATTTCCGCGTCGGCCGCGAGGAGCACGCCGATTTGCGTTTCGATGGGAATGCGAAATGGATCTTTGATGAAGGGGTTCTGCCACGTGTCGACGCAGGGCTGCTCGGGAGCCATGACCACGTCGTGGCGCTTGGCGAGAGCCGATGCTTTGGCGATGGCCACGGCTTGGGCAACGCAGGCTTCGACTCCCTCGCGCGTCAGGCGATCCGTGGAGGCAAATCCCCAGGAACCCTGTGCGATGACGCGAAGGCCGAGGCCGAGCGATTCGCTTTCGCTGGCGCGGCCTACCTGGCCATTCTTGGTGGAAACGTCGCGGTGGCGAATATCCATGACGCGCACGTCGGCATAGGTGGCGCCGCGGGCGAGCGCCTTTTCGATGGCGAGGTTGGCCCAGCTTTTCATTTATTCCTAAGCCTCGGCGTTGAGCAATTTTCGCATCTGACCGAAATCCCAAAAACCATAACCGTGTTTTGCAGCCAAAATTAAAAATGCGTTATCTCAGTCGATTAGAAATGCACCGCATTGTTTATTATCAACGAGTTAGAGCGATTTCTAATTTCGCGTATGTCGATTAAAAAAATCATAGATTGATGCCGCGGACATTGCGAAGGCGCAGAGCCAGAGGCTTTTCTAGGCAAGCCGACCCCTGACTGGGAAAGAAGATGGCCGCCGAACATTTTCGTTGTGCGTCATAGTGACAAAAGGCATTTTAACACGGGAGTCAATGGGTTCTGGAGGCTGGAGATTGGAGGCTGGAAGTTAGAGGAGAAGCAAAGTGGCGGGGAGCGGGCACTCCTAGGAATGACAATGAAAGTGCGCCGGGTAAAACTGCAGCGCGACTCGGGGAGTCGCGACGGGCGCAGCAAGCAGCGCCCCTACGAAGGCAAAAACGATGCGTTCGACAGCCCGATAAATGCAATCGGGCCCTACAAAGGCAAATGCATCGGGACCACCCCACCCTTTGCGGCTTCTTCATGTTGGGCTGCATGCCGCAGCCCGGGCGCAAAGGATGGGCCACCCGGCGAGCGAATCGAAAGGATTGGTTGCGCGCTACGCGCGACGGCCCGATAAATGCAATCGGGCCCTACAAAGGCAAATGCATCGGGATTACCCCACCCTTTGCGCCTTCTTCATGTTGGACTGCATGCCGCAGCCCGGGCGCGAAGGATGGGCCACCCGCGGTTTGCAGCGTAAAAGCCAAGAAGAGATTAATTGGCGGGAGGGAGTTT
The DNA here is from genome assembly GCA_035934015.1 of Candidatus Acidiferrales bacterium. Taxonomy (NCBI): domain Bacteria; kingdom Pseudomonadati; phylum Acidobacteriota; class Terriglobia; order Candidatus Acidiferrales; species Candidatus Acidiferrales bacterium. The sequence goes on from DASYYH010000011.1 coordinate 127,061, forward strand.
GGCGTATTCGGCTTGGGCTTGCTTGTAAAGAGGAATGGCGGAGTCGGCGTGCTGCCAGAGAGCGAGGAAATCCTGATAGGCCTTGCGGGCGTTGGCACGGGCGGTGTCGGCGTCGGGGCCTTGCGAAGATTGGGCTTCAAGGGCATAGGCGCGGGCGATTTGCAAATGGGCGAGGGCACCGATGGGAGCGTTTACGACAGCGCCGCGATGGTCGAGAATTTTTTGGTATTCGGCAACGGCCTGCCCGGCCTGATTTAATGCTAGATAGGCTTCACCTCGGACATAAACCGGGTAGAGCGCAAAGGTCACACCTGAACCGAGAGGCTGGCCCAGCTCATAAGGCGCGGAAGGCTGGAGAGCTTCGAGGGCTTTTGCAGGGTCGCGGCGGGAAAGAGCGAGTTGCGCTTCCAAGGAGGGCAAATAGTTGAATTTGACGATGGTGTCATCTGGGAAGCCCTTCAAATATTCGTCGATAACGGCTTGGGTTTTTGCGGTATTTCCAGCGAGGGCATAGGCCAAGCCTGCCAAGAACTGGACGTCATGGCCAGTGGAGAGTTTCAGCGCCGCATCGGCGTCCTTTTCCGCCTGGGGTAAGTTGCCGAAGAGCGCTTCGCGCAAAGCGGCTTCGGCCTCGTAGTCAGCGGCGGTTTCCTTTTCGCCCGCTTGCTCGGCGGATGATTGTGCTCGCGCCGAAAACTGCTCGGCACTGCGGAGCTGGCCATAATAAGCGGAAGTATCCGACGCCATTCCGAGCATCACGTCCTCGACTCCCGGTTTGCCCGTGGCCCAAGCGACTTGCTGGGCCATGCCGGCGGCGTCGCTGCGGAAAAAGGCAAGCTGATACAGGAAAAGGCGAAGGTAGCTGGAGTTGAGCTTCTTTTCCTGGGCCTGCTGGGCGACGGCCTGCGCCTCGTCAAAACGATTTAGAACAATGAAGGTGCCCACGAGATTCGAGTAGCTCAGGCCGCTGGGATCCAACTGAAGAGCCCTCTGCGATTCCACGAGGGCATTCGTGTAATCGCCGAGGAAAGTGTCTACGGAGCCCAGGTCTGTGGGCGGAGCTTCGTCACGAGGATAATCCTGGGCCCAGTTTTCAAGAGCCTGCCGAGCCTTATCGGCGTCGCCAGCGACATACATGAAATAGTGAGAATCGATATAGAACTTTTCTCGCTCGCTGACGCGATCGCGCAACTGATAGGCTTTCTGCGCGTACTGGGCAGAGAGGGCCGACTCGCCCATATTGCCGACGGCGGTGCCGAGCGCGGCATAGGCCACGGCAAAGTTGGGGTCGAGAGCGACGGCCTGCTGAAGCGGCTGGACTGCGCCGACCATATCACTGGCGGCAATCATTTGCATTCCGCGGCTATAGGCTTGAAGAGCTTCGAGGGAAGAGGTGGAGGCCTGCTGGATGGGTGTGTCGAATTTTTGAATGGTTGTGAGGGATTCGCCGAGCCTGGCGCGAATGTCAGAGGCAGCCTTGCCGAGGGCGTCGAGGACGTGATTTTTGTCACCGGCCTCAGCCTCGGCGCTGGCGATGGAGTTGCCATTGGCGCAGTCCACAGCTTTCAGAATTAAATCGTATTCCGCACCGATTTGCGCGATGGAGCCATCAAGGACCGCAGAGCTGGACGTGCGCTGGCAGACTTCGCGGGCGATTTCTGGAGTGAGGCGGGCGTCGGCGGACTGCTCCATCAATTTGAGGGTCTGCTGGATGTGGTCGCCAGCGAGGATGTTGAGGAATGGCGACTGTTCGAGCTGGACTTCGAGCGCCTGGCGCAGAGTGCCGTCGAATACGGGGTCGCCTGTGGTGTTGACGAAATCGGCGAGGACGACGGTGTCCTTGGAGGTGAGCGCGGGCGCGCGATGGAGAAAGGCGTAAACGCCGTACGATGCGGCGGCGATGACGACGAGTGAGATGATGACGATGTCGGGACCGCTGAATTTATGGCGGCGGGCAACGGCGACGACTGAGGAGCCGGAGTGATGGTCCGCGGGTGGCGCGACGGCGGCGGGCGATGAATGGCCGGATTCGCCTGCTGTCGCAGGCGCGGGCGGGGCAAGCCCCGCCCCTACGGGAGGTACATAGCCGGGCGCATTTACCGCACCGCGGCTCGAATCACTACCGCGCGCAACTCCAACCGGGACGGTGGAGTCATCGGCAGCGATGACGCGGTGGCTGGAATCAGTGTCGCGCTTGAGGCGACGAAGATCGGCGCGCAAATCGGAGGCGTGCTGATAACGGAGCGAGGCGTCCTTTTCGAGAGCTTTCTGAATGATCTCTTCCAGCTTTGGCGGCAAATCGGGATTGAGGCGAATGGGAGGAACGGGAGTGCGGTTGAGAATGGCTTCGGTGATGAGTCCGGAACTTTCCCCGCGAAACGGGAGGAGGCCGGTGGCCATTTCGTAGAGGACGATGCCGAAAGAAAAAATGTCGGTGCGCGAATCAAGAGGTTTGGCGCGGACCTGCTCGGGCGACATATAAGCGACCGTGCCAACCGCTGTTCCCGGACTCGTAAGATGAGCTTCGGGCATTTCGCCTCTCGTTGTCGTATCGCCATCGGCGCCTTCGGACTGAAATTTGGCGAGGCCGAAGTCGAGAACTTTGGCGTGGCCGCGCCTGGTGACAAAAATATTGGCGGGCTTAATGTCGCGATGGACGATGCTTTGCGCGTGCGCGGCATCGAGCGCGTCGCTCACGTCGATGGCGATATCGAGGAGGTGATCGAGTTCCAGAGCACGACCGGTAATGAGGTGCTTGAGCGTGGCTCCCTCGAGATACTCCATGACGATGAAGGGATGGCCGTCGCCTTGTTCGCCCGGCTGAGGAGGGACGCGACCGATTTCGTGAATGGTGCAAATGTTGGGATGGTTCAGAGCAGAGGCGGCGCGAGCTTCGCGGCGGAAACGTTCGAGCGTTTGCGGATCCTGCGAGACATTTTCAGGCAGAAATTTAATGGCGACGAAGCGGCCGAGTTCGAGGTCTTCGGCTTTGTAGACGACGCCCATTCCGCCGCCCCCAAGCCTTTCGAGGATGCGATAATGCGAGACGGTTTGGCCGGTGAACGAAGGAGATTGGGGCATTGGTGGCCCATTGTAGGAGCGGGCGGCGAGGGAAGTCAACGCGAGAAGTTGCATCGGAAAAACGCGGTGCGCATCCGATATGAAGTCTGGGCCAGAAGCTGGAAAAGTTTACCCGCATACTTGAGAGACGAATGCTTTCCAGGAGGAAACGATGGCGATACGCGACATGATTTTACCCGAATTTGACCACGAGGTAGCAACGACGCGAAAGGTGCTGGAACGCGTCCCAGAAGGAAAAAACGACTTCAAGCCGCATCCGAAGTCCATGCCGCTCGACCGGCTGGCGGGTCATGTGGCGGAGATCCCCGGCTGGGCCAAAGAGACCGTACTGCAAAATTCCGTGGAGGTGAATCCATCGGGAAATCCGCCGCCGCAAAACATGTCCCTGAAAATGACTTCGCGGAAACAACTGCTGGAAGAATTCGACAAGCGAGCCGCTGCCGGACGCGCGGCGATTGCGGGAGCCAGCGACGAAGAACTGATGAAGCCGTGGTCGCTGATTGCGAATGGAAAGGCGGTTTTCACGCTGCCGAAGAGTGTCGTGCTGCGCGGATTTGTGATGAATCACATGATTCATCATCGCGCACAACTGAGCGTCTACCTGCGATTGAACGATGTGCCGGTACCGTCGATTTATGGGCCGTCGGCGGATGAGCAGGTGTTTTGAAGGCAGTGATGAGTGACAAGTGATGCGTGACGAGAAAAGGCCAAATGCTTCTCGTCACTCGCGGGCGGCCGCTCCCGCAGGATATGGTTAGCGAAAAGGCTCTGCGCGAATTTACTTTGCTACGAAATGCGGGAGCGGCGCTGTTCGCGGCGGCGTTCACTGGCCCAAGCGATGAAGCGGCGCATGCGCGCGCGTTCGCGCCACATGAGACGAAAGAAACGACGCGCGTCAAGTTCGCCGGCTTCCGCGCCAAAGAACGTTTCCATGCGCCATTGGATATAGGGACTTTTCCAAGGCCGCAGACGATAGCCTTTCGAGATCGTCCAGTAGTAACGCACAGCGTTCAGCATGGTCGAGATGCTGGAGATTTCGAGGAGACGCAGGCTCGGACGCGCCGTTTGAGCGTTTGCACAAACGGAATTCTAGCAGAAGAAGTGACATACTGCCCGGAAAGGCCGCCCTACCAGCAGCAGTCCACCGCGACGAGAGGAAAAAAGCAGATCCTCCGCTCGCCGCTTCCAGCGGCTTCGCTCAGGATGAAAACGCGCTGTGCGCGTTTTCACTTTGCGGCGGCGATCGAGGCGACGTCGATCATGTCGCCATTAAGCGTGCCGGTGACTGTGACGTTCTCGCCCGCGAAGGCGCGCGGCTTGGCCTGATCGCTCAGCTTATAAATTTTCCCCTTGGCATCCACGAGGATGAATGCGCTGCCGCCCGCGACGCACTTGAGGGTGCAATCTTTCGCCGTGCCTTCCATCATGTGCGATGCGCCGCACATGCTGTCGCTGATGGCGCCGGTGAAGGTTTGCGGCTTTGGAGCTGCAAAAGCGAGACCGGCGAGAATCACTGCACTGCCTGCGAGTATTCCAGCTTTCTTCATGACACGCTCCTTCATGAATTGAGTTTGACCGCTATTCCTTTTACGCTAATCCGAACGGAATCGGATGGCCGGGCTAGGGTCCGGCGCTCTTCTTCAATTCGGCGGCGGCGGCTTCAAAAAATTGCTGGACGATTTTTTTCGCCGCGACTTCGATCATGCGCTGGCCAACGGAGGCGATGACGCCGCCGACCTGCGCTTCGCCATCATACTTCACTACGGTATGCCCGGCCTTTTCCTGCAGCGCAATGGCGCCCGCGCCTTTCAGGAAGCCGGGAGCGCCGCGGCCCTCGACAAGCATCTGAAACGATTCCGGCGGCTTTTTCTGCGCGAGTTCGACGCTGCCCTGAAAATTTCCGGAGAATGCGGCGATGCCGAATTTCATGGCGACTTTGTACCGATCAGGGCCATCGGCTTCGAGCTTTTGCGCGCCGGGAAGCAATTTGGCGAGGCGCTGCGGGTCCGTGAGAAGCCGCCAGACCGCTTCGCGCGGCGCGGGCAGCGTCACGCTTCCCTGCAACTTCATTTCCGCTTGCCTTTGGCGGGCGCGGGAGACGCGGCGGCGGGAGACTGGGCGCGCTCGATGGCAAGGACGATAGCGCGGCGTGCAAAAACGCCGGCCATTTCGCGACGATACGCGGCGGAAGCGAAAATGTCGGAAAGAGGCTCGACACCCTGGGCGGCCCTGGCGCAGGCATCGGCGATGAGTTTCTCGCTGGCCGCTTTGCCGCGCAGCGCTTTTTCGACAGCCGAGGCGCGATAGGCCTTCGAGCCGACGCCGGTCATGCCGAGCGCGATGTCTTCGATTTTGCCGCCTTTGCCGACGACTACGCGCGCGGCGGCTCCGACGATTGCAAAGCCGGAAGCGGGCTGATGGAATTTGCGATAGGCCGCGCCTTCGCCGGCGCGCTTCACAGGTACGCGAACTTCGGTGAGGATTTCGCCCGGGCGAAGCTGCGTGGAAAGCAAATCAATGAAAAATTCCGCGGCAGGGATGGCGCGCTTGCCGCCGTCGCTGGATTGCGCAACGATTTCGGCGTCGAGAGCGAGAATGGCGGCGGGATAATCGGCGGCAGGATCGGCGTGAGCCAAGCTGCCGCCGAGCGTGCCGCGATTGCGGACTTGCATGTCGCCAATTTCGGAAGCCGTCTCCGGCAACAAAGGGCATTTCTCCCGGAGCAATTCGGAGACAACGACCTGCGCATGCGTGACAAGCGCGCCGATGGCGATTTTGCCGCTCTCTTCGCGAATGTAATCCATGCCGCGCAAGCGGCCAATGTCGATGACATAGCGCGGTGAAGCGAGACGAAGCTTCATCAGCGGAAGAAGACTATGGCCTCCGGCGAGGATTTTGGCTTCGTCGCCGTGCCGGCTGAGGAGGCGCAGAGCTTCGTCGAGAGTCTTTGGCGCTTGATATTCAAATGCGGCGGGAATCATCGCACCCTCCGAGACTGCGCTTTCGCGCTGCCAGCGCTTTTTTGCAGAAGCTGCCAGATTTTTTCGCGCTTGATGGGCAAATCCACGTGGGTGATGCCGAACGGCGCGAGCGCGTCCACGACGGCATTGACGAGCGCGGGCGTTGCGCCGATGGTGCCCGCTTCTCCGACGCCTTTTACGCCCATCGGATTCACGGGAGTCGGCGTGACGGTGCGATCGGTGACCAAACGCGGGAGATCGGCGGCGCGCGGAATGGCGTAATCGGTAAGTTCGCCGGAGATGAGCTGGCCATCCTTGTCGTATACGGCTTCTTCGAAGAGCACCTGTCCGACGGATTGCACGATGCCGCCGTGAATCTGGCCATCCACGAGAAGCGGATTGATGACGTTGCCGCAATCGTCGACGGCGATGTATTTCGTGAGCTTCACTTCGCCTGTGTCGCGATCGATCTCGACGACGCAAACATGCGTGCCGAACGGAAACGTGAAATTCGAAGGCTCGAAGAACGTGGTGGCTTCGAGACCGGGTTCAACACCGGGCGGAAGCGTCTTGGCGACGTAGGCGGCGCCGACGGCTTCGCCGAAGGCGATGGATTTTTGCGGATCGGATTTGGATTGAATTTTGTGGCCAGCGAAAACCAATTTCGCCGGATCGACTTCGAGGATGTGGCCGGCGATTTTGGCCAGCTTGTCGCGCAGTTTTTCGAGCGATTTATATGCAGCCGTGCCGCCGACGGCGGTCGCGCGGCTGCCAAAGGTGCCGATGCCGTAGGGAACCTGGCTCGTATCGCCGTGAACGACGAGAACGTCTTCCGGAGCAACGCCGAGCATGTCCGCGCCAATCTGCGCGAAACTGGTTTCCTGGCCCTGGCCGTGCGGCGAAGAGCCGGTGAGGATTTTCACTTTGCCTGTAGGCTCGATGCGAACCGTGCCGCTTTCCCAGCCGCCGGCGGGCATGGCGCTCGACGGACCCATGGCGCAAATTTCCACGTAGCTGGAGACGCCAATGCCCATGATCTTGCCGGCCTTGCGCGCGGCCCCCTGTTCTTTGCGCAATTTTGCGTAAGCGGATTTTTTCGAAGCGGCTTCGAGGCAGCCCTGATAATTCGCCGTGTCATAAATCAGGCCGGTCGGCGTGGCGTAAGGAAAATCTTTCGGTTTAGGGAAATTCTTGCGGCGAATCTCGAGCGGGTCTTTCTTCAACTCGGCTGCGACGATGTCCATGGCGCGTTCGATGAAATAGGTCGCCTCGGGACGGCCCGCGCCGCGATAGGCATCGGTGGCCATTTTGTTGGTGAGCGCGCCGACAATTTCGATGCGCACGGCAGGAATTTTGTAGGAGCCGCAGAGCATCAGCGCGGTCAGGGTGGGGATCAGCGGCGTGAGCAACTGATAGTAGGCGCCCAGGTCGCCGATGATTTTGTAACGCGCTCCGAGAATCGTGCCATCGCGCTTGACGGCAAGCTCGACGTAGTTGATGAAATCGCGGCCGTGAATCGTGGCCTGGAAATTCTCGCGGCGCGATTCGATCCATTTAACGGGCTTGCCGACTTTCATGGCCGCGTAAGCGCAAAGAGCCTCTTCGGCGTAGACGTTGAGCTTGCTGCCGAAACCACCGCCGACTTCTGGCGTGATCAAATGGATGGAAGTCTCCGAAAAGCCGAGCATCACGCCGACTTGCGTGCGGACGAGATGAGGGATTTGCGTGGAAGTCCAAATTGTGAGCTTCGGCTCGCCGGGATCGAAATTGGCGACCACGCCGCGCGGCTCCATGGCCATGGGAATCAGGCGCTGATTGACCATGCGCTGTTTGATGACTTTGTCGGCTTTCTTGAATGCGCCAGCGACGTCGCCGCCTTCGAGCTCCCAACGATAGGCGACGTTATCGTCGAAGTTGTCGTAGAGCTTGGGGGAGCCTTTGGCGATGGCTTTTTCGGGATCGACGACGGCGGGCAGAGGATCGTAATCCACTTCGACGAGATCGGCGGCGTCACGCGCGGCATATTTTTCAGAAGCGACGACAACGGCAACCGGCTCGCCGACGAAGCGAACTTTATCGGTGGCGAGGACGGTGCGCATGGCGGGTTTCATGTCCGGAATTTGCGCGGCACACGGAACCGGGCCAATCACACCGCGAACATCTTCGCCGGTGAAAACGGCCACGACGCCGGGGGCGGCTTTCGCTTTCGAGGCGTTCACGGAACGAATTCGCGCGTGGGCATAAGGACTACGCACGACGACCATGTGGCACATGCCCGCCAGTTGAATGTCGTCCACATAATGCGCGAGGCCCTGAATGAGACGCGGGTCCTCTTTGCGCTTCATCGGCCTACCGACGTATTTGTTTGCGGTTGCCATATCTCCTCCGCGAGGCGCGGCGCCAGAAATTTCTAGTGGCCGTTGGCGGCCATTTTTTTGGCTGCGTATTGAATCGCGTCCACAATGTGCTGATAGCCCGTGCAGCGGCACAGATTGCCGGAAATTGCGGTGCGAATTTCGGTTTCACTGGGATCGGGATTTTCGTTCAAAAGCGCGGTTGCGGTCAGAATCATGCCGGGCGTGCAATAGCCGCATTGCAGGCCGTGCTTCTCCCAAAAACCTTCCTGCACGGGATGAAGCGAAGCGCCATTCCCGGAGCCATGAGAATTGCACGTCGCAGCGAGGCCTTCGATGGTGGTGATTTCGGCACCGCTGGCCTGCGCGGCGAGCATGGTGCAGGATTTGACCGCTTTGCCATCGAGGAGAACCGTGCATGCACCGCAGAGGCTGGTTTCGCAGCCGATGTGAGTGCCGGTGAGGCCAAGGGTATCGCGGAGGTAATGCACCAGAAGCAAGCGCGGCTCGACCGAGCTTTCGTGCTCTTTGCCATTCACGCGAAGCCGAATCTGAAGTGCCATAGCGCCTCCCCGCGAAAAATTCTGTCCGAGTAAGCTGTTTTAGAGATGGGAGAGGAACGTTACTCCCGAGGAGTGAAAATATCAAGCGCGGGACATTTGCCGATGACTATCGCGACGGCAAAATGAGCTTGCTGCTACAGTTTCGGGGAACAGCAGATTCCTCGCTCTGCCTGTCGGCGACAGGCAGGCTCGGAATGACAACAATCCTCTTCCAACGAAATGATTAAGCCGTATATCCGGCTGCGGCGCGCCCCTCGGCCTGGCGGCGGGCGCGGAGGCGGAGGACCTTTCGCTGATTGGCTTCGAGAACTTCGAACTGCAACCCATCGAAGGCGATTTTTTCTCCTGCCACGGGCACATGGCCAGCGATGTGGTTGAGCAGGCCGGAAAGTGTGGCGGCGCTCGATTCCGGCTCGTCTTCGTGGACTTCGACGCCGAATAAATCCTTCAGCTTTTCAACCGAGACGCTGCCGCGCAGAACCATGCTGCCGTCTTTTTCGCGGACGACATCGGGAGCCAGATGGCGATCCTCTTCGCCGATTTCGCCGACGATTTCCTCGACGAGGTCCTCGGCGGTGACAATGCCGGCCACGGAGCCGTATTCGTCAATCACAATGGCCATTTGCTGATTCTTGCGCTGCATCTCCTTGAGAAGACTCGAACCCATTTTCGCTTCGGGCACGAACAGCGCCGGGCGGACGATCTCGCGGACCGTCCGGCGGGCGGCTTCACTTTCGCGAATCTGCAAAATATCGCGCGCGATGACGATGCCGATGATTTCGTCCAGAGCGTTTTCATAAACCGGCAAGCGCGAGAATTTCGTTTCCACGGCGAGGCGGCGCAATTGCTCAATCGTGGCGCTGGCGGCGATGGCGACGACATCGGGGCGAGGAGTCATGACCTCGCGGACGCGCTTATCGCTGAACTCGACGACCTGCTCGATGAGCCGCGCTTCGTCATGCTCGAGAATTCCCTCTTCGGTCGCGGCTTCGACGATGGCTTCGATGGCCTGCTGATCATCCGGAGGAGCACCCTCTTCGGCTTCGTCGGAAATATGGAGCAGCGAGATCGTGAATTCCAGAAAAGCCTGAACCGGCCAGATGATCCACGCCAGTCCGCGGACGAGCGGAAGAATCGGAATCAGCCAGCGGCCGCTGGTGCGCGCCAGGAACAGAGCGGGAAGAAACTGCATCCCGACAATGACTTCGAGGCCCAGGAAAAAAATCATCTCCGCAACGATTTGCCAAGTTTGGCCGGCGAACAGAATCACCGCGCGCGCCGTGAGTACCGAGACGATGACGAGTCCAAGGCGCGTGAGCAGGCTGAATGTGCCGCCGGCGCGAGCGCGCGAGAGATGCATGCGCGGCTCGATTTCGGCGACGAAAATATCGAGATTGGCGTGCGCAGGACCGGCGACCACGCGGCCAAGCTGGCGGTAAATGCGATCGAGATAGGCAAGGATGGCCAAGCCCGCAGCGAGAACCAAGATGCCGGCCGTATAGATGAGCACGCCCATGTTCAGCCAATCCCCAGCCGCGCGCGCAGCTTCATTTCAAGGCGCTCCATTTGGCCGTTGTCGGTTTCATGGTCATAGCCGAGCAAATGCAAAACACCGTGGAGAATCAGCACGCGCAATTCTTCGCTGAGAGTGCGACCCAGTGCGAGTGCGTTTTTTTTCGCGACAGCCGGCGCGATGGCGATATCGCCCAGATATGTGCCGTGCGCTGCGCCATTCGGCGAAGGCGAAGGATTTTTTCCGCGGCTTGCGCCGTTTGCCGGAAACGACAAAACATCGGTCGGCTTTGATTTGTCGCGGTAGGCGCGATTCCAACGAGCCATTTGCGCATCATCCACCAGACAAACCGTGACAGAACCAGCGGGCGCGTGAAGCAACGTCATAACGCGCCCGAGGAAAGTCTCCAGGGGAACGGAGGCGACGCGCACACGTTTCTGGCGATTGATTACCATGGCGCAGAGACTATTCAGCCGAGCCGGACTGGCCCGCCTCACGAGCGTGATGATTCGCAGCCGAACGCGGCGACGCGGCGCCACCGGCATATTCGTCATAGGCCTTAATGATGCGCTGCACCAGGCTATGGCGAACGACGTCGCGCTCATCGAAATGAACCATCGCGATGCCTTCGATCTTTCCGACAACTTCGATGGCTTCGATCAGGCCGGAACGGCGGCCGTTGGGCAAGTCGATTTGCGTAATGTCGCCGGTAATCACGGCCTTGGAATTGAAGCCGAGGCGCGTCAGAAACATTTTCATTTGCTCGCTCGTGGTGTTCTGGGCCTCGTCGAGGATGACGAAAGAATCGTTGAGCGTGCGGCCGCGCATGAAGGCCAGCGGAGCAACTTCGATGATGTCCTTTTCGAGAAAGCGGCCGAGCTTGTCGGCCTCAAGCATGTCGTGAAGTGCGTCATAGAGCGGACGCATGTAAGGGTCGACCTTTTCCTGGAGCGTGCCGGGCAAAAAGCCGAGGCGTTCGCCGGCTTCGACGGCGGGACGGACGAGAATGATGCGATTGACCTGCTTCGTGAGCAGCGCGGAAACCGCCATGGCGACGGCCAAATAAGTTTTGCCTGTTCCGCCGGGACCGATGGCGAAAACCATGTCGAATTTTTCGAGCGCCTCCATATAACGGCGCTGGTTGGAGGTCTTCGCGGTAATCGGTTTCTTGCCGAACGTGCGCGGGTGGGCGTGTTCCACGGCGCCTCGCATTGAGAAATCGGGCTCTTCGTTGGCCATGTGCAACATCGCCTTCACCTGACCGCTCTCGATCTTCTTCCCTTCACGGATGAGCTGATTGTAATCGTTCAAAAATTTCGCTGCGCGATGCACTTCGGCGGAATTACCCTCGATTTCAATATTGTCGTCATGGAGCTGTGTGGTTACGTGCAGAGTGGATTCGAGGAGCTTGAGATTTTCGTCGTAGGCGCCGAAGAGTTCGGCGATGCCACCCGACATCCGGACGCTTTGTCTCATCAAGGTAGGTGCGAAAACCCTCACGCTGGCAAACCCAAAGCCAACGCATATACGTTAGCGCATGGGGGAGAAGAGGTCAATATGCATGACGATAAGCAATTCAATATCAATAAGATAACCGCTACGGCCCCGCTCAATTCCCACGCAGGCAGAGTCGCTATTGCTGGCGCAATGCGGTATTGGGGTCGACGCTCGCGGCGCGCCAAGCGGGCATCCAAGATGCAATGCCGGCAATCAGGAAAAATAGAACCACCATGGCAACGAAAGTAACCGGGTCGGTGGGCTTCACGCCGATCAGCATCGAGGTCATCAGACGCGTGAGTGCCGCGGCGGCAAACAAGCCCGCCGCAATGCCGACAGCCGTCAACTGAAGGCCTTGCCCGACGACCAATTTGAAAATTCTCGACGGCTGCGCGCCGAGGGCCATGCGCACGCCGATTTCCGCCGTGCGCTGGCGCACGACGGTCGAGAGCACACCATAAAGGCCCACGCCCGCGAGCAGAGCTGCGATTATCGCGAAGACTCCGATGAGCAGCAGAGAAAAACGCGTGCTCGCTTGCGCCTTTTCCACTACCGCGGTCATGGGCAGCATCTGGTTGACGAGCAACTGCGAGTTGATGGCCTTGATCGCCGCGCGCACCTGGCCCGCGAATCTCTCGACATTGCCATTCGAGCGAATCGCCCATTCGCCGACGGCCCCTGAACCGACGAATGAATCCGTAAAGTAGACCTGCTCGCGACCGGGAACACTGAGCGACTCATCGCGCGTGTGTCCGACAACACCAATGACCTCGACGGGTTCCGCTTCCGGCGTGCGAACGCGAATCAGAATCTGCTTGCCGACAGCCGAGCCATCGGGGAAAGCCTTCTTCGCCAGTTCTTCATCGATGACTACAACTTTGCGGCCGGGAATGACTGCGCCCGGCGCCGGATTGCGCAGCGCCCCGTTGGGAAGCGGTGTATTGTCGGCATCCGTGAACGTACGGCCCGCGAGAAGCGGAATGTGCATCGCTTCGAAGTAGCCCGGAAGAACAAACTGAAAATCCGTGGCCTGAAATTTGCTGGCATCAGCGCCTGCATCGAGATTGCCCCACCGGATGGGAGAAAATAATCCGTCCAAAGGAAATGGAGAGGAAGCAGTCACGCTCTCGACGCCAGGAATCGCCTGCAGGCGTTGCTGGATTTCTCTGACTGCGGCGGCGCGGGAATCGGGCGTGTTCCCCCCGAGGTTCCCCAGCAGCGTGAACGTGAGCATGCCATGGGCGTCGTAGCCGGGATTGATATTCTGGAGATCGCGGAAGCTGCGAATCATCAAACCGGAGCCAACGAGCAGCACAAATGAAAGCGCGACTTCGGCGACGACGACGAGCTTGCGCAGAAGACCTCCGCTCGTGAGGCCTTCGTTGCGGCTGCTGCCGCCCAGCAGCGTGATTATATTCGGCCGCGAAGCGCGCCATGCCGAGATCATGCCGAAAATGGCTGCGGCCACCAGCGCGGCGAGGACGGTAAAGCCGAGCACAGGCGCATCGATGCGAATCGTATCCACACGAGGCAGATTCGCCGGAGCGAGCGCAAGCAATTCCTGAATCCCCGCCCAGGCAAGGACAAGTCCTCCCAAAGCGCCCAGCGCCGCGAGCAAAAAAGCCTCGGTCAGCATCTGGCGCGAGAGATGCCAGCGCGTTGCGCCCATAGCCGAACGTACGGCGAGTTCGCGCTCCCTCAATGAAGCGCGCACGAGCAGCAAATTAGCGACATTGGCGCACGCGATGAGCAGCAGGAAAATCACCGCGCCCATGAGCGCCAGAATCGTTGGACGAACTTCGGAGACAAGATGCGCGCGCATGGGTTCCACGCGGATGGCATACCCTGCTGTACGCTCAATCAGGAAATTTTTGCGCGCTTCGGCAGCCACATTGTCCGCGGCGATTTGCGCTGCGGCGAGAGACACGCCATCTTTCAGCCGACCGACCGCGTGAATCGAGACCGAATTGCGATTGGCGTTACCGTAGTTCAAGCGATTGGCGACCCAGATTTGAGGGTCGGTTTCCGTCTCGGCCTCCGGCGGAAAATACAAACGGAAATGAGGAGCGAGGACTCCGACAATCACGGGCGCGAACTGGCCGGGCGTATGAATGATGGTTCCGATGATTGCGGGATTACCGCCGTAGCGCTGCTGAAAATATTCATAGCTGAGGATGACCATCGCGGGCAGACGAGGCGGAGGAGTACCCGCCGGCGCCGCGCCCGGAGCGGGCGGCGGAGGCTGCGGGAGGCCATCCTGCGGCGTGAAATCGCGGCCCTGGACAATCCTCGCGCCCATCAGATCAAAGAAATTTGTAGTGACTATCGCGGTGCGAACCTGCTGTGGCGTGCCGTCCTCTTGCGGCAGAGTGAGGTTAAAGGTAAAAACTCCGCCCATATCCTGAAAGACATTTTTCGTGCCATCGCGCAGATCAATGTAGTCCTCGTTGGAAAACGGGAAGTCGCGGACGTGGCGAACGGTCATGTCGCTGCATGCGACGACAAGCTGATCGGGATTCTTATACGGCAGCGGCTTCAAGATCACGGCATTCATCACGCTGAAGATTGCTGTGCTCGCGCCGACGCCCAGGGCAATCGTCAGGGCGGCGGTGAGCGTGAAGATGGGACTCTTGCGAAGGATACGGCCCGCGTATTTCAGGTCTTGCAAGACCATGCTCGCCCCCCAGGCAGCACTGCGTCAACGGATTAGATTCGCCCCCGGCCTGGTCCGTTTCGACTTGATTGGAAATGATTCCTGTGCGGTTGGATTCCCGAAATTGACAAAGGTGAGCACGTCCGTTACTCTTGATAATTCGATTTTATCTTTGGAGGAACGCTGAATGCCGCAGGGCACGCCAGTCAAGCAAAAGAAGAGGTCCAAGTCAGTATTCAAAAATATGCGGCAGACGGAGCATCGCACGATCGTGAATCGCGCGAACCGCACGCGCGTGCGCACGGCGATTCGCCAGTTTCGCGCGTCGCTGGCGTCTGGAGACGCAGCGAAGACGGAAAAGCTCGTCCCGCAGACGTTTTCGGAGCTGGATCGCGCGGTGAAGAATCACTCCCTGCCGCGCAATACGGCGAACCGGCACAAATCGCGGCTGACCCTCGCGTTGAACCGTTTGCGCCAGCAGAAGAAATCCTAGGCGGCAGCTCCGGCGCGCGTGGTGGTCAGCCGGGCGATCAGGAATTCGAGCATGGCGCGCGGATTCGGCCCGCCAGATTTCAAGGCGCTGTCCGCTTCGGCAAGAGCGACGATTCCTGCCAGTAATTGTTCCCTGGGAATTTTGCGGCATTGCGCTAGCGCGATAGCTGCAGTGTCCGGATGCATGCCCAACTCTCGCGCGGCTTGAAATTGATTCGTTCCGGCCGGGATTTCGCGCGCTTCGATCAGCTTGCGGTACATCCACGCCAGAGCGCCGACGATTCCGGCGGGCTGCTCGCCTTCGCGCAATAATGCATCGAGGAATTCCATGGCCGCGCGGCGATCGCGCGCGGCAAAGACTTCCGCCAGTTTCCACACGGTAAATTTTCTCGCAGAAACGACCAGCGCATCCACGTCGGCGATTTCGATCTTGCGTCCCAGCGCATAGAGCGAAAGCTTTTCGAGCTCGACACGAATTTTCGCCGGTTCTCCGTTGACCGCGACGGCGAGTTCCGCAGCGGCGCGTGGATCAATTTGCGCGGCCAGTTCACGCGCCATATCCATCGTCAGCGTGGCGAGGTCCTGATCCGCAACGGACAAATCGACGACAAGCGCATGTTCGGAGAGAATTTTGTAGAATTTGCGCCTGCGGTCGAGCTGGCCTTCGAAAATGACAATTGAAAATGGCGCGGGATTTTTCAAGTAGGCTTCCATCTCGCCGATAATCATCTCGACGGTTTTGTCGTCGCCCTGTTCGAGGTCTTCCGCATTTTCGAGAATCACAATCTGATGCGGGGAAAGCATCGGGACGGTCTGCGCGCGGTCGAGCATTTCGCGCCAGCCGCCGCCTCTTGCAGGAATTTTCGCCACGGCCCAATCGCGCGCCGCCTGCGGAACGAATGCCTCGATGAAAGCGGTGCGGCAGCGGTCGCGGAGATACGGATCCGCGCCCATCAGTGCGACAGCCGGAATCGCTTTGCCCTTCGCGATTCGCTGCAGCAGATTTTCGAGCGTCGCTTGCGGCATCAGAAACCCTCGAGCAATGCGGAAACCAAATCCGAAGCGAATTTGCGCGACATGCGCTCAAACGCCGGGTCCTCTTCCTGAAAAAGCGCATTCACGTCGTTGGAGACCTGATATTCGTCGCGGAATATGAAATTATTGTTGCGATAGATGCTTTTTTTCGCCGATTCATCCACGAGATTCACTTTCAGCTTCAATGTCACCAAAAATGTCGTGACGTGGCCGGAAGATGCGTCAAAAAGCAGAGGCACAACTTCGATATCCGTGATGTCGCCGCGGAGCACGGCATTCGCGCCAGCAGGGCTGGGAACCACGCGATATTTCGTGCGCACCAGCAGCTCGTGAATCACAGCATTGGTGACGCGCTGCTCGATGCGGTAGGCAGGCGTCTGATTCGTGAATATGGGAACGGCCAGTGTCTGCCACTCGGCCGGCAACTGGCCGCCGCGGCCAATGACATGATATCCGCATCCGCTGGCCACAAAAAAAATACACGGAACGACAGCAGCGAGCAATCTCACGCGCCAACTTCCGAATTCAAATCTTCGGCGCAAGAAGTTCCTCGGCGATACGCACGGCATTCACGACTGCGAGACGCAGGTTGTCCGCAACGCCCCAAAGCCAGATTCCCGCCGGCACGTTTGCATCGCGCTCGACACGCGCCAGTTGAATCCTCTCTTCGCCGGCGACGCTAACGTTTGTTGGGCTCGGGTCATTTTTTGCGGCGAGATGAATTCCCACTCCCACGAGCGCTTTCTCGATTTTCGCCGCGTCCAACGGAGCGGCAAACTCCGCATAGGCTGAAAACGCGTAGCCATAAAAAACAGGCGCTTGAATCAGTTGCACGGCGGGAATCAAAGCACGCCCGCTCAGATATGCGGCGATGCGTTTGGCAATCTCGGAGCGCATTTCTACGAGGCTCGGGCGGCTGGCTTCGCCATATCCGGCGAGCAAGTTGAAGGCAATCTGAGTATCGAATACGCTCTGCGAAAATGGATGCAGCATCAGCAAGTCGGCGGTTTGCTTTTCAAGCTCGTCCACGCCGCGCTGGTCGCGTTCCGAGACCGGCGGAAAAAAAACGATCGCCAGCCGCGAGGGCTTGGAATCCTGAAGAGCGGCGGCGAGCGCACAGGCGATGAGCACAGCCGGCGGCGGTGAAGAATAGATTTTTTGAGGCGCGGGCCTGCCTCCTTTCGGCTCCGGCGGAGGCAGGAGCGTCTCCATTTCCGGAATCCACGCAGCGGCGCCGGCGACGCTTTCGAGCGCACCGGTCAAATCGATTATGGAAGCACCCGAATCGTGAGCCAGCTTCCAATTGGCGCGCGCTTCCTCGCCGGTTCCAGCGAAAAAAACGATATCGGCGCCGGCGAAGCTGTCCGGCTCCATGGGCTTGACGAATGTAACTTCGCCGGCAGCCTCGGCAAGCGTCCCCGGAGGCAGCGAAGTATCGAGCAAAGAAATATCAGCGCCGGGAAAATCGCGCTCCTCGACAACCAGCTTCAGTTCTTTGCCGCGCAGCGAAGACGCTCCGACGATGGCGATTCGAAGAGGGCGATTTTCGGCGGGCATGTCAGGCGGCTTGAGCAGATGAAGAACGAAGGCGCAGCTTGCGAAGGATCTCGATGACAATTCCATGAAGGACATAAACCGTGGCTATGGTCAGGAGGGTCACTTCGGAATAACGGAAGATGGCGGCGACGATCAAGGCCATGCCGACAACGGCCAGCGACGTCCGGCGGCGGCCCCAATTGACGCCCTTGAAATTGTAGTAGCGCACCTTGCTGGCCATCAAAAATGCCAGCATCAACACGAGAAGAGCCCAGACCAGCGACTTGCGCCAGTCTTCGATGGGATTCCACATGGCATGGACAACAGCAGCGATCGCGCCGGCCGCAGCGGGAGTGGGCAGGCCCACGAAGTATTTCGAACCGCCGGCCATGCCAATATTGAAGCGCGCCAATCGCCAGCCGCAGAAGACCAAAAACGCGAAACAGGCCAGCCATCCCAATTGCACGATGTGCGGCGCGATGACGGAATTGCCGGTCACAACTCCCTTTACGCCCCAGCCAAATGCCAAAAACGCCGGCGCGACGCCGAAGCTGACGACATCGGCAATGGAATCGAACTGTTTTCCGAACTCTGAATTCGTGCCCGTGGCGCGCGCGATGCGACCGTCGAGGGCATCGAAGACAATTGCGGCGCCGATGGCGCGCGCAGCGTTGTCCATGTCGTTCGCGCCGCCGCCGAGAGTCTCGAGAACAGCGTAAAAACCGCAAAGCAGGTTCAGTACGGTGAAAAAACTGGGCAAGACATATACGCCGCGGCGCAATTTGTGGTTGCGCGCAGTTCGCGGTTCTGTCATCTCAAAGTCCATCGAGTTCATTTCGATGAGCGCCATCGCGCCAGCTGCGTCGCGCCGCCTGCCACATGCTGACCGCACTGAACCAGAATTTCGCCATCTGCCGGAAGCCAGATATCCACGCGCGAACCGAAGCGAATCATGCCCACGCGCTCGCCAATCTTTACCTCATCGCCGGCCTTTTTCCAAACGACAATCCGGCGCGCTACCCATCCGGCGATTTGCTTAAAGTGCATCTCTCCGCCCGGCGTTTCGATAGCGATCAGATTCTGTTCGTTCTCGGCGGACGCCTTCCCTTTCCAAGCAGCCATAAAACGGCCATGAGTATATTCCATGCGGGCGATTTTTCCGCCAACCGGCGCGCGATTCACGTGCACGTCAAAAACCGAAAGAAAAATGCTGACGCGCTTGCCCGATTTTCCGCTATGCGGCTCATCGACAATTTCCATGACGCGACCGTCGGCGGGCGAAACCACCGCATCGGAATCGGCGGAGATTTGCCTCTCGGGGTCACGGAAAAAGTACAACACAAAAAGGCCGAGCGCGACCAATATTCCTGCCCACCACCAGTGGAGCGCCAGGAGCGCAATACCCAAAATCAGCGGCGGGAACGCAAACTTGTATCCTTCCCTGACCATGCTCGGCCGTCCGCACCTCGCCCGGACGCACTGGCATTGTACGCTAGAACTGGCCCGGCGCGGCGAAACTCTACCGCGCGGGGATTTCTTTGCGGCGTCGCGCGATCAGTTGTTGCATCTGGTCTTTGAGCCGGAGCTTATGTTTTTTCAACTGGGCTTCGAGAAGGATATCTTCGGAACTTAGGTAAGTCTGGCGGGTCAGTTGCGTGAGTTGCTGTTCGTACTGCGAATGAGCCTGGGCTAACTTGCGAAACTCTTCGTCGGTTGACATCAGGTCCCCCGGAACATCCTGAGCCAAATCGGCCATCGGTTCCCTCCTGATTTGAGTTTGCGTTCACATGCGCAGAAGCTACCACTTTTCCGAACCGCCGCCAAGTGTTTGCTGCGAGAAAGTCATGAGCGGCTAACCCACGCGGCGAGCAGGATGGCATCGTCCGGCGGATTAAAATAGTAATTTGGCCGCATGCCTATGGCATGAAAGCCATGCGCTTTGTAAAATTCCGCGGCGCTGTGGTTTTTTTGGCGCACTTCGAGATATGCGCGAGACGCACCGTTCTGTCCAGCCCAGGTGATCGCGGCATTCAATAGGCTCTCGCCGAAGCCGCGGCGGCGCATGTTAGGGGCGACAGCAAGATTCAGAATTTCGACCTCGCCGGCGATTAACCGCACGACAAGAAATCCAGCAACCTGATCCTCCACCAGAGCCACCCAACCGCGAAAACCGGCGCGTTCGAGCGATTCGTAGTCTTTTTTTGGCCACTGCGCGGCTTCGATGCTCTGAGTCTGAATTGTCAATACGGAATCCGCATCGGAGGATTGCATCTCGCGAATGGTAATCGCCAAAGCAGCAGGAACTTTGCTTGCCGGGATATTCATCAGCCTTTCCATGCCAGTTCCGCGTCAGAACGCTGGATGTAATTCGCGTCCAAGCGCAGAGCGTCGGTAAACTCACCGCGCGAGGCATACTGGAAAGCTAGTTCACCGAGAATCGGAGCCAAGACCGGGGAAGCCTTCAGTACGCCATGGCCAACTGCAGCGGAGAAAAACTTCGAGCGCACAAGAGCGCTTTGAATGACCTCCGGTTCCGGCGAGATGAACTGAACGCGGCGATTTTTGGCGTGGTCGGCAATGTAAGCGAGGAACTCTTCCGCTGAGCACGCTTGCCCTCGATCCACTGCTTTTAGCTCACTCCCACGGCAATTGTAGAGCGCGCCGCAAACTTGTCCGCGAGTCGCCCTTACGACCGGTGCGACAAGCAATTCATCGTCATTCTGGCCATTTTCTTTCCAATGACCGCATCGCGAAGCCTGCGCGGCCACGGCTTCAAGGCCGTTCAGAGGAACAACCGGCTTGGCATAGACTTCCGCCCATGCCTTTACCGCGGTCAACCCGACGCGCAGTCCCGTGAACGATCCAGGACCGGCAGCAACGGCAAAGACATCGAATTGCTCCATTTTGAGCTGAAGTTCCGCGAGGAGAAAATCCACATGGCGGAAAAGACGCGTGGAGTGGCCTTCGCTGACATTGCTGGAAACAAGCCCTAACAGCGCCCCGTCGCGAAGGACAGCAAGACTGCCGGTTGCGGTAGCCGTATCAACCGCGAGCAAAAGCATAAATGATAAGTATACTCCGACTTGTCCCAAATCGCGCCTGCAAAAACAGGCCCAAATTGCAAGGAAAAATTGAGGTTTTTTATGCAGAAAATCTTGACCTTCCCTTGACGCAAGCCTACTATTTTTAATGCAGGTACTGGGGAGGGTACATTCGGTATGGACTTCAAATTGGGCGAAAAAGTTGTCTATCCGAACCACGGTGTGGGGGTTATCGAACAAATCAGTTACGGTTACCTGGACGGCCGCTCGGAACGCTACTACATGCTCAAGATCGTATCGAGTGGATTGAAAGTAATGGTCCCGCAAGCCAATATTGCCAACGTCGGCCTGCGCCCTGTTATCCGGTCGAATGAGGCCGGTGACGTGATGAGTTACCTCGAAAAGGGCCGCTCCGCTTCGCATCACGACTGGAAGCATCGCTTCAAGGAGAATTCCGAGCGCATGCGGACAGGGTCGCTGATGGAAGTCGCGGCGGTTCTGAAGGGCCTGGTTTCCCTGAGCCGCACCAAGCCGCTCTCTTTCCGCGAAAAGAAAATGCTGGAACGCGCCAAGCACTTGCTGGTCACAGAACTGGCCACGGTGCGCAATACCAGCGAGCAAGCGATGGAGACGAACCTGGTTCGCGCTCTCGCGAAAGCTCGTTTGCAGATGCCTGAGGCGCTGGAAAAGCCCGAAAACTAGCGGATTTTTATCCGGCTGCGGAAAGTCAATTTGCAGAAAACTGGCGACTTTTGCTGGCGCTCGCCTTTCTATTGGGTCGCCTGCGTTCGTGCGCAGACTTAGGTTTACTTCTTGCGCTTTCTAACGCCTGATTTTGCCCAACCACCACCACCGGGAGACTCGATTCGCACGATCGCGCCCGCAGGAGCATAGAAACTGCCTTTCGCCGCGACCTTCGTCCGCCGCCCGCCGATAACGACTTCATTCTTGCCCGTCGCGCCGTTAGCACCGCCGGCCAATCCATAAGGCCCGAATCGCCGCCTCTCCGAAAGCATTCCGACTTGCATCGGCACGAGCAGCTCGATTTCGCGCACAATGCCATCGCCGCCGCGATATTTCCCTGCGCCGCCGGAACCGCGCCGAATGCCATAGCGGCGCACACGCACTGGATAGGCATGCTCGAAGACCTCGATCGGCGTGTTCAGCGAATTCGTCATGTGCGTATGAATGCCGCTTTCGCCGTCGCGATCGGGACGCGCGCCCATGCCGCCGGCAATCGTCTCGTAATATGCAAAAGGCTCGCCGTTGTGGCCCGGCCGCGTGTCGCGCCCGCCAAACGTCAGATTGTTCATCGTCCCCTGACTGGCCGCGGGGATGCGATGCGGCAGAGCCTTCGCCATTGCGCGAAGGAGCGTGTCGACGATTCGCTGCGAGGCCTCTACGTTCCCTCCCGCTACGGCGCAGGGAGGCCGCGCGTTAACGATTGTGCCTTCGGGCGCGGTGATTTTGATAGGACGCAGCAAACCTGAAGTCGCAGGCACCTGGTCATCTACGAGGCAGCGAAAGACATAAAACACGGCAGAATCGGCGATGGCCTTCACGGCGTTCACACTGCCGGCGCATTCCGGCGACGAACCGGTAAAATCAACTTCCGCGCGATCGCCGCGAATTCGAATCGCCACGCGAATGGCGATCGGAGCATCCGTCACGCCATCGTTATCGAGGAAATCCTCGCCGCGATAGGTCCCGCCGGGAATTTGCCGCAGCGTGGCGCGCATCATTTTGGCCGAATAGTCGAGCAGATGGCGGCCGTATCTGTTGGTTTCGCGGCGGCCGTATTTTCGCACGATCTCGATCAGCCGCCGCTCACCCACGCGGCATGCCGCGACCTGTGCCGTCAGATCGCCTTCGCGCTCCTGCCTGGTGCGCACGTTTGCGAGAATCAATTCCAGAACGTCGCGGACGATGCGGTCGCTTTCGAAGATCTTCACCGGCGGAATGCGAATACCCTCCTGAAAAATCTCGCGCGAAAGGCTCATCGAACCCGCCTGCGCGCCGCCGACATCGGCATGGTGCGCGCGGTTAGCAACGTAGAACATCGGCTTGCGTTCGCGCGGCAAATAGACAGGCATCACCATGGTCAAGTCCGGCAAATGCGTGCCGCCGGCGTAGGGATCGTTGAGCAGAGCCACATCACCGGGTCGCAATTCCATGGCGCGAATCGCGGCATCCACAGACGCTGGCATCGAGCCCAAATGCACGGGCATGTGATCGCCCATGGCCAGGACTTCGCCTGCGCTGTCGAACACGGCACAGGAATAATCGCGCCGCTCCTTGATGTTTGGCGAAAAGGCAGAGCGGCGCAGCACGCCGCCCATTTCCTCGGCGACGGAATGGAAAAGATTTTTGAAAATTTCCAGGCGCACCGGATCGAAGCTCATGTGCCGCGCTCCATGACCAGGTTTCCGTACGTGTCCGCGCGAACATTCCACCCCGGGAGGACGACCGTCGTCGCGCTGTACTCGGCCACAATCGCCGGGCCGCGCAAGCGATTTCCGGCGCGAAGGCGCGCGCGATCGTAAATTCGCGTTTTCGCGGGCTTGCCGCCGAAGAACACTTCGCTCTCGCCCATGAGCGCGCCGGTCGCGTCCGTACTGTCATTGGGAATTTTTTCGAGGGATGGCTTCGGCGTCAACCCAATGGCTCGCGCGCGGACATTTACAATTTCCACGGGCCGCGCGGCATCGGCATAGCCGTAGCGCTTGTCATGCGCGCGGTGAAATGCGGCAATGAAATCTCCGTCCGCCGGGACGCTCAATTCATACGCCTGGCCGACGTAACGCATGTCCAGAAGCCGCTCGATTTTGATCTTTTGCGCCGGGAAACCTTCGCCGCGCATTTCCTTCACTGCCTGGTTTTCGATCGCCGCGAATTCTTTCCGGAGTGCCCCGCGCGCATCTTGCAGCGATTGGAGCGCAAGCAAAATCGTGCGCGAAAAATCCGTGCTCACGTCAGCGCGAAGAATGCCCAGGGCCGAAAGGCCGCCGGGAAATTTCGGCATCAGAACGCGCGGAATTTCGAGCGTTGCCGCGAGTCCGCAAGCATGCAGGCCGCCCGCTCCGCCAAATGCGACGAGCGTGTAATCGCGCGGATCATAGCCGCGCTCAATGGAGATGACGCGAATGGCTTTCTCCATATTCGTTTCGACAACATCGAGGATTCCCTGCGCAAATTGCTCCGTCGTTCTCATTGTGCCGCGCGCGCGGCCCATCCAGTCGCTGGCGCGCTGCCTATCCAGACGGAATTCACCGCCGAGAAAACCTTCCGGCACGATGCGGCCGAGAATCAGATGCGCGTCCGTGACCGTTGGCCGCGTTCCTCGGCCGTAGCAGATGGGGCCTGGGTCAGCTCCCGCGCTTTCCGGCCCGACGCGCAACGCGCCGCCGCGGTCGAACCGCGCGAGAGACCCACCACCCGCTCCGACGGTATGAATGTCGAGCATGGGAACCGCGACGGGAAGGCCGGCGACTTCCGACTCGTTCGTCATACGCAGCGGACCGTCAATCAACGCGACGTCCGTGGAAGTCCCGCCCATGTCAAAAGTGATGATGCGCGGGAAACCGGCGAGCTCGGCGACGTATTGCGCTCCCAGCGCTCCACCCGCCGGGCCGGAGAGAATTGTGCGCACCGGTTCGCGCGCCGCCGCCGCCGCCGAAATGATCCCGCCGCTCGACTGCATCACGCGCACGCGCGCGCTCGCGCTTCTGCGCTCGCGCTGGCTCATGCGCTGCGCCAGACGATCGATTTCATTCAAGTACGCGCTCATCACCGGCAATAGCGCCGCGTTCTCAACTGTCGTGGCCGTGCGTTCGTATTCGCGAAACTCGGGGAAAATTTCATGCGACGCGGACACTTGAAATCCCACGGCGCGCAATTGCTTTGCGATTTGCTTCTCGTGCGAGGAATTGGCAAAAGAAAAAAGAAGACATACGGCTACGGCTTCGACATTGGATTTCGTGACTGCACGGACCACGCGTTTCAGTTCGGCTCGCGTTGGGCGGAAAAGTGGGCGGCCTTCGGCGCTGATTCGCTCTTTCAAGCCGAAGCGCCTTTCTCGCGGCACGAGCGGTTTGGGACGGACCACGAAAAAATCGTAGAGTCGTGGCCGCGCCTGACGGCCGATTTCCAGCACATCTTCAAATCCTGCCGTCGTGACAAGGGCTACGCGCCCCGCTTTGCCTTGCAATAGCGCGTTCGTCCCCACCGTGGTGCCACAGGTCAATTCAAACGCGCCGTCATCTGCCAAGTCGGATTCGACAGCGATCTTTTCCAGCGCATCCGCGATCGCCCGCGCCGGATTTTCCGGCGTCGAAAGCACTTTCAAGATTCGCAGCTCACCCTCGCGCACGAAGACGCAGTCTGTGAATGTTCCGCCGGTATCGATGGCCACACGCATGAACGCGCGATTGTATAGAATTCGGCGGCATCACGCAAAAGCATCGCGCGGTTGCGCGAATGCACGGCGGCGCAATTTTCGCGTAGTACTAAAGTTCTATCGGCGACTGTTTTGTTTTGGAAACGGCTGTTTCGCTCTCTGTGGCGGCCTTGAAAATCTTAGGCATACTAGCGAATGTAAATCTTTGCCAGCCTTATGCGCCTTTGGGCACTTACACATGCTCTGGGGCACAGGCCGGCGCCCATGACGACGACTAAACAAACGCGGAGCACAAAGCCCGAAGAGCGCGAGCTTGCGCGCAAGCGCCGCGAGCAGGAACGGCTAGAAGCGGAGCTTGCGGAATGTGAGCTGCGGCTCGCAACGCTTCGCGGCGAACTGGGCGCGCTGGAAAGGCGCTATTTGAAACTCGTCGGCTTGCCCTATGCCGAGCTCGATGAGCTTCGCGCGCAAATCGCCGAGCGCATGGCTGCCGAGGACCCGCAAAATGAACGCTTGCAGCGCGCCGCTCAAGAGACCCGCGCTCGTGCGAATGAGACTCGCGGTGCAGCTTCCGTGAAGGAATCCGAGGAGACAAAGCAGTTCACGGCGTCACCGGAACTGAAACGCAAATATCGGGAAGTTGCAAAGGCGATCCATCCGGATCTGACCACGGACACGGCTGATCGCGCGCGCCGCCAGGAGCTTATGGCCGAGGCCAACGCAGCCTATCAAAAAGGCGACGAAGCGCGCCTCGCCAAGGTCCTCGACGTGTACGAGTCCAGCCCAGAAACGGTGAAAGGCGACGGCGCGGGCGCGGAATTGGTTCGCGTGATTCGCAAACTCAGCCTGATGAAAAACCGCCTGGGCGAAATCGAAATCGAGCTGCAAAACCTGTTCAGCTCCGACCTTTATCTGCTGAAAGTTCAGGTCGAAGAGGCGCAGGAGCAAGGGCGCGACCTTCTTTCCGAGATGGCTGAAAAAGTCCGCAAGCGCATCGCGGATTCGAAGGAACGCATGGAAATTCTGGCGCCGGGGCGCGTGCACTGATGTCCTCGCGCCTCAAACGCGAAACGCGCGAGATCACGCGCAGCCAGCCCGGCGCGATTACGATTCTCTCGTCGCCGCTTGTCGTGCGCGGCTTGCGCGAGTTTCCGCAGACTTCGCGCTGGAGCATCAAGCAGGCTTTCACCGGGCCGCACTCGCATCTCTGCATCTCGAAGCACGGATACGTGGCGGGATATTCCGCCGCGACGCGCGAATTGAGCCAGCGCGTGGAAATCGCCGATCTCGAACTCAGCGCCGCAGCGACGGTAATCAGCGTTCCCGACGAACCTTTCATCGCGCGGCCTGATTTTCCGGGTTCTTTTGCCTGGGACCCTGCGGGGAGATTCCTCGTGGGTGCGTCCGGAACATGGCAGCCCGAACTGCACTTTTTCGATGCGCGCGTTGGCCGTTCCGCCGGCCGTTTCGGTCCTTTTCGCGTATTTCCCGCGCATCTCTGCTGGGCCGAGAGCGGCAAATATTTCGCCGCGGCATCGGACGGTTCGGAAAATGGCGCGCTGATGCTGTGGATGGCGGGAGATTCGCCGGAAGAGTTCGAAGAACTATGCCAGCTCGATAGCGGAAGCTTCCCGGATCTTTCTTCGCCGCAGGAAGAACCCGGCGATCAAGGGCAATTCTGGGGATTCGGCGCGACGGCCTTCCGTCCTGACGAAAAAGCCCTGGCGACGGTCCTGGAATTCGAAGGCGACTGGTCGGACGATACCATCGCAATCGTCCGCGTGCCGACGCTCGAAACCATCGCTCGATTCGACACCACCGGCCACACGACGGATCTTTCGTGGTCCAGCGATGGCCGCCTGGTTCTTTTCTGCGCTTCCGGCCAGGCCTACTCTCTGGATGTGGCGAATGAAAACGTCGCTTCCCTGCCCTTCGCCGCGGAGCTTTGCGTTTGCCACCCCACGCTTCCGCTTTGCGCGTTCTACAATTCGTGGCTCAAGAATTCCGCGCGCGGCCGCATCTTCGTGGCGGATTTGCAGAGAAACGCAATTCTGGAAGAATGCTGGGCCGACGGAATCGCCAGCCTGTGCTGGAGTCACGACGGCCAGATGCTCTACGCTGCAGCGCAAGATGGCACGGCGTATCTCTTCGAACGCCCCCTCGCGTAGCTTCTAACGCGGAGTTCTTTCCGAAACAACCCGGCAGGTTTACTGAGCGGCTGGCTTGGCGTGCGCCGAAAATCCGAGCGGAAAATTCGGCTGGGCATTGAGCGTGGCATCCGCGCGTTCGCCGGCTGCAAACTTCGGATACGCGGCCGCGGCGATCATCGCTGCGTTGTCGGTCGAAAGCGCGCGGCTTGGAAAGAACACTTCCATGCTGCGTTTCTGCGATTCTTCTTCAAACCGCACGCGCAACTGGCGATTCGCCGCGACGCCGCCGGAGACGAGCACAGATTCGACCGCGAACTGTTCCGCCGCCGCCAGTGTCCGCCCAACTAAATCCTCCACGACGGCGTGCTGAAAGCTTGCAATCAAATCGAGCGTCGCCTGGCCTGACAACGCGCGCAGCGCATCCGCGCTTCGTTCACCGCGCGCCAAGGATTGCTGTCGCGCGTCGATCTCCGGCTGGAACTCGGGCCGCTTCCGCAAATAATAAAGCACCGCGGTCTTGATGCCGCTATAGCTGAAATCGTAAGGATTGCCGCGCATCTTGGCCGCGCCAAACCGCACAGCGGACGCATTCCCATGCGCCGCGAGCTTGTCGATAATCGGCCCGCCGGGATAGCCGAGCGCCAGCATCTTCGCCACTTTGTCATAGGCTTCTCCGGCCGCGTCATCGCGCGTCCCGCCGATGCGCTCATACACAAACTGTCGCGCGCCATTTTCCGCCGCGCTCAGCCGTGTCTCCACGCGATAGAGCAGCGTATGCCCTCCGGAGACAATCAGGCACATGGCCGGCAATTTCGGCGCGCGTCCAGCAGCGTGAGCCTCGAGCAGCACGGCGTGAACGTGGCCTTCCAGATGGTTTACGGCAATCAGCGGTTTGCCGAGCGAAAGCGCGAGCACTTTGCCGTACGTCAACCCCACAAGCAGCGCGCCGACCAGCCCCGGCCCTTGCGTCACACCGATAGCGTCCACGTCGCCGAGCGTGAGCCCCGCCTGCGACACGGCCTCGCGCACCACGGGCACGATCTGCCGCAAATGTTCGCGCGACGCCAGCTCCGGCACGACGCCGCCATATTTCCTGTGAATGTCCACTTGCGAGGCGACCACGCTCGACAAAATCTTTACACCGTCAGCAACAACCGCTGCGGCCGTCTCGTCGCATGAAGATTCGATCCCCAGGATTCGCGTTTTCACTTCCTGCTGCTCAGTCATACCTTGCACCATGTTAGCATAAGCACATGCGCGCGTTTTGCGCCCGCGCATTCGATTGACTTCTCTTCTTGCCGCACGTAATTTGGCGTGCGGCGCTTCAGCAAGAACGAGGGAGAAATGACCGACAAGATCAAACGCGTTCGCAAAGCCGTCTTCCCCGCCGCCGGCCTCGGCACTCGCTTTCTTCCCGCGACGAAAGCGCAGCCCAAGGAAATGCTGCCGGTCGTCGATAAGCCGCTCATTCAATATTCCGTGGAAGAGTGCGCGGCTTCCGGAATCGAAAATATCATCGTCGTTACCGGCCGCGGCAAGAACGCCATCGAAGATCATTTCGATTATTCGCCAGAGCTCGAGCGCTTCCTGCGCGAAAAAGGCGATACGCGCCGCGCCGATCTCGTCCGCGACGTCGGCGCCAACATTCATTTCAGCTACATTCGCCAGCGCGAGCCGCTGGGCCTGGGACATGCGGTTCTGGTTGCGCGCGAGCTCGTCGGCGACGAGCCTTTCGCCGTTTTGCTCGGCGACGTCATTTGCGATGGGCGCCCGGCTGCCACGCGTGAGCTCTGCGACGTATACGAAGCCACAGGCGTCGGTGCGATTGCCGTCGAGGCTGTGCCGCGCGAACTCATTCATCTCTATGGCATCGTTGACGCGCGCCCTGCGACGGAGCGCAAGTGGGGCGATCGTTTACGCCAGGTGTTCGATCTCGTCGAAAAGCCGGAGGCGGACAAAGCTCCCTCGAATCTCAGCGTCATTGGCCGCTACGTTCTGCCGCCGGAAGTCTTCGACATCCTGGAACGCACCGAGCCAGGCCGCGGCGGCGAAATTCAGCTTACGGATGCGCTTCGCGCGCTCGCGCGCGAACAGGGACTGTGGGCGCTGGTCACAGAAGGAAAAACCTACGATGCGGGAGACAAGCTAGGCTTCCTGAAGGCGACTGTCGAATTTGCGATGAAGAACCCCGAATTCGGCGACGATTTTCGCGCGTATTTGAAATCGCTAAAACTGTAGTTCGCGCTCCTCTGCCGTCATTTCTTCTTTTTTGCCGGCTCTTTTGATGCCGTGGCAGGCGCAGTCTTTGTTTCGGCGGACTTCGTCTCGCTTGACTTCGTTTCGCCAGTCTTCGATTCCACAGGCTCTTTCGCGCCTTTGCCTTCCTTCGAACTGCCGTCTGAATTCTTCCCCGCGTAGTCCGTCACATACCAGCCCGAGCCTTTGAATTGAATCGCAGGCGCCGTGATTGTTCGGCGGGCCGTTGCGCCGCACTCCGGGCATTTCTTCGTTTCCGAGGCTGAGACGCTCTCGATTTTCTCGAACCTATGCCCGCATTTCACGCACTTGTATTCGTAAAGCGGCACGTCCCCTGCCCTCTTTTCGCCGATCTTCTCGCCAATCTTCTCTCAAAATCTTATCACGGCCAAAGCACCGCAGCGCTGCGGTTTCGATGCAGTATCTGTACTGTGCTAGACTCGCAGTCGCGCTTCCTTGCGCGCTTTGCGATGAGAACCTCCGGCGCAGAAACTCCTCGCGGCTGTCTCTACCTGGTCGCCACGCCCATCGGCAACCTCGAAGACATCAGCCTCCGCGCCCTGCGCATTCTGAAAGAAGTGGACCTTATCGCCTGCGAAGATACGCGGCAGACGCTGAAGCTCCTCGCGCATTTCGAAATTCGCAAGCCGCTCGAAAGCTACCACGAGCACAATGAAATGACCCGCTCGGCGGAACTTGTGTTGCGCATCGAGGAAGGCGCGCGCGTGGCGCTCGTCAGCGATGCCGGTACGCCGGTGATTTCCGATCCGGGCCACCATCTCGTCGCGCTTTGCCTGCGGCATCATCTTCCCGTGGTTCCGATTCCCGGACCATCGGCCATTGTTGCTGCACTCGCCGCTTCCGGCATGCCCTCGGAAGAATTCACTTTCATCGGTTTCTTACCCGCGCGTCCCGCCGAGCGCCGCCGCCGCTTGCAGGATCTCTCTTCCGAACCGCGCACGCTCGTCCTCTACGAAGCGCCGCACCGGTTGCTCCCTGCTCTCGACGACGCATTGGAAATTCTCGGCAATCGCCGCGCTGCTATCGCCCGCGAACTGACCAAAGTCCACGAGGAATTTCTGCACGGCCGCATTGAAGAACTGATTGCGGCCTTCAAGAAAAAGTCGCCGCGCGGCGAAATTACACTCCTCATCGCGCCTGCGGAAGCCGCCGCCGACCACGCGATTCACACGAAGAACACCGCCGCTTCGCTCGCCGATCGCGTCGCGGAAATTGCCGGAGCGCAGTCCATTGACCGCAAAGCTGCCCTGAAAATTGCCGCAAAAGAGCGCGGCCTGACGAAACGCGAAGCCTATAAGCGTCTCCTCTCCGAAGAAAACTCCTGATTTATCTGAGCGAAGGATTTCTTCGGTTGGCTTCAGATCAAACTAGAAGTTCTAATTTGCTGCGCCGGCGACGCCGGCAAAAAATGTCTCCACGCGCTCGAGCACTTCTTCAGGCGTCCGCGATGAATGCACTTGATGCCGCAACTCTGCGCCGTTGCGCACGCCGTGCGTAAACCAGCACGAAAACTGCTTCATTTTGCCGATGGCGTCGGGCATTCCGGCGTCGATCAAGCTGCGAAAATAACCGGAAAGCAGCCGATAACGGTCGGCTTCGCCCGGCTCATCGTACTGGCCGGTCGCGAAATATTGCTGCATCTGGCGAAAAATCCACGGATTCGTCGCGGCTGTCCGTCCGATCATCACCGCGTCGCATCCCGTCTCCGCAATCATGCGCTCGGCGTCCTGCGGCGCGCGAATATCACCATTGCCGATCACCGGAATTTTCACCGCCTGCTTCACACGCGTGATGACGCTCCAGTCCGCCTGGCCCGAATACGCCTGCACTTTCGTCCGCGGATGCACGGCCACGCCTTCGACACCAACTGCCTCCGCCATGCGCGCGACTTCGACGGCAACAATGTTTTTCTCGTCCCAGCCCGAGCGCATCTTGATGGTCAGCGGAATTTCCACCGCCGCGCGCACGGCCTTCAGCACCGATTCGAGCAGTTTCAAATCGCGCAACAACCCCGAGCCGCCGCACTTCACCACCTTTTTCGCCGGACAGCCCAGATTGATGTCCACTTCGTCGAAGCCCAGGTCCTGCACCAGCGATGCAGCGGACGCCATCACCTCCGGATTCGCACCGAAAAGCTGCGCCGCGATGGGACGTTCGTCCTCGTCGTAGTAAAGATACCGCAGTGTCTTCGCCGCGCTGCGCGTCACGCCTTCAGCGCTCGTAAATTCCGTCATGATCAGTCCGCACCCGCCGAGGCCGCGAATCACGCGGCGAAACACCGTGTCCGTCACGCCAGCCATCGGCGCAAGCAGCGTCGCGGGCCGCAGCGAAAGGTCGCGGATTTTCAATTCAGCGGGAAACATGGCGATTAATTCGAGCGTTCGCCGGCTTCAGCGGCAACGCTGGCCGCGCTCGCGGGTTCGTCAGCGGCAGATCGCGCACGAGGCGCGCTCGAGATTTGCGCCAGCAGCGCATCCGTCGAGCCGCCGAAAAAACTGTCGACGACCTGCTTCACGGCGTGCGCGCGCGCCTCATCCTTGCTGAGATTCGCGCTGTACATCCACGCGCGCCCGACGCGGCGGCGCTCGACGATTCCCTTGTGCGCGAGCCGGTCCATGATGGTCATAATCGTTGTGTAAGCGCGCGGCCGGCGCGGCGCGAGCACATCGCGAATTTCGCGCACTGTGCCTTGGTTCAGCAGCCACAGCGCGGACATGCAATCCAGTTCCAGCGGGGCGAGTTCCAGCAGCGATCGCCGCCTGGCCGCGCGTCCGTCCCCGCCCGTGCTCGCAACTTCCTTGTTCATGATCTTTTCTTCTCCGCGCTCGCAACGCGCTCGAAAAGCGTCGCGCCTCCCGAAGGCCTCGCCCCTTGTGCAGTGGATTTTGCCTTCGGCTCGGCGCTTGCCTCGCCTGGCGCCAGAAACGCCGGTGCATTCAGCAAATTGCGCCGCAGCGCCGCATTTCGCTCGCTCCAGACTTCATCGCTTGCCGTCTGATTCAAAGTTTCGCGCATCGCTGCCATTTTGGAATCGAGATCGTCAAGATGATGCAGCAGTACCGCCTCGCGCATCGCGGGCAATTTCGGCGAACCAAATTCGTATTCGCCATGATGGCTGACGATCAAGTGCTCGATGAGCGTCGCGAGCGGCTTCGGAAAGTCCGGAATCGCATCGATTTTTCGCCGCACCATCCCCAGTCCAATGACGATGTGCCCCAAGAGCTGCCCTTCCGTCGTGTAGTTGATCGCGCGCGCGTAGCTCAGCTCTTCCGTCTTGCCGATATCGTGCAGGACAATTCCCGTCACGAGCAAGTCGCCATCTACTTCCGGGTAATGCCGCACCACGAGCTTCGCCAACCCGCACAAGCTCACGATATGCTCAAGCAATCCGCCGAGGTACGCATGATGCATCATCATCGCCGCTGGCGCGCGCTTCAGTTTCGCCGCGCAATCGGGATCCTCTACGAATGCTTCCAGCAATTTCCGCAGCCATGGATTGCGCACCGCAGCGATCTCCTCGCGCAACTGCGCATAGAGCTTTTCCACATCCCGTTTCGTATGCGGAAGGAAATCGTCCAATGTGTAGTCCGTTTCCGCCGCGGGCTGAATCTGCTCGATAGTGAGTTCTTTTTCGCCGCGATACAGTTTCACGCGTCCGCGAACGCGCACGATGTCGTCGGGCGCAAACGTCTGCGCCAAATCCGCGAAGTTGTCCCACATTTTTGCTTCGATGGTTCCCGTGCGATCGGCGAGCGCCAGCCGCAGCCAGGATTTTCCGGTAGCCGCGGAGGTGCGAATTTCCTTCTCACGGACCAGAAAAAATGACGCGACCGGCTGTCCGTCCTGAAGGTCCGCGACAAATGCGGATTTCATGGATTTTGGTCCTGATCCGCGTCGTCAGTTGTTTTCTTGACCTTTTTCTTCTTGGTTTTTGCTTGTTCCGCCGTATAGGCCGCCTCGCTAATCACGCTGCCGCCCTCCACGGCCCCTGCGTCAACATAGCCGGCTTTCACCACCACGTAGCTGTCCTTGCGCAACTGGTCCAGATACTTTCGCAACGCCGGCTGAATTCTCTGCTGATAGAGCGCGTTTTCAACATCCGGCTCAACCTTCGCCAATGGCTGCAAACCGGCGTCATAATGCTCGTTCACGCGATAAATCTGCATGCCATTTGAGGCCGGAAGCACGTCTGTAACATCGCCCTTATGCAGGCTAAAGACCAGCTTCGCGAGCGCTGGCGAAAGCTCATCTTTTGGAAATTCGCCGATTTCCCCGCCCTGCGCCGCCGTCGAACCTTCCGAAAAGCGCTTCGCAAGCGCGCCAAAATCTTCCCCTTCTTTCAGTCGCTTCAACAAGTTCTCTGCCTTTTGCTTGATTTCGAGCGTCTCGGTGGGATTCTTGTTTTCCGTGCTCAGGAAAATCACCGACAGATCCACTTCTTCTGGCCGTACGAATTCGTTCTTGTGTGCGTCGTAGTACTTCAGAACTTCGTCGTGCCCGATTTTGATGTTTGAGCCGACCTGTTCTGAAATCACGCGCTGCCGCAGCAACTCATTCTTCATGCTGTCCTTGTAGTCTTCCCACGAATAGCCCTGCCCTTCGACAGCCTTCTGCAGCGCATCCATGCTATCGAGGCCATTCTGCTGGCGGATATCGTCGAGCCGCTTGATGACGTCGGTGTCGACGCTGATGTTCAGGTCCTTCGCGCGCTGCACGAGCAGCGACTGATCAATCAAGTCGCGCAGGAGGTCCTTCTTTTCAGTCGCCAGCATGGCGCTGATCTTGTCCGGCGCGCATCCCTGGCAGCCTTGCTGCACTTCGCCCGGCAGGGCGTCCAAGGCCTTCTGATAATCGGAAAACGTAATGATGTCGTTGTTGACGCGCGCGATAATCTCGTCGACGATTGTGCCAGTGGCATAAACAGCGGTCGGCAGAAGAATCGCAAAAACTGCTGTCCAGAAAATCACTGCGGATCGTTTCATAATCATCGGATTTTACCCCTACGTTTGTAGTTCAAGCAATACGTTTCTTACCGCATCGGTTATTTTTCCCGGTTTATGCTTCCATTGCACCCAGAGCGTTCCGGCCGGATCAAGCCTCATATTCTTGCGCGTTCGAATGATTTTCACCAAGGTTTCCGGCTTTACCGGCGTATCTTCATGCCAGCGAATCGCAACGCTTTCGCCGCGTTTGTCGATGGACGCCACCAGCAATTTTTCCGCCAGCGCCTTCAGCAGCGCGTACTCCAGAAGATTTTCGACGGCGTGCGGCGGAGCGCCGAACCGGTCGCGCAGTTCCTCCAGCACTTCGCCGCGCATCTCTTCCGTCGAGACGCCGGCGATGCGCTTATACACGCGCAAGCGCGAGCTTTCATTTTCGATGTATTCCGCCGGGATTCGGATGTCCAGTCCAAGGTTTAGCGTCGCGCGCCGCTCCGGCTGAACGGCTTCGCCTTTGCGTTCCGAGACCGCGCGCTCGAGCATCTGGCAATACATGTCAAAGCCGACAGCCTCGATGTGCCCGTGCTGCTCGCTTCCCAGCATGTTTCCCGCACCTCGCAGTTCGAGATCGAGAGCGGCAATGCGAAATCCGGCACCGAGGTCGCTGAATTCCTTGAGCGCCGCCAACCTTTGCCGCGCCAGACCGGAAAGCGAAGTCTCCGGCGGCACAAGCAGATACGCATAGGCGCGCTGGTTTGAACGTCCCACACGGCCGCGAAGTTGGTATAACTCGGAAAGTCCCAGGCGATCGGCACGATTGATGAGGATCGTATTCGCGCTCGGAATATCCAGTCCATTTTCGATAATCGTGGTCGCCACCAGCACATCGGCTTCATGACGCATGAATTTCATCATCACTTTGCTTAATTCCTGCTCGCTCATCTGCCCGTGACCCACCACGATGCGCGCCTTCGGCACCAGTTCCTGGACCATCGTCGCGACCGAAGCGATGGATTCCACGCGATTGTGCACGAAAAACACCTGCCCGCCGCGCGCCATTTCTTCGGTGATCGCGCGGCGAACCAGATTTTTGTCAAACGGTGCAACCACTGTCTGAATTGCCAGCCGGTCTTTCGGCGGCGTTTCAATCACGGACATGTCGCGCAGCCCAACCAGCGACATGTGCAGCGTTCGCGGGATCGGCGTGGCCGACATCGTCAGCACATCCACATTTTTGCGCATCTCTTTGATGCGCTCCTTGTGCGCGACGCCGAAGCGCTGCTCTTCGTCCACCACGAGCAAACCGAGATCATGGAATTTCACATCCTTCGAAAGCAGCCGGTGCGTTCCGATGACAATATCAATTTTCCCGGCTTCCAGATCGGCAAGAATTTTCTTCTGCTCGCGCGGGTTTTGAAAACGGCTCAGCATCGCGATATGCACAGGAAATGCAGCGAATCGCCGGCGGAAAGTTTCGTAGTGTTGATATGCCAGCACGGTCGTCGGCGCCAGCACCGCCGCCTGCTTCGAATCTCCCACGGCCTTGAACGCCGCGCGCATGGCAACTTCCGTCTTGCCGTAGCCGACGTCGCCGCACAGCAGCCGGTCCATCGGCTGCGAACCTTCCAGATCGCGCTTCACATCCTCGATGGCGCGCATCTGATCAGTCGTTTCCTGAAATTCAAACGCGTCCTCGAATTCCGCCTGCCACGGCGTATCTGCCGGATACGCGTGTCCCTTCACGGCCTTGCGCTCGGCATAGAGCTTCAGCAGACGCTGCGCCATGTCGTTGACGGATTTTTTCACGCGCGACTTGCGCGCTTCCCACGCCTGCGCTCCCAGCCGGTCGAGCCGCGGCGTCGCGCCTCCGAGGGATTGATACTTCTGCACCAGATCCAGCCGCGTCAGCGGGACGTAGAGCTTCGCGTCTTCAGCGTATTCAAGCTGAAGAAATTCGCCCATCACGCCGTCCACATTCACTTGCCGCAAGCCCTGAAAACGCCCAATCCCATGATCCACATGGACCACAAAATCGCCCGGCTTCAGTTCCGAAAAA
This sequence comes from Candidatus Acidiferrales bacterium, assembly GCA_035934015.1. Classification (NCBI taxonomy): domain Bacteria; kingdom Pseudomonadati; phylum Acidobacteriota; class Terriglobia; order Candidatus Acidiferrales; species Candidatus Acidiferrales bacterium. The sequence continues at coordinate 163,605 of DASYYH010000011.1, forward strand.
TCGCTGAAAAAACTTGCCGTCTTCGCGCGGCCACGTTTCCGAGCGGCGGGCGCGGCGACCGCCTCAAACAGATCCGAATTGCCAAAAATCGCGAGCTTCGTTGAGGAAAAGTCCACGCCCTCTTCAAGCGGCGCTTTGATCAGCACCGCGGCAGGAACGCTTCCGCCGCTCGCTTCATCCACCAACCGCGACGCCGTTGCTCCTTGTCCCAGTTCACCGAGCCGGTACGGCAACTCGTATTCGTGGCTGAGGTCAGCGAGTCGCTCCAGTTCTCCTGTGCTCGCCGCACTCAGGAGAACCTGCTCGCCTGCCGCCAGGCGGCCTTTCAGCTCGGCCATGAACGCGGCAACATTGCCGCGGTAACCCGTGGTCGGCCGCGTGGGCAGGCTAAACCGCGATTCACTTTCACCTTCGATGGCCAACTGTTCGAGTTTCAGCGCGGAAACAGATGTTCGGGCGCGGCGCCACTCTTCTTCGCTGAGAATGTAGCTTTCCGGCGGCGACGCGTTCGGTTCCTCCGCGGCCGCTTCCGCAAAATGCGCGCGATATTTTTCGAGCGCCGCATCGAGCGCTGAAGGCTCATCTTCGATTAGCACCGCATTTTCGCTGAGCCACAGCAAATGCGACTCGCGCTCGCCAGTTCGCGATGATTGAAATTCCCAGCCGGGGAAAAATCCCGCAGATGGCTCCGAGCCTTCCGCGATGGAGCCTTCATGCCCCGCGACAATGAGTTCGCGCAATCGTTCCAGTTGTTCCGAGCTGCGCGGATAATCCGTCAGCGGCAAAAGCGTGATGCGCTCGAGCGAATTCGTCGAACGCTGCGTTTCCGGATCGAACTCGCGGATCGATTCCAGCGTGTCGCCGAGCAGTTCAAGCCGCACGGGCCGCTGCGCCTCGGGCGGAAAAATGTCCATGATCCCGCCGCGCACGGCAAACTGCCCGGCCATTTCGACGGTTTCTGCAGCTTCATAGCCGACGCTCGCCAGATGCGCGAGAAATTCCTCGCGCGGCACGTCTTCGTCGCGCTCCAGCGTCAGCGCCAGGCTGCGATAAAATTCCGGGCCGCGAAGACGCAGCACCGCCGCGTTCACCGGCGCAATCACCACATCCGCCTCGCCGCTCGTCAGCCGCCAGAGCGCCGTCGCGCGCGCTGCGGAAATTTCTGGATGAGGCGATTGGTGGTCATACGGCAGCACTTCGTGCTCGGGCAGCGCCATAACTTGCGCATCGGATTTCCCAAGCGCGCGCAAAAAATAATCCACAAGCGGCTGGATGCTTTCGGCTTTCTGGTTTGACTCGACGAGAAAAATGGCAGGCTTTGCCAGCGCCTGCACAGCCAGCGCGACGATGAGCGCTTTGGCCGAATCCGTCAGTCCCGCCAGCGAAACTTCGCGCTTGCCCGCTTGAGCGGTTGCGCCTCGCCGCAATCGGTCGAAGCACTCCTCGACCGAGCGCTCGTGGCCAATGCGCGAAAGCAGCTCGCCCGTCAGCGGAAGGATCATGACGGAATTTTCTGAATGCGTTCGATGATCGTCGAGGTGGAGTATCCCGGCTCGAGTGGAATGGAAACTACGCGCCCGCCCGCGGCTTCCACTTCTTCGCGGCCTACGACTTCATTCGGGCCCCAGTCGCTTCCCTTCACCAGCACATCCGGCAAGACGCGCGTGATGATTTCGCGCGGCGTCGGCTCGTCGAACAATACGACGTAATCCACTGCCTCCAGTGCTGCAGCGACTTCTGCACGCTCCGCTTCGCCGACGACGGGGCGATTCACGCCTTTGTTTTCGCGGACGCTGCGGTCCGTATTCAGCGCCAGGATGAGAATGTCGCCCAGTTCGCGGGCAGATTCGAGAAGCCGGATGTGGCCGGGATGGAGCAGGTCGTAGCAGCCGTTTGTGAACACAATTCGGCGCTGAGCGGCCTTTTCCTCGGCCACTCTGCTGATCAACTCTTCCTGGGTAACTACTTTCCCCAACGATTCCCCAGCGCGGTTTAACGCGCATCCACTACAGCTGAGATTTTATCACGTCCACGCGAGACATTTGTTACGTCTCCGCACGAACTTCTTGGAACCATGAATTTCGATGTTATAATTCCGATGTTCGATTTGACTCGCCCTTCACATTGCTTAAAGCGGCAGAATGAAACAGATAGCGGTTGTTGGCGGAGGGCCCGCCGGGGCGCTCTGCGGCGAAAAACTGGCCAGCGCCGGATTCCGCGTCACGCTCTTCGATGAGCATCTGGCCTGGGAAAAGCCCTGCGGCGGCGGCCTGACGCACAAGGCCATCGAAAAATATCCCTTTCTCCTCAGCGGCCCGCAGAAGAAGAAGGAAATTTTCACCGCCGAATTGATTTCCTCGCAAGGCCATCGCGCGCGCTTCGAGATGTCGCGCCCACTCGTGATCTATTCCCGCGCGGTTCTCAATGGATTGCTTCTCGACCGCGCCGCTGCCGCAGGCTGCGAAACCGTTCATGCACGCGTCACCGCGCTCGATACGAACGGAACCGGCGTCACGCTGACTGCCGCCGGCCGCGAACACGCCGCCGATTTCGCCGTCCTCGCCACCGGCGCACGCAATCAGTTGCTGCCGGGCACGACTCCGCTCCGCGCCGAAGATCTCGAAGTCACGCTCGGCTATTTTGTTCCCGCCGAAGAAGAAGTCGTAAAAATCAAATTCCTCGATCGCATGAACGGCTACATCTGGTCATTCCCGCGCGCCGATCATCTTTCCGTCGGCATCTGCGCCAAGATGGCCCAATACACGACGCAAAGCCTTCGCGGCCTGCTCGACGATTTCGTCCGTGATGAGAAAATCGCCGCGGCCGGCGCGCGCTTTTATAGCCACGTGCTGCCTTCGCCGCGCCTCGCCACTCTGCGCCATCGAAAAATTGCCGGCCGCAACTGGGCGCTCGCCGGCGACGCCGCCGCTTGCGTCGACCCCATTACCGGCGAAGGATTGTTCTACGCCCTGCGCTCCGGCGATCTCCTCGCCGAATCGCTGATTCAAGGCCAGCCGGAAAGCTATCCTGCCGGCCTGCGCGCCGAATTCGTTGCCGATCTCGAAATCGCCACGAGCCTCGTGCGCCGCGTTTTTCGGGGGAGTTTTCTCGGCGGCGCCGTTACCACGCGCATGGTGCAATTCGCGCAGCGCAGCGCGACGTTCCGCGACCTCCTTCGCGATCTCTTCAGCGGCGCGCAGGATTACCGCAGCCTCCGCAAACGTCTCTGGGTGCAGTTCGGCGCGACGATCACCGAAGTCGCGCGCGATTTTCTCCGCGTGCCGCGCTCTGGCGACGTCAGCGAAAAAGCTACGTCATGAAGCGCAAACCCGCGAAGCGCCACGCGCTCAGGCGAAAATCCAGCGCCAAAAAATCAGCGGCGAAAAACCCTGCTCACTCTTCGCGAAGGCCGAATACTTCACACCCACTCCCTCATTCGCTTTCGCTCGGTCTCTCCGCCATTGTCGAACGCGAAGTCCCCTTCGAGTGGACCATCGCCGCATACGACGCACGCCTGCCAACGATCTTCTCGACTCCCGCAATGATCGGCTTGATGGAAATCGCCGCGGCGCTAGCCATCCGCCCGCATTTGCCCGAAGGATTCATCAGCGTCGGAACGCGCATCGAGGTGGATCACCTGAAGGCTGTGCCGCAGGGAACACTGATTCAAGCCCGCGCGCGACTCTCTGGAAACGAAGAGCGATTCCTGATGTTTGAAGTGGAGGCGCTTGCAGGTGAACTGCTCGTGGGTCGCGGAAAAGTCTATCGCGCGATTATAGACCTGGCGCGTTTCCAGAAATAAATTCCTGCCCTATCGCTTATTGCGCCAGTTTAAGTTTTTCGAACGCAGCTCATCAGCCGCAATCAATACGACGCGCGGTGCGACGCGGCGCGCGATTTTGGCGCCTGCGCCGCCGCTCGTGGAATCACCGTCGCCATCTTGCGAATCATCGCCAGGACGAGTTTCTTGTCATCCTCGGTCAGTGTCGTGCTGTAGCGCTTGATCTCCGCCAGAAAACGAATCTCCTCTTCGGAAAGCTCGCCCAGTGCCCGTTTCGTTTCGCGGTCTTGCGCCGTATCCGCGCCCGGAAAGAAATCCGCCAGGTTGATGTCCATCGCCTCGGCAATCTTCGCCAGCGTTTCGAGCGACGGCACCGTGTGCCCGTTCTCCACGCGCGAAAGATAGCAGCGCAGCAGGCCCGTGCGCCGTTCGATGTCCCCCTGCGAAAGCCCGCGATCGTTGCGATACGACCGGATCACCTCGCCAATGTTCACTTTCGGTTTTTCTTTCGGCATTTGCTCTCCTTGAAAGGGTATCTTACTGGGCAACACCCCGACACGCAAGAGTAAACGCTTGCCAATTTGTGCAATCAGGTACAAAAGAGTAATGCCTTTCATCTCGGCGGGATCATCGGGGCTACTGCCTTTGTAGGGCCCGATAGATTTCATCGGGCCGCGCTACGCACACCGCGCTTCAAACAAATCCCGCCAAAGGCCGTCCACAATTCGGTTCACATCAACTCAATTTTAATCGCTTATTCTTATTCTCATGGTTTTTTGAAAAATTTTGCGATTTCGGACACTGCCCAAATATAGGGCATAGGCCTTGCCTCCAAGCGTGCTCATCCGCAGGCGTCTCATGCGCATCGGCAAACTTTCAGAGGACGGCTGTCAGCAGGTCAGCTGGCAGGAGAAGGCAGAGGGAATGGCATTCGGCGCGGGCCGCCTTCCTTGGCCGCGCGCTTATCGGCATAAAGAGCTTCGTCGGCGCGCTTCAGGAGCTGCTGGGCGGTCTCGCCCTGCTGATAATCGGCCCAGCCGCAGGCGAAAGTGACCGGAACAATCTCGCCCGGGCATTCGATTTCCAGGCCGCTCACGCGATTCAAGACAATTCGCACTTCTTCCGCCCGGCATTCCGGCAGGATCAGCATGAACTCGTCGCCGCCAAGCCGGACCGCGAGGTCGGACCCGCGAATGGCCCGCTTCAGCCGGTCGGCGAACGTGCGCAGCATCTTGTCGCCCATATCGTGGCCAAACTTGTCGTTGCATTGCTTCAAGCCATCGAGGTCCAGCAGAAGAACTGTCAGCGGACGGGTATGCCGCCGCGACCGCGCAATCTCCTCGAAGAGCCGCTGCTCGCCGGAGCGCCGGTTGTGCAGATTCGTCAGCGGGTCGAGAACCGCCAGCTTATAGACCTCTTGCGTCAGCAATTCGACCTTGGCGACCGAGTCCACCTGGTCGGCAAGCTGGGACCGAATCTTGTTGATCAAATGCTGCTGATAAATCGTGTAAACCACGAACAGCAGGACCAGCCCAATCAGTCCGCGCACCGCCTGAGAAAGGAAGAAAGAATACGTGCCTTCTCCCCAGTGCATGATTTCGGGAAACGCGAAGGAAGCCACTCCAACGGTCAGCAGCAGAATGACGAGCATGGCCGAAGAAGCCATCCACCATTGCCTGTGCTCCAGTTTCCTCAAACCGCGGCGAATTTCATGCGCGCGAGCAACCAGAGGATCTTCCGGCGGCATTTGGTCGGGCTTGATTGGAGACGAATCTTCCATTGATTTAGAATCTAAGCACAGAAAGGCTTTCAGGACGTATAGTACTTTAGCGAGTGTGTTCTCAGATATAAACGGCGGGGCAAGACACTGAAAACTGTCTGACGAGGGATTATTATTCGCGGCTTTCTGTGGCCGCTCGCGGCGCGGACGGCGGGAAGGAGATTTGCCAAAAAGTCTCCGCCGGGCTGGTGAACTCAATCCCGACGGCCCACTTCCCTCCAGCCGCTGCTTCGATGTTTACGACGCGGCATTCCTGCTGCTCCTGGCTGTGCCGGTTGCGTACGCGCAGCGTCTGACCGTGGCGAACACTGGCTTCGAGGATCAGAAGGCCGCCATGGGCGTTAACGTCCATGACTTGCGTCGCTTCACGAAAGGCTTCCGCTTCGCCCTCGAGCGCCGTAACTTCCACAGGGACGGCCAGCTTAAGGCGTTTACTGCGGCGAAGCACCCTGCCCGTGGGGCGAACTTGTGACATTACGCTCATGACGAAATCGCAGAATATTCTCAATCGGCGATTGGCAGCAATGGTACGGAGGCGCGGTTTGACTGGTACGCTCGTCCTAATTTGCAGCCTGTAAGGAGTCGTCAGCAGCGTCGCGGCGGGAATGCAAAAAGTGAGAAGTTGAAGCAAAGATGGTGCCGGAGGAGGGGGTCGAACCCTCATGATGCTAAGCACCATTGGATTTTGAGTCCAACGCGTCTGCCAGTTCCGCCACTCCGGCGCAGGGATAATTATACAAGGAGATGCGAAAAATTCTCCATGCCAGCTTGCATGCGTACACGGGCACTACGGCGAGTTCAAAAAGTCGAGCTCGATCCGCAGCGCGCTTTCGCTCGATCACAATTCGATCAGAAGATGCCCAATTTCACGTGCAGGAATTTTTTCGGATCGCGCCGAAAATCTCCGATGAGCAGACGCATATCTCCAGTGAGCCCGGTCATATTGTCATAAAGCTGCGGATCGGTGAAGAACTTGCCGAACGTTCCCTGGCCATTATTCAGCTTTCCTGTGACATCGCGGATGTTCGCCGAAGCGTCACGAAGATTTGTGAAAAGCGAGTCGTCTGTGAATAGCTTCCCCGCAGTCCCTTGGCCGTTGCGTATGCCGGAAACAAGCGCGTTCGCGTTCGTGAGGAGCTGGTGCGTTTGGTCGTAAAAGTTCGGATCGTAAATGAACTTGCCGAGGCTTCCTTTTTGCGAGTTTACGGCCGCCGTCATTGACTGGACGTTGTCCATTGTGGCGTCGACCTTTTTGTAGAGATCGTCGGACGCGAGCATTTTGCCCACGGAACCCTTGCCCGCCTGAACATCCGCCACCATCGACTCGGCCTTCGTCGCCATGGTATCAAGATGGTTATAGAGCGACGGATCGTAGATGAATTTTCCAACCGTGCCCTGCCCCCTGCGTACAGCGCTGATAATCTCGCCGACCTGCTGAGTCAACACGCTCAGGTTCGCCTCCAACTCCACGCCGCGCTCGACGACCTGGGTAACATCTTTGCCAGGATAACCGGGGACATTCCCATTGCTTGGGATGACCGAGCCGGTCAGACCACGCGTGATAGTGACATAGCGGTCGCCAAGAAGACCTTGAGTGACGAGGCTAGCTTGCGAATCGCTGCGAATCATGTCCTGGAAACGCTTGTCGATACTCATATCGATCTCGATGTTGTGCATTTTGTCGGTCGGATGGGGATTGATCTTGATATCCAAGACGTTACCGACACGAACACCCGCCAGACTGACGTCCGCGCCTGACTGAAGATCCAGTGCTTCCGGCAGAAAGGTTTTAATCCGGTACTTCGCGCCCCAGAAATTGACGCCAGTGACATAAAAAATCGCGATCGCCAGAACGAACAAGCCCACGAGAACAAACAGACCGACGCGAAGTTCCGTCCAGGTCAACTGTTTTTGCTTCGCCATGTCTTTCCTCCTGAAATTCTAAATTCTGTTTGCTACAAACCGGACTCCCGGCAATCCTTCGCCAGCAAAATCACGCAAGAAATTTTTGGAGATACGGATCGGACGATTTGAGCAAGTCTGTCGTCGCACCCTGAAAATAAATCTCCCCGCCGCGAAGCACAACGAAATTCGTGGGAGCGAAATGCAAGCCATCCTCATCCTCCCAGACCGGCATAACGCGGTTCTCTTTTGGCTCGAAAACAAAATTGGCCAAGCCGAAAGCATCCTGAAGGCGGTGCGTGGCCAAAAGCGACGTGACGCCATTCCGATCTCGAAGGCGAAGAATGAGCGTGATGATTGTCTGGCTAGTGACCGGGTCAAGGCCGGCTGTCGGCGAATCGTAATAAACGATGGGCGGCTGGTCGACAATGGCGCGAGCGATGGAGACGCGCCGGCGCATGCCGCCGGAGAGTTCCGAAGGAAACTTGTCATACGCTTCTTCCATTTCCACAAATCGCAAGGCCTCGCGTACGCGTTGCTCTGTTTCTTCGATCGAAACGGCCTCTTCGCGAAGGCGGAACGAGACATTGTCCGCAACGCCCAGAGAATCGAAAAGCGCGCCCTCTTGAAACACAAACCCGATGCGACGCCGGAAATCGAGGAGACCGACTTCGTTCATTTCGGCCAAGTCACGGCCCATGACGAGGACGCGCCCTGAATCCGGGCGCAAGAGGGCGGCGCCTAACTTGAGGAGAACCGACTTGCCGGAACCGCTTTCGCCCAGAACAACTTTCGTTTCCCCGGGCGCGACTTCGAACGAAATGCCGCGAAGAACATCGCCTTCCTCGAAACCGATGCTGACATTCTCGAACCGGATGAGCGGCTTGCCCGGCACGGTCTCCGAATCTTGCAGCGTCTTGCCAGCGCTCATAAACGGAATCTCAGGCAAATCATTGATGCTTTCGGTTCACAAAGTCTTCCGATTCGGCCCACGCGAACCCTCCCTTACCGAACAAACCAGTACATCAGGAGCTTCTGGAGGAAGAAATCGAAGATGATAATGGTGATCGAACCAGCCACAACGGCCGACGTCGTCGAGCGCCCAACGCCTTGCGTGCCCCCTTGCGTGCGAAGACCATAGAAGCAACCGATCGTGGAAATCAGCAGGGCGAAAGCCACGGGCTTCGTTATACCCATGACCAAGTCTCCAAAAGCGAGCGCCTGAATCGCTTGATTCCAAAATTGAGGAGCACTAAGACCCAGCATAAAGTGCGAAACGATGTAACCGCCGATGAGGCCGACGAGATCAGCGACGGCAGTAAGCAAAGGCAATGCGATCAACGTGGCAAGCACGCGCGGAACCACCAATTTCCTCACAGGATCCACGCCGAGCGCTCGCATGGCGTCCACCTGCTCTGTGACAACCATCGATCCGAGTTCCGACGCGATGGCCGAGCCGTTCCGGCCCGTGACGAGGAGTCCGGCGATCACCGGCCCAAGCTCACGCACTAACGCAAGAGAAACCGCATAGCCCGTGATGGCTGTTTCTCCGAAACGCTGGAACTGTTGTGCGGTGTTCAACACCATGACGCCGCCGATAAAAAGGCCCGTCAGCAAAATGATCGGCAGGGAACCCACGCCGATGAGGTCCGTCTGCTCGAGGACATCCTCAAAATAAAACGGCGGCGAAAGCATCTTGACGACTGTATCGGCCAAGAGAAAGGAGTAATTTTGCAGCGAAAGGACGATGCGCTTGAACGCTATATCGAGCGTGGAGATGAGCGAAGGCTGAGAAGGCTCGGGCATCTTTGGAGTGAGCGTCGCCATCGTGCACAGAGGGTGCAGCGACAGCGTAACGTTCACCGCAGGGGACGTCAAGGCGTCTCGAAAGGTATTTTCGACGCCGAACGCTTGAGGTTGCTTTACGTTAAATAAAGTGTCCGGTAGAATCGTGCGTCACTTCGGTTGCGCGCGAGCACATTAGAGAATGCTGCGATTTTTCACGGCGGGCGAATCCCATGGACAGGCGCTGATTGCGTGGATTTCCGGCTTGCCTGCGGGAGTTGCGGTGGATGTGGAGTTCGTCAACCGCGAACTGCACCGTCGGCAGCTCGGCTATGGCCGCGGCGGAAGGCAGAAAATCGAGAAGGACCACGCGGATTTTTTGGCGGGCGTGCGCCATGGACATACGATTGGAGCCCCGATCGCGATCCGCATCGAGAACCGCGATTGGAAGAATTGGGAGAAAGCTCTGCCGGTGGAGGATGTTGACGGCGCGGAGGAAGCGCAGCGGGCTCTGACTTCACCACGGCCGGGACACGCAGATTTGGCCGGCGCGCTGAAATTCAATTTGCATGATGCGCGCTATGTTCTCGAACGCGCGTCGGCGAGAGAGACAGCGGCCAGGACGGCGGCAGGAAGCATGAGCAAGCTTCTGCTTCGCGAATTCGGAATCGAAGTGCTCAGCCATACGATTGCCGTGGGACACATCCGGCTGGAGCGCGCCGTGACGTGGCGAGAAATTGAGGCTGTTTGTGCAAATCTGGATTCTCCTTTGCGCTGCGTGGACGCAGAAAGAGAAACGCAGATGAAGGCTGAAGTCGATCAGGCTTTGCGTGCAGGCGATTCCGTCGGAGGAATCTTCGAGGTCGTCGCGCACGGCGCGCCTCCGGGACTTGGAAGCCACGCTCAGTGGGATGAAAAACTGGATGGGAGGCTGGCGCGAGCAGTGATGTCCGTTCAAGCAGTCAAAGGCGTTGAGATCGGCGCCGGAGTCGCGAATGCCACTTCCTATGGCTCGGAAGTTCAAGACGAAATTGGATATGATAGTAACCGGAAGCGTTTTCAAAGGAGTTCGAATCGCGCTGGTGGCGTCGAAGGCGGAATTACAAACGGCGAAGATGTCGTGGTGCGCGGTTATCTGAAGCCGATTTCCACGCTGCGCCGCGCACTTGCTTCGGCCGATTTGCAAACGAAAGAAAGTCTGAAAGCGGCGTACGAGCGATCCGACATTTGCGTGGTTCCAGCGGCGGGCGTGATCGCCGAGGCGATGGTATCGCACGTTCTGGCGGAAGCATTCTTGGAAAAGTTCGGGGGCGATTCGCTCGAAGAAACGCGCCGGAATTTTCAGGGCTATCTAAAGCAACTCGACGACTTCTAAGGCAGCCTGGAAACACGACAGGACATGACACGATGATTTATCGGATTACAAAATATCCAGCAGAGATTCTGGAACGGCCGACGAAGCCGGTGGAAAAATTCGATGCGGATCTGGCCAAGCTCACCGAGGACATGTTCGAATCGATGTATGCAGCGCAAGGAGTCGGCCTGGCGGCGCCGCAAATCGGCCTGGGCTTGCGCTTGACCGTAATTGATGTGACGGTTGGCAAAAATCCGGAGGCGAAACTTGTGCTCGCCAACCCGCGGATTCTCCATTCCGAGGGCGAACAGCGCGAAGAGGAGGGCTGCCTTTCGATTCCCGGGTTTCGCGGAAGCGTGCTGCGACCCGCTTACGTGACCGTGCGGGCGCAGGATGTGGCCGGAAAAGAATTTGAGATGAAAGGCGAAGGCATGCTGGCGCGCGCCTTCTGCCACGAAATTGACCACCTCGATGGCATCCTCTATTTGAATCACCTCAGCATGCTGAAGCGCGACCTCATCAAGAGAAAAATCCGCAAACTGATCAAGGCTGGGGATTGGTAGAAACACGTGCCGTTGAGAATCGTCTTCTGCGGCACTCCGGCATTTGGACTTCCTGCGCTCAAGCAATTGATCGCCGAGAAAGATTTTTCTATTGAGGCGGTGATCACGCAGCCGGACCGTCCGAGCGGGCGCGGTCAAAAGCCGGCGACTCCCCCCATCAAGAATGTGGCTGTTGAAGCCGGCATCAGAATTTATCAACCGGAGAAAATTCGGCAGGACGCGGCGCGAGAGTTTCTGAGAGACATTGCGCCGGATGCCGTGGTTATCATTGCGTATGGACAAATTATCCCGAGCGAACTTTTGCAGATTCCACGCCTGGGTTGGATCAACCTGCATGGTTCGCTTCTGCCGCGTGATCGCGGGGCTGCGCCGATACAACGCGCCATTCTGCAAGGAGAGACGCGCACGGGCCTGACGACAATGCAAATCGACGCAGGATTAGATACAGGCCCGATTCTCGAACAACGAGAGATCCAAATCGGCGCGGACGAAACGACTCCACAGTTGATGGCGCGAATGGCCGAAGAAGGTGCGCCGCTGATGATTGAGACGCTTCTCAACCTGGATCGCGGTGCCATCGCTCCAAGACCGCAAGACAATTCTCTCGCGACCTTCGCGCCGCCTTTGAGAAAAGGGGAAGGGCTGGTCGGCTGGCTGCAGCCAGCGCAGGTGATTTACAACCAGATTCGTGCGCTCCAGCCGTGGCCGGGCACATACACACGATTTCGCAATCGCATGTGCCACATCTGGGGCAAGCCAGCGGAGAGCCCTTCTGTAACTGGAGCTGCCGAACCGGGCACGATTGTCGCAAACCGCGGCGAAATTTTCGTCGCGTGCGGCAGCGAAACGTGGCTCAACGTTTCGCACGTGCAGCCAGAAGGGCGGAAGCGGATGACTGCGCAGGAATTTGCGAACGGCGCGCGATTCGCTGCAAAAGAACGGTTCCTATCCTGAGGTTTGCTCAAAAAACCAATGGCGATCAGCCCTGCAAGAAAAATCGCATACAGCATCTTGCTGCGCGTCGAAACGCAGCGCGCGTACGCCTCGGATTTGCTCCACTCACGAGTAGATGCGGACGTTACTGCTCGCGACGCGGCGCTGACTACGGAGCTTGTTCTCGGCGTGCTGCGCCGGCAAAACCTGCTCGATTTTTTCATTGAACGCTACACGGGCAAGAAGTTTGCCAGGCTTGATGCTGAAATACTGATTGCGTTACGCCTGGGAATTTATCAGCTGCGGTTTCTCTCTCGCGTTCCTGCGCGGGCCGCGGTCAACGAATCCGCAGAGATAGTCAAGCGTACGAGCAAGAAATCGGCTGTGGCCCTGGTCAATGCCGTACTGCGCCGTGCAGCAGAGGAGAAAGACCGCCCCGCGGAAGAACTGATTCCCGCCGGACTACCACCGGTCGAATCGCTTTCGATTTTATTCTCGCACCCGGCGTGGCTCGTCGAGCGATGGCTGCGGCAATTCGGCGAAACAAAAACCAGAGCGTTGCTGGCAATAAATAATCAGCCGCCGAAACAGGCGTGCGCGATAACGGACTCGATCGAAAGAGAAGAATTGCTGCACTCACTCAAAGAAACGGGAATCGAATTTGCGCCCGGGAAATTGCTGCGCGATGCAATCATCCTGAATCGCGGGAATCTGCTAGGGACGCGCGCTTTTCAGGAAGGGAAAGTCGCAATTCAAGATGAAGCCTCTCAGCTAATTCCGTCACTCTTGCACGTATCGCCGGGGAATTCCGTACTGGATCTTTGCGCTGCTCCCGGAGGAAAAACAATCGCCCTAGGGCGTGCTGCGGGACGAACTGCCATGATTGTCGCTTCGGACCTGCACGAAAAGAGACTGGGCCAGATGGCTGAGCGTCTGAAGAAGGCCAGTCCGGTGAATGTGAAGCTGGTAGCGCTAGACGGTACCACTTCGCTGCCATTTGGGCGCAAATTCGATCGCATACTTGTAGACGCCCCGTGCTCAGGAACCGGAACTCTCGCGCGAAATCCAGAGATTCGCTGGCGATTGACTCCCGAGGGCATGGCCGAACTTCGCCGGCAACAGGTTGCTCTTCTCTCCTCAGCCCTCGAATGCCTTTCACCCGACGGAGAACTCGTGTACTCGACCTGTTCCCTCGAAGCCGAAGAGAATGATGAAGTCGTCCGCGAAATTTTGAGAGCGCACCCGGATTTCACGATGAGCCCGATCGAAATTCCCGACAACGCGCTGGCGTCTGGCGTTGCTGTAGACGACCTGGTTGGCGCCGACGGTGCATTTCGTACGTTCCCGCCCCATGCTCACACTGACGGTTTTTTTGCCGTGCGACTGCGCCGACGGTAACGAGCACGCAGCGGATTGAGCAGTGAACGTTGAACGGAATTTTCTGGAATGCTAGTCTCGCTAGCGCCTGGGAGAACTGCTTCATGGGATTTCGTGAACGGATCGAATGGGCCGGACGGATGGCGTTGCTGGTTTTTGTGCTGGCGTCCATTGCGTTCTTGAGCGCCATCCTGACGATGCGCTTCGCGATTCAAGGCCGCGAGACCATCACGCCAAGCCTCACAGGCGTCACATTGCAGCGAGCGCAGGCGCGGCTCGCGGCGTATGGCCTTCATGTGAGAGTCGAAGACCGCATCTATAGCAATTTGCCGGAAGATTCGATCGTGCGGCAAAGCCCTCCCGCGGGAGCAGAGTTGAAAGAAGGCGAATGGGTGCACGTCGTTTTGAGTCTTGGACCGCAGAAAGTTGCCATCCCTTTGCTCGAAAACCGCAGTCTGCGTGCCGCGCAGATCGAACTTTTGAGTGAAGGCCTTCAAATAGGCGAGATTTCCAGCGCGTATTTGCCGGAATTCCCCGCAGACGTTGTCCTGGAGCAGGATCCTCCGGCCGGTGCGGCCAACGCCACAAGCCCGCATGTGGATATGCTTGTTTCTCTCGGCCCTGAAACAGTGGCTTACGTCATGCCGGCGCTCGAAGGAAAAACTCTCGCCGAAGCGCAGCAGGAATTGGCGGCAGCAGGCCTGAAGGTTGACAAGATTACCCAAATGCCTCTAACGGGCAAACCGGCAGGTACGGTCACGTCCCAACTGCCGTTGCGCGGCGCGCGAGTTGATGCGGACACACCGGTCGAGCTCGAAGTTGCGCAATAACAACGCCAGTGCCTGTGCTACAATCCGATTGAGCGAGATGAATCGTCGCCCTCTCGAAATCGCGCCCTCAATTTTGGCCGCTAACTTTGCCATCCTCGGCGCTGAGGTTCGCGCGGTCGAAGAGGCGGGCGCGTCGGTGATCCACGTTGACGTAATGGACGGCCATTTTGTGCCGAACATCTCGATTGGCGTGCCGATCGTGCAGTCGCTGAGCAAGGCAACCCGGCTGCCGCTGGATGTGCATCTGATGATTGAACGGCCGGGGGAGTTTGTGGCTGCGTTCGCGAAGGCTGGCGCGCACCGAATCATTGTTCATCAGGAAGCGACAGCTCATCTGGACCGCGTGATCGCGTCGATTCATGAGCAAAATCGCGAGGCGGGTGTGGCGATTAACCCGGCGACACCGGTAAAAACGCTAAGCGAGATATGGGATCGAATCGAGACCGTGCTGGTCATGACTGTCAATCCGGGATTCGGCGGACAGAAATTCATTCCGCAAACGGTGGAGAAGATTCGCGAGTTGCAGGATGCACGGTCGCGCTATAATTGCGGGTTTCGAATTGCCGTAGACGGGGGAGTAGTGCTGGAAAATACGGCAGAACTGGTAAGCGCAGGCGCAGATACGCTGGTGGCTGGCACCTCCATTTTTCACACGCCGAATCCGGGCGCCGCAGTCCGCGAAATGCGGCAAGCGGCCAATGAGGCGATTTCGCAAAGGGTCTGATGAGAATCTTTTCGAAACAATCCATCCTGTGGCTTGGCTCTACGGTATTGATATGCTTTCTCGCAGCGGGATGCGCTGTCCGCAACAATGCCGCGGCGAAAAACCAGAACTCCTCAGCCGCTCCGGACAAGATCCTCTATGACCGCGCGCTGAATGACTACAAGCACCAGCGCTTCATCGAGTCGCGTCTCAACCTGGAAACGTTGATCAATAGCTACCCGGACAGCGAATATCTCGCCGACGCGAAGCTCGCGGTTGCAGATTCCTATTATAAAGAGGGCGGAGTCGACAACCTGACGCAGGCAGTGGCAGCTTACAAGGAGTACATCGTCTTCTTTCCCTTCCTCGATCAGGCTGCCTATGCTCAGCTTCAGGTGGGCATGTCGCACTATCGCATGATGGAGAAAGCGGACCGCGACTCCACACAAGCGCAACTGGCCGAGCAGGAGCTCCAGACTTTTCTGCTGAAATATCCCAAGAGCCCGCTCGTTCCCGAAGCTGAGCAGCGGCTTCGAGAGGTTCAGGAAATCCTAGGTCAGGGCGATTACGATGTAGCTCATTTCTACTATTTCAAAGGGGATTACCGCGCGGCCGTAGCACGGCTTGATGAGGTGACCACGAGGTACCCACTCTTTAGCCAGAGTGATAGAGCCATTTGGACGCTCGGCGATATTTATCGCCACGCTGCTCGTAACTCGAAAAATGAAACGGAGCGGGCACGGTGGCGCAACCAATCCGATATTGAATATGCGCGCCTGATCAGGGAATATCCGCTTTCACCGCTTGTTGGGGACGCCAAGAGGTATCTCACGCAGGATGGCGCCAAAATTCCCGCGCCGGATCCAGAGGCTCTGGCCAGAGCGAAGTATGAGGAGAAATTTGCGAGCCAGCATCCGGGGATCGTCCACCGCGCGATGGGAATACTGCATAGTTCGCCAGACGTCTCGACGGCTGCCCACACTGGCATGCCGGATTTGAACCCGCCGGGACAAATCGCCACACCGCAAAGCATCCTACAAGGAACAGCCACGACATCGAGCATTGTGGCGCAAGGCGCAAATGGCGGCGGATCGGCCAGCGAAAACGTCAATACGCAGTCCACTTCTTCGTCATCGGGAGCGGCCGTCGCCGACCCCACCATGACCTCGGACCCGGCAACGACAGCCAGTCCGTCTGTTTCCGAACCTATCCCAACAAGCAATGCCGCGCCACCGGCGATGAATACGAGCACTGCTACGGACGAGGCAGCAGCCAAAATCGGCCCTCCAACGCCTCAAGCTAAGGATGCCAAAACGAAGCAAAAGAAAGTCAACGCGCCAAAAGCGAATTCCAAGACCGAATCCACCAGCAAGAAGAAAAAGGGCATCCGCAAGATTATGCCCTGGTAGTACTACGTTTTAGCCCTGCTTATACCTGCGGCACGCACCTTTATCGAAGCGATTGACTCGAATCAGAGCGAATGTTCCAATGAATTTAGTAAGGGCGCATACTGCGCGGATGGGTGGAAGTTTCTCTGAGGGATAGCTCGTGGCAACAATTCTGGTCGCGGACGACAACAGTAACATCCAGAAGATGGTCTCTCTTGTCTTCGAGGAGAAGGGTGTTCGCGTCGTCGCCGTCGGCAATGGAGAGGCCGCTTGCCGCAAGGTCCCTGAAGTCCACCCCGATCTTGTGCTTGCCGACGTGTTCATGCCGGTGCGCAATGGTTATGAAGTTTGCGAATTCGTAAAACACGATCCGCAATTCGCCGGGATACCAGTGGTTCTGCTTGTGGGAGCGTTTGACCCGCTGGATGAAAAAGAAGCCCAGCGCGTTGGCGCAAATGGAGTATTGAAAAAGCCTTTTGTGCCGCCCGAACCGCTGATTGCGATGGTCAGCTCGTTCCTGGGCAATCTGGAGCCGCCCGCGGTCGAAGCGCCGCCAACGCCGACGAGAATGGAATCGCCTGTGATGGAGAGCCCCGAAATCGCTCCGGCCCCGCCGCCGGTTCGCGTCTCGCGAGTTCCCGTCGAGGAAGAGTCTGAACCCGAGCCTGAAGAGTTTACCGTGGCCATGAATCCACGGGATTTTGAGGAAGCCGGAGGAGCTGAGCAAGGCTTTGGCTCACCTGTGGCTACTCCGCCTGCAAAACACGAAGATGAGCTCGCGGCAGAGGACGAAGAGCCGGAAAACGAATGGCAGCGCCGTCGCGCTGCCGTGGAATACGAAATTCCCGAAGCCGATTCGGATGACTTGGTGAAGCGCCTTTCTGCCGAAGCTCGTGACGACGATTCGGATTCGGCTGACGCCGTCGCGGCACCGAAGACGCATGTACATGTGCCATTCGGTGGCGCGGTTATTCCCGAGGGCGAACCCGAACCGAAGGCCAGACCTAGCCAATCCTCAGCACCCGAGTGGACGGATCAGACGCCGCCCGCGGCAGCCGCGCCTGTTGAAACGGCCAGCGTGCCGCCGCTCGCCAAATCGCCAGTCATAGAAGAAAGCGCTGCAGCAGAGATTGTCGAAGAAAATTCCCCGGAGCCTGCGGCAGTCGAGGC
Organism: Candidatus Acidiferrales bacterium; assembly: GCA_035934015.1. Lineage (NCBI taxonomy): Bacteria > Pseudomonadati > Acidobacteriota > Terriglobia > Candidatus Acidiferrales > Candidatus Acidiferrales bacterium. The sequence continues at coordinate 181,171 of DASYYH010000011.1, forward strand.
CGAGGCGAAGACAGCTACTCATCGGGACACGTGGGAAAACTCCGTGTCGCAACACGAAGAAACAAAGGCGCAATCTCCGATGGACGCGGCGGAAGAAGAGGACATACAGGAAATGTCACCAGCTTCTCCTGCCGAGGGGATACCCTTCCGAGCGCCTTCGGGGCCTATACAGTCCTCCGAGTTTGTGCCGCCGGACGCGAATGAACCAGTCTACGAGCGGGAAATTTCTGATCCTATCGTGAGCAAGGAAGCGGAGAATTTTGCAGAGTCTTCTCCAGCGGAAGAAGATTCAGCCGCTGCAAAACAAGATAGTGCTCCAACTGAAATCCACAGATATGTTGGAATTATTGAAGAAAGCAGCGAGCTAAGCGCTGCATCGGACGGCACATCGAAAGCCCCGGCGAATCCCGCGAACATTGACGACGTAGTTGCGAAAGTCCTCGAAAAACTCGAGCCGCAAATTCATGAGCTCCTGTCCAAAGGCGTGCTTCGGCCTCTGGTCGAAGACGTGCTGAACCGCGAATCCGAAAAGAAATAGCACAACAACATTGCCATTCTCCGCTTTTCCTGCGATTTGACGGACTGCGCCGTTGCCCCGTATAGTTGTTTACTTCCCGTCTTTCGGCGCGCTTTATTGTGCGTTGAGCAAGGCTGGATATAGAAAAGAATGCCGAGCGATATCCCGAAAGCATACGAACCGCAGGAAATCGAGCGGCGCTGGGCGCAGGCCTGGTTTGACGAGAAGCTTTACCGCGCTGAAGCGCAGACGCCGGGTACAGTTTTTTCCATCGTGCTCCCTCCCCCCAACGTGACCGGGTCAATTCACATCGGCCACATGCTCGAACACACACAGATTGATATTCTCGTCCGCTGGCGCCGCATGCGCGGATTCAAGACTCTTTGGCTGCCTGGAATTGACCATGCGGGCATAGCCACGCAAGTCGTCGTGGAGCGACAGCTCGCAAAAGAAGGGCTGAAACGCGAGCAGATGGGCCGCGACGAATTCGAGCGGCGTGTGTGGCAATGGAAAGCCGAAAGCGGCGGCAACATTAAGAAACAAATGATCCGCCTCGGCGTTTCGTGCGATTGGACGCGCGAACGCTTCACGCTCGATCCTCCGCTTTATCGCGCCGTGATGGAAGCGTTCCTCCGGCTGTATCACGAGGGCCTCATTTACCGCGGACGATACATGGTGAACTGGTGCCCGCGCTGCCAAACGGCGTTGAGCGACCTGGAAACTGTCCACGAAACGCGCGAAGGCAAGCTCTGGTATATCCGTTACGCCGTTGCGGGATCGGATGAGTCCATTACAGTTGCAACGACGCGTCCGGAAACCATGCTCGGCGATACGGCAGTCGCTGTGCATCCCGAAGACGAGCGCTACAAGAGGCTCATCGGCAAGAAAGTCATTCTGCCGCTGATGAACCGGGAAATTCCCGTCATCGCCGATGAATTCGTCGACCGGGAATTCGGCACGGGCGCGGTAAAGGTCACTCCCGCGCACGATCCAAATGATTTTGCGCTGGGCCAGCGCCACAAGCTTGCGGAAATCGACGTCATGACGCCTGATGGACATATGAGCGCGGCTGCGGGGCCGTACGCTGGAATGGATCGTTTTGCGGCACGCGAAAGGATCGTGGAGGACCTTAGGGCAAAAGGCTTGCTCGAACGCGTGACGAATCACCAACTTTCCGTGGGCATTTGCGACCGCTGCAAGACGATCATCGAGCCGCGCCTTTCGATGCAATGGTTTTGCAAGATGAAGCCGCTCGCTGAGCCGGCGGTTCAATCCGTGCAGCAAGGCGTGCTATCCATCGTTCCGGACAATCAGAAGAAAATTTTCCTGGACTGGCTGACGAACATTCGCGATTGGTGCATTTCGCGACAGCTTTGGTGGGGCCATCGCATTCCGATCTGGCATTGCGGCAATTGCGGGGCGATGACGCCGGCCCCGGATTCCCGCGTGGAGGTTGTCGACGGACATGCGCAGATCGCCAGCGTTCCTCAAAAATGTAGCAAATGCGGCAGCGCGAAACTGACGCAAGACCCGGATGTGCTCGACACGTGGTTCAGTTCCGGCCTATGGCCAATGTCGACGCTCGGCTGGCCCGACGATACCGAAGACTTGCGCACCTTCTATCCGACGAGCCTGCTCATCAGCGGCTACGACATCTTGTTCTTCTGGGACGCGCGTATGGTCATGCTTGGCTTGCATCTGATGCCACGGCCCAAAATCGAAGAGCGAATTCCCTTCTCCACGCTTCACGTCCATGGTCTCGTACGCGATCCACACGGCATGAAAATGTCGAAGACGCGCGGTAATGTCGTCGATCCACTCGAAATCATCGAGAAACACGGCACCGACGCGCTGCGCTTTGCTCTCGCCGTGATGGCCGCTCCGGGAACGGACATCGCGCTCAGCGAAGAGCGCATCCTCGGCTACCGCGCCTTCGCAAACAAGCTTTGGAACGCCGCGCGGTTTTTGTTCTTCAACCTCGAGAAAATTGAAGCGATGGGCGTAAGGCTGGAGGAATTGGCGGCGCCAGAGATTCGTGCGAAGGCGCCCTATCCGACGCACAACGCGCTTGCTCATCAATGGATCTTCTCGCGACTGGCGGCGACGACAGCACAAGTAAACGATGCTCTTGAAAACTTTCGCTTCCATGAAGCAGCTCACGTGATTTACCACTTTTTTTGGGGCGATTTCTGCGATTGGTATATCGAATGGCTGAAGCCGCAACTTGCCGCTGAAGATCGCGAGGAAGCGATCGCTACGTGGAGGAACCTGTTTGCCACATTCGAATACGCTTTGCGCTTGCTCCACCCATTCATGCCGTTTATAACCGAAGAACTGTGGCACCGACTCCCGCAAGCAGCGCAGGCGCGGTCTATCTCCCTCGAAACCTTTCCCGAAGCTTCTGTTGCGTGGCCGAATGCCACAGCCGAGGAACAAATGGCGGAGTTGCAGGAAATCATTGTTGCTGCACGCAACATTCGCGCCGAAATGAAAGTCGAACCGCGCCAAAAGGTTCCCGCTGAATACGGCGCTGAGAATCCTTTGCGGCGGCAATTGCTGGAAGCAAGCCTTGAACCGATTACACGCCTGGCAGGTCTTTCCGCATTGCACATTTCAAAGAGCCGTTTGACCGGCGGGGGAACAGCGATGCGTTCGGGTGCAGAGTGGGACCTGCGCCTGGCCGCGAATGCGTCTGTCGATCAACAGCGCGAAATCGAAAGGCTGCGCAAAGAAATCGACGTGCTCGCGAAAGCGATTCAATCCAACGATGATCTGCTCAAGAACGAAGGTTTCTTGAGCCGCGCGCCGCAGCATGTGTTGGAAAACACGCGGGCAAAGATGGCTGAACGCCAACTGGAGCATCAAAAGCTCGTGAACCGCCTTGCCGAACTCGAAAAATCGGACAGGGCGGCCAGTTGAGCGGCTGCTTGTCGTTGCCTCTTTCCTCAAGTAAGCTGGCACACTCCAAATGGTCAGGAAGAGAAAAAGTCCGCTGCCGGGACCAACGGACCGGCGAATCGACGCTCTGCTCGCGCTTTTGACGGAAAATGGGACGATTGTCATCAGCGGTGCAAAAATCGCGAAGGAAATCGGCGTCAAGCGCCAGACTGTATGGCAGTGGATTCAAACGCTGCGCGCCGCCGGAGTTCAAGTAAAAGGCCATCCGCGCACCGGATATCATATCGAGCAGACTCCGGACGTTCTGGCCCCGCAATTGCTTTCTCGCCGCCTGCACGGTACGCCATTCGCCAAGCGAATTTTCCATTTTTTCAAGACCGACTCGACGAACTCCGTGGCGATACGCCTCTCGGAAGCAGGCGAGGCGCACGGCACCGTGGTCGTCGCCGAACAGCAAACCGCCGGACGCGGGCGCAGCGGCCGCTCCTGGATTTCAGAAAAGTCCTCAGGAATTTACGCCACGATTCTCCTGCGCCCTTCGATTTCGCCGATGCTGGCTCCTGCGCTGACGATTGTGGCAGGGCTAGCGGCACGCGACGCCATCGCCGAGGAAAGTGGTCTCCAGCCCGATATCCGCTGGCCAAACGATATTCTGCTGAATGGCAAGAAAGTCTGCGGCATATTGACCGAAATGCAGGCAGAGCCGGATCGCATGCACTTCGCCGTCGTGGGCATCGGAATCAACGTCAATCAAGCAAAAATGCACGCGGAGCTGGCGGCGATCGGGACTTCCCTGCGAATCGAAACCGGGCGTTTCCATTCACGCCTGGAATTGCTCGCACGGTTGCTGCGGCACCTCGACCGCTACTACAATCAATTCATCGCCGAAGGCGCTGCGCCGATTCTCCGCCGGTTCGCGGAGGTATCGAGCTATTTCGAAGGTAAGCGCGTGCGTATCACGACGGCGGCGGAAACATTCGAAGGAACGACCGCAGGGCTGGAGTCGATGGGGATCTTGCGCGTGATACGCGATGACGGCAAAACCGAGGCGATTCTCTCGGGAACAGTTGCAGAGGCGGAATGATGCTGCTGGCGCTGGACGTTGGCAACACAAACACAGTGCTTGGAGTATTCAATGGGAAGGAACTCGTCGCGCACTGGCGCTTGACGACGGCGCGTGACCAAACCGTTGACGAGTACGGAATCCTCGCGCGCGATCTTTTCACGCTCGCTGGTCTGCCCTCAACGGCAATTAAAGGCGTGATGATTGCTTCCGTCGTGCCGTCGCTGAGTCCCATTCTCGCGAAGATGGCGGAGCGATACTTCAACCTGAAAGCCCTCTTCGTCGAGCCGGGCATCAAAACAGGCATGCCGGTTCACTACGATAATCCTCAGGAAGTGGGCGCGGACCGTATTGCCAACGGGGTGGCTGCTTTCGCAAAATATGGCGGTCCGTGCGTGGTCGTTGACTTCGGCACGGCGATTAATTTCGACGTCGTTTCCAAACGTGGCGAGTATCTCGGCGGCGTACTCGCCCCAGGGATGGGCATCTCTGCCGACGCGCTTTTCGCACGGGCCGCGAGGCTTTTTCGCGTGGAAATTCGCGATCCGGGAAAAATCATTGGCACGAATACGGCTGCTTCGATGCAAGCCGGGCTGTATTACGGCTTCACGGATCTCGTCGACGGGATCCTCGAACGCCTGAAAAAAGAACTCGGCTCGGATACACACGTGATCGCTACGGGCGGCCATGCTTCGCTGATCGCCCCCGCCTCGCGGCACATCGAGCAAGTTGACGAACATTTGACGCTCGAGGGCCTGCGAATCCTCTGGGAACGAAACACAAGTTTAGGAAGCGCTGACGTGCCGACAGCCAAGGAATCCGAACGCTCTGCGACGAGACCGGCAGCAAACGCTCGAAAGCCAGCGCGGTGATTGCGGCCGCTCAATGGCTCAATTCAACTACTTCAACTATTTCACCGAGATCGAAGAATATTTCTGGCGCAAGCGTGGCGCGCACCTGCTGGTGTCACCGGTCGATTGGGCGATACTCGAAACCTGGCAGAAAGCCGACATCCCGCTGGATGCCGTCCTGCGCGGCATAGACCGTGCATTTGAAAGTTATGGCCGCTCCCGCCGTGGGGCCGCCGGCAAACCGCTGAAGAGTCTCGCTTACTGCGTCGACGCTGTGCTCGAAGCCGCCGCGGAAGCGCAAGAGGCTGCCACGGGAACGGGGCCAGCCATAAGCCACTCGAAAAAAGAAACCGAGCCATTTTCCCGTGTGGAGCTTGCGAACTTCTTGGACGATAACGCGCGCAAACTTTTTGCTGCCGTGGATAAACACGGAGCGTCATCGCCGGTTTTACGCGAGCGGTTTGCCGAAGTCGCTGGTGCGCTCGAGCAGGCAAAGACCTTGCTGGATTCGCCGGCAAAACAGGACCTGGAAGACCTGGAACGGCGACTCACCGTGCTCGAGGAAAAACTGACCGCGACTTTACAATCGGGTGTCAGCACAGAAGACATGCTCAAAGTGCGGCGCGAGATGGACCACGCTCTTGCGTCTTACCGGCGGAAGATGTCCGCCGAACAGCTCGCACTCGTTGAGCGGCAGTATCTTCAAAAGCGCCTCTTCGAACTTTATGGCCTTTCGCGGCTGAGCCTGTATTATCTGAAATAATCTTTCGCGAGACACACCACTCATGCGGGCGAAAATCGAAAAACTGGTTTACGGCGGCGAGGGCCTCGCGCATGAAAACGGCGAGACACTTTTTGTCCCTTTCGTGCTCCCCGGCGAAGACGTCGAAGTCCAAATTGCCGAACGGAAAAAGAAATTCGCTCGTGGACAGGTGCGCCAGATCATCGCCGCCTCGGCCGATCGAATTCAGCCCCGCTGCCCGCATTTCGGCGTTTGCGGCGGATGCGATTACCAACACATTCCTTATGAAATGCAACTTCATATCAAGGAACAGATTTTTCGCGAAACCCTGCATCGCCTTGGGCGCATCGATTGGCAAGGGCCGGTCACCGTTCACGCGTCGCCGCCGTGGGAATATCGTAACCGTGTGCAATGGAAGATTCGGCCCGGTGCTTCCGAACGCAGCGGCGATAAAAGCGCCGGCACGGCACAAATCGGTTATTTTCGCGCGCGCTCCAGTGTGCTTTGCCCGGTGGAGCAGTGCTCCATTCTCTCCCCGGCTCTTTTTGCAGCGTTCTCGTCTTTGCGAAGTGCGCTGGAACACGGGAAGGTCTCGCCGCTGGTTCGCGAGGTAGAGACATTTGCTGATGCCAGCGACGAAACGCTCCTGTTAAACGTCACCTGTGCGTCCCTGCCCCGTTCCTCAGATTCAATCGCGCAGGACATTTCCGTGGCAGTTCCTTCCGCGACGAGCATCCTTCTTCGCGATGTCCCCGGCGAGCGGATGGCATTACACGGCCCCGGCTCGCTCAATTACCGCGCTGGTGGAAACAATTTTCAGGTCGGCCATCTTTCATTCTTTCAAGTGAATCGCTATCTTGTTGACGAGGTGGCTTCCGTGGTTTCTGCCTCCGCTGGGGCTGGGGAGCTGGCGTTCGATCTATATGCCGGCACCGGCCTTTTCGCCGTGGGCTTGGCCGAACATTTTTCGCGCGTGGAGGCTATCGAGTCCGATCCTGCGTCGGCGCGCGACCTGGAGCGAAATGCTGGCCTCAGCGCAGGGATCCGAACGCATAATGACACGGCCGAAGGTTTCCTATCTCGCTGGAAGCGCAAACGCGATGCCGCTTCTCCTGAGGCGATTGTTCTCGATCCCCCGCGCGCGGGGCTTGAGGAGGGCGCACTTCGCCAAATCATCGCCATCCGGCCGCGGCGCGTCCTCTATGTTTCCTGCGACCCTTCGACTTTAGCCCGTGATCTCGCAAAACTGTGCACACAGGCGTATACTCTCAATGAACTGCACTTATTAGATATGTTCCCGCAAACGTATCACATCGAATCGTTCGCCCTCCTGGAGTCCGCTCCGTGAAGTTGCCGGCGCTTGCCCTTGCGCTGGCGTTCGCTTGCGGCATCGCCGTCGAACCGTTCTTGCCGATCCATTTACATATCTGGTTGATAGCTGCGGCGCTTTCCATCCTTACCGGTCTGATTTTCCATTTTTGTTCGAGATGGACATTTACTCCCGTTCTTTTTGCGCTCGCCGCGTGGTTCGCTCTGGGAGGCTTCGCATTGCGGCTCGCGCGGCTCGATGTATCGCCAAATGACGTCGCGCATCTGATTGCCAGCCACAAAATTGATGCAAGTGAGCCGCTTCGATGGCAAGGGACTCTCCGCGAAGATCCGGAAAAACTGCCGTGGGGCCTGCGCTACACCATCGACCTCAGCAATGTAGCAATCGCCGGGCAGGCCATTTCGATTCAGGGCGGCCTTCGACTGACCTATTACTCCGGCGAGAACGATTCCGAGCCGCCACCAATGTTGCGCGCTGGCGATGCTCTTGAAGTGCTCTGCCGCGCGCGCATACCGCGTAATTACCAAGACCCAGGCGTCTTCGACGAACGCGCCTTCCTGGCACGCCAGGGTATTGAACTGCTCGCCACTCTCCGCAGCCCGGAACTCATACAAAAAATCGCCTCGCCTCGCATATCGATTTCGCAACGATTCGCGCGCGTTCATGGAGACCTGCTTACTCGTCTCGACGACCTTTACGCTGGGGACGGGAGCCGCATTGCTGTTCTCCGCGCAATGCTTTTGGGCGATCGCAATTTCGTAAACTCGGATATCGCCGACAATTTCCAGAGGACCGCAGCGTTCCATGTTCTCGTTCTTGCTGGACTGCACGTCGGCGTCCTCGCCGCTTTCATCTTTTGGCTATGCAAACTGCTGCGGCTGCCCCTTCCCGCCGCCACATTGCTGACGATTCTCCTTCTTGCAGGGTACGTTGGCGTTGTGCAGGACCGTCCACCGATTTTGCGTGCGGCGCTCATGGCGGCAATCTTCTTATGCGCGCGCCTGCAGTTTCGCCGTGTCGCGCTCGTGAATACCGTCGCGCTCGCCGCGCTAATTCTTCTGATCGCACGGCCGGACGAACTCTTTGACGCCAGCTTCCAGCTTTCCTTTGTCGCGGCGGGCGTGATCGCCGGCCTGGGTTTGCCGTGGGTCGATCGCACATCGAGTCACTATCGGCGAGCCCTCGAGCACCTTGGCGATGTCACACGCGATCGTTTGCACTCGCCGCGCGCGACACAATTTCGCCTCGATCTCCGTGCGATCGTAAATCATGCCTTTTCAAAGTTGCCTCGCTTACTGGCTTTGCACAGTGAGTCGCTCTTCACGATTCCTGTGCGATTCGGCTTGCGAATATGGGATCTTTTCGTGCTGTCCTTTTCCATACAGCTCGGGATGATGGCCCTTCTCGCTTTTTACTTTCATCGAGTGAGCATTTCGGGGCCGGTCAGCAATATTCTGGCTGTATTGCTGACCGCTGTGATTGTCCCGCTCGGCTTCTTCGGCCTCGGCGCGAGTTATATTTGGTATGGGCTGGGAGCCGTCATCGCGAAAGTAGAAGGTGTCCTCGTCGGTTGGCTTCTCGCGAGCATCGGCTGGTTCAGCCGGCTACCGCACGCATCCTGGCGGATTCCGGGACCTCCCCTTTGGGTGCTCGCTGCTTTCATGGCAGTTCTTGCATCTCTGGCCTGTCTCGCATGGACAGCAGCACAAGGAAATCGGTTCGCCCGAGAGACGACCGCGGCCAATCGTATGCGGCGAATTGCTGAGCAACTCATATTTGCTTTGCTGATCGGGCTGGGATTTGTCGTAGCCATTTATCCGTTCCGTCCGTCGCTCGCACCGGGCCGCCTTGAAGCAACGGTGCTCGATGTCGGCCAGGGAGATTCAATCTTCGTCGCGTTTCCCGATGGCCAAACCATGCTCATCGACGGTGGCGGTGCAGCCGGAACCGAACGCATCGGGGGCTATCAGTCTGGCATTGACGTTGGCGAACAAGTTGTCTCGCCGTATCTCTGGTCGCGCGGAGTCAAGAAGCTGGATGTCGTCTTGTTGAGCCATGCGCATCACGACCACATCGACGGTCTTTTCTCCGTTCTCAAGAACTTCCGCGTAGGGCAACTCTGGGTTGGACGCGACGAGAATGCAGCCGCCTACGACAACTTGCTTTCGCAGGCCACGGCGGAGGGCATTCCCATCGTGCACAAAAGGCAGGGCAGCAGCTTTGACTGGCAAGGAATCATGGGGCAGTTTTTCTGGCCGGAAGATCTGGCTGAAGCGCCCGCCGCCGCGAACAATGACTCCGTTGTGTTGCGGCTAGGAGACGGATCGATTCATTTCCTATTGTCCGGGGACATAGAGAAAGAAGCGGAAAATACGCTCGTCGACGAGCGCGAGCCTCTATCCGCAGATTTCCTCAAAGTGCCACATCACGGCAGCAAGACTTCCTCGACCGAGGAATTCCTCGATGCCGTTGCTCCTCGTGTCGCTGCCATTTCTGTCGGCAAAGAAAATCCCTACGGCCTTCCTTACCCGGCAACAGTACAAAGGTACGAGGAGAAAAAGATCAATCTATTCCGGACGGATCGAGACGGTGCCCTTACCGTGTCCACCGATGGCCGCAACCTGTACACGAGTGACTTTGCGCGCATGCAGAAGCGCTAAACACAGAAGGAATTCGCAGCTAAAGGACTTGCAGTTGAGGACGTGCTTCTCTACTTCTCGGAATTCTCGTTAGAACCATCGTCGTCATCTTCGACTTCGATGCCTTCGTTGCTTTTGAGGTAGTCGGCAATGATGTTTTGAGCGGCTTGCGCCTGAGATTCCAAGACCACGACGTCAGATCCGCTGAACCCTGGCAATGGTTCATCAACTGGAAATGGATTTGTGCTTGACGACCCCACGCAGGATATCCCCGCGCTCTCCAGCAACCCGCGAATCACCATCGCTTCAGTATCCGAGCCAGCCGAGTGAATGACTACCGTCTTCTCCCGGCTGTGTTCCCGATTCATGGGGCGCTCCTAATCCGAAGGGGCGGAAATCTGGCCAAACTCCGTTCATGGTAAACGAATAATCTCTTTCAAGCTAGCAATGATTCAAAAACGGATGAAACTCTGCGCATGATCGACATCGCTTCAGTGAATCCAATGCATCTTTGCCCAAAGCAGCACCAGTCCGAAGAAAAAACCCATGATTGCTTGGTATTCCCGGTTCCTAAGGTAGAGCTTCGAGGAGAACGACTCACGTCTCGCGGGCGAACGATGAGGCGCGAGTCTTGGCCAGAAAAGCGGAACTTGCGCGGCGTATTCCGTGAACACTTCACCATAATGTCCCTGCAATTCCGATTCTTCGCGCCGCATCACAGCTGGATAGAACAACGCTAAATATAAGGTGACGACAACTCCGGGCCAGACCGACCAACCAGCAATCACAAAACCAGCAGCGAGAATTACGCTGCCAAAATAGAGAGGATTGCGCGTAAATGTATAGGGGCCGCTTGTGGCCAGCGCTTCATGCTTGCGAAGATATCCCGCGGCCCAAGCTCGTATCGCGAGCCCAATTACGCCGGTCAAGCCGCCAATCACCAATGACCGCGCGGTTGGTTTCGCAAGAATCAAGTATGCGAGCGCAACCGGATAGCCAATGCGCACGCGCCAGCGAATCCAGAAATTCGTCGCCGAGGCCATCATCGATTCCTCAGACGGCGCTCGACTGCGTCCGCCACTTGCTCAACCGTGATCGACAGCATCGAGCTCGCAGGCGCCTTGTTCCGGCGGTACGTTGTCTCTTCTGCTGCGGCATTTCGCACGACAATGTCGTTCGCGTCGTAAGGACCGTTTCGCGCCGGGTCCGTCGGGCCGTAAAGACCAACCACAGGTGTTCCCAATGCAGAGGCAAGATGCAGCGGGCCGGTATCCGCTGCGACAAGAAACCTTGCGCCGCGAAGAAGCGCCATCAACTGGGGCAGGTCAAACAATTCGACAACCGGCCCGGGCGAGCCGGCTTCGTGCCGAACAATCTCCGCCAGTTGGCGCTCGGCAGGACTGAAACTGATCACTCCTCGCCAGCCATAACGCTCAGTCAGCGCACGATGCAGCGTGCCATAACGCTCCGCTGGCCAGCATTTCGAGCCCCAGCCGCCACCCGGCGAAAGAACAAAATAGTCCTTCACTGCGTGTGCAGCGAGCGTGCATTCGACATGCGCTTCCGCTTCCGGGGAAACACGAAGTGGGAATCGAATGCTTTGTGTTCTGGCGCCCGCGCATTCCGCGAGCTCTATATTTTGATCGACCACATGTTTTCGGCTTGGGGTCACTTTCTGCGTGTAAAAAAGCGCGGCACCCCGCTCGCGCGAATAGTCGGCGTCAAAACCGATGCGTCGCGGAGCACCGGAAAGATATCCGAGGATTGCGGAGCGGTACAACGACTGAAAATCCAGCGCCGTTGTGTAACCCGCGGCGCGCAATCGCTTGATCCCGGCGATCACATCTCGCCGGTTACTCCGATTCATTCCGACCACACGATTGACGTCCGGATTGCCTGCAAGGATTGACGAAAACTTGGAATCAACAAGCCAGTCGATTTCCGCTCGCGGAAACGAGTCGCGCAGCGCCGCGACGGCTGGAAGCGCGTGGACAATGTCTCCCAGCGCACTCATGCGCAAAATGAGGAAGCGCTCCTCAGGCATGGCCTGCGTCGCGAATGCGAGCAACAAGATCGCGCGTCGAATGCTGCTTGGGATCGCCGACAATCGCAATCCGGATGCCCAATCGCACAGATTCTTCTCGTTCGGGAACAGTTTCTGCGGTGTAATCAGTCCCCTTTGTGTGGACATCCGGGCGAAGCTCGCGCAGAAGCGAGCGCACATCCGGCTCGGGAAAAATGACCACGTAATCCACCGCGCGAAGCGCCGCGACGAGCTCTGCGCGTGCTTGCGCCGGAAGAATCGGCCTGCCAGGCCCTTTCAGCAGTCGCATGCTGGAATCCGAATTGATCGCAACAGCAAGAACGTCTCCCTCCCGCCGCGCTCCTTCGAGATATCGCACGTGCCCGGCATGCAGAACATCGAAACAGCCATTCGCAAGCACCGTGCGCTGGCCTTTTCTCCGATGCTCCTCGAATCGCTTCACTAATTCAGCACGAGAGAGAATTTTTGCACGAGTGTTCATTGGCGCGCTGTGGCCTCGCCGCGCACGGCTGCTTCCAGCTCGACCCGCGTCACGGTCGCCGTGCCTCTCTTCATCACGACGATGCCGCCAGCATAGTTGGCGAGATGCGCGGCTTCGGCGAATGATGCGCCCGCCGCGAGCGCCAGTGTGAAAACAGCGATCACCGTGTCTCCCGCCCCGGTCACGTCCACAGCATCTGCATTTCCATAAACGCCAATCTCATGGGGCGGCTTCGATCGCTCGAAAAGCACCATGCCGTCTTTGCCTCGCGTCACGAGCAGCGCTTGTAAACCAAGTGTTCGCAAAGCCTCTTGGCCCAGCAATTCCAGTTTCCGCCGGTCGTTGCCGATTTGCGTTTGATACACCGCCTCAATCTCCGGCTCGTTGGGTGTTGCCGCGGTAAACCGCGCGCCACGATAATCGAGCATCCGATACCGTGAATCTAGCGTTGCGATTTTCCATCGCATTCCCTTCAGCAATTCGGGCGTCACTGAGCCAGCCCCGTAATCGGAAACAATCGTGGCGTCCGATTTGGCAATGCGAGCGCGCGCTTTGCGCATGATTTCGAGTGCTACGCCGCCGGGCAATGTTCCGTTTGGCTCATGATCGACTCTCAATACCTGTTGCCGTGCCGTATGGGTCCAGCGCGCCAGAAAACGCGTTTTCGTCGTGGTCGCCCATCCGCGCGCGCGAATGATCCCGGAAACATCAGCACACTTTCGCCGAAAATAGGCGAGCAACGCCTCCCCGGAAGCATCGTCGCCAACAACACCCACCGGCAAAACTCGAGCACCGAGATCAATCAGATTGTTCACCGCATTCGCGCCGCCGCCCGGGACAATTTCCGTTTGCCGATGGCGCAAAATCAGGACGGGCGCCTCGCGAGACACGCGCGAGATTTCTCCCGTCACGTATTCATCAACAACAAAATCGCCGAGAACAACAATTCGCTGTCGCGGAAAAGCGGCGACGAGGTCGAGTAAACGCGACAGATCCGGCGCGCGCCCACCAGCCGCAGAAGGCTCTCGGCGCCCGCTCAACGCATATCTCCGAGGATGATATCAACAGCCTCAGCCAGATTTTCCACTACGTGATCTGGCTGCCGCAGCCAGCCGTCTTTTTTCCATTGGTATTCGCCGCGGCCATATCCGCTGAGAACCAATACCCCGCTGGAACCAACGGAGTGAGCCATCAGAATGTCATCGTAGCGATCGCTCACTAATGACGACGCACCTAGATCCAAACCGTGCTCATGCGCCGCCCGCGTCAGCATTCCCGGCAGGGGCTTGCGGCAGTCGCAATTGTCATCGCGGATGTGCGGGCAATAATAAATCCCCTCGACATGCGCGCCGCCGGCGGCAAGTTCCGCTTTCATTTTTTTATGCATCTCCTGGACCAGCGATTCCGGGAAAAATCCTCGCGCGACCCCGGACTGATTCGTGACGACGATGACGGGAATCCCCGCTTCATTCAGCCTGCGAATGGCGCGAGCCGCAAAGGGAAAAATCGTGAACCGGCTCAAGTGATTCGCGTAGCCCATCTCCTCGGCGATTGTTCCGTCGCGATCCAGGAAGACCGCAGGCCGCTTGCGTTCCGCGCTAGACATGATGCGCCTTCTCCAGCCACTTCACCGCTGCCGCATGGACGCCCGCTACTTCAACGCGGGTCATGCAACGATGATCTATGGGACATTCGCGAAGAAAACAGGGGCTACAGGAAACCGGATGGCGAACCAACGACCGCTTCAGCGTCACAGGGGATGTTCCTTCAGGATCTGTCGGCCCGAAAATTGCGACGACGGGCACGCCCACTGCTGCCGCGACATGTATCGCTCCAGAGTCATTTCCAAGAAAAAGCTGGCAACGAGAAAACAGCGCGGGAAGTTCTCCGATCGGCGTCTGGCCGGCAAGATTGACTGGGCGATGGCGCATTCGGGCGGCGATTTTTCCGCAAACCTCAGCTTCTGAAGTCGTACCGAAAAGTATCACATCCGCTGCGAACTCACCAATCAGAGCATCTGCGACTTCGGCGAAACGTTCCGGAAGCCAGCATTTTGCGGAACCGTATGCTGCGCCCGGGGCGATGGCGATTCGAATCGCTTTCGATTTCACGCCCGCTTGCAGGAGGCGCGATTCCGCAGCCTCGCTTGCGCCGGGAGCCAATTCCAAACGGATTTCTGCAATTTCCGGAAGTTTCTCGATCCACCCCGCGCGGCGAAGCAGCTCCAGATAGTAATACGACTCGTGCGCTGGAATTTCGTTCTTGCCCGGCACCGCGATCGCCTGCGTCAGAAGAAAGCTGCGACCATCGCGTGCATATCCGATGCGTTGTGCAATACCGGCTCGCCACGCCAGCCACGCTGCTGAAAATGCATTCTGAAAGAGAATCGCGCAATCGAAGCGCTCGCGGCGCAGAGTGCGAGCCATACCTTCAACTAAAAACGGATTCCGCGGAGAAACGTCCTGCACAATTACGCGATCAGCAAACGCCTGACCACTGTAGATATCGCCAACCCAACGCCGCGCGAGAATCGCGATTTCTGCTTGCGGCCACCTTGCGCGAATGGCCTCCAGAGCCGGAATGCACATTACTGCGTCGCCGACCCAATTCGTCGCCCGCACCAGAATCTTCATTGCAGCACACCGGGTTTCTTGCGATGAATCGCGTCCACAATCGTGCGCCACAACGCGTCTTCGTCGTTGAAACGCAGCGAGATTCTACAGAAGCAGATCGGAATGCGCTCGGTCTTTAGCGACGTTAAGTCGTAGATATCTTTTTCTGTGCAGATCAGCGCGTCAGCCCCCGCGGCCATGGCACGGGCCTCAAGGTCCGCCAGATCGTGTTTCGTATAGAGATGGTGGTCGCGAAAATTCGCATGGCCCACGATGGAAAATCCCCAGCTCTTAAGATCACTTAAGAACGCTCCTGGGTTCCCGATGCCGCAAAAAGCGAAGAACTTCTTCCCCTCGGGCCTAAACTTCTCGACTAAACTTCCCATCAACCCGCGCACTTCGAGGCTAACCAACTCTGTCTGGGCATAAAAGATCGGCGCATTACTGTGCCGACGAATCACTGCCTCAACCGCCGGAGCATGATCGCTGCGCGTAATGACAACGATGTCCGCGCGCCGCAGTGCAGAGGTCGGTTCACGCAGGCGTCCCGCCAGGATAACGTGCCCGCCGCCAAACGGATTCGTCGCGTCAATCATCACGATATCGACATCGCGCGCCAATTGCAGATGCTGAAATCCGTCGTCGAGAACAAAGCATTTCACGCCGCTGCTTTCGAGATCTCTTCCTTTTGCATAGCGATTGGCATTCGCTCCAATCTCAACCGCAGGGCCTAGCCTCTGATGAAGCAGCGCGGCTTCATCATTCCAACCTTCAGCAATTCCGGAGCTATCTGCAAGCGCAGTTCCGTGCGGCAAAGGCCTGTAGCCACGGCATAAGACTGCCGTCTTCACTCCCGCGGCGGAAAATCTTTTCGCCAGCCACACTACCATCGGCGTCTTCCCCGTGCCGCCGACAGTAAGGTTTCCCACGCTGACAACCGCGCCCTTGAGCCGCTTCTGCCGAAAGATTCCCGTCCGATAGCACGATGCCCAAAGACGCCCGCCTGCGCCGTATGCGACGGAAAAAGGCCACAGCAGCGCTTGACCCGGCGTCACGCGCCGCCCCGCTGTGTTTCGAGAACCGCCGCGATCCGGTCCAGGGATCGCGCTGTCGCTCCGCGGTTGGACTCCACAAGCGCACGCGCTTTTCGCCCCATTTCATCCCGGTGTTCCGGATTTCCAATCAGTTCGACCCATGCACGGCCCAGTCTTTCTCCGCTCGTCACTTGCATTCCTGCGCTGGAACTCGCAAAGCGCGCCGCCATCTCTCGAAAATTTTCCATCGATGGCCCAAACAAAGGAGGCTTGGCAAACCACGCGGGCTCGAGAATATTGTGTCCGCCAGAGTGCACAAGCGATCCTCCGACAAAAACGGCATCGCCCAGAGCGTATAACCCTGCCAGCTCGCCAATCGAATCGAGAACAAGCACATCCGCATTTTCGTCGAGCGAAGTGTTCGTATCGATCGAGCTGCGCCGAATCGCTTTCCAGCCGCGCTCCTCAACCGCACGCACGGCCGCGTCAAAACGTTCCGGCTTTCGCGGCGCGAGTAGTAGCAGCGCATGCCGCCATTGGCGCTGAACATAATCGAAAGCCGCCAGCACAGCCTCTTCCTCTCCGGCTACGACGCTGCCCGCGATCGCTATCGGCCAGCGCTCCTGCTCGCGGCACTGCTGCGCCAGCCAGCCGCCAAAGGCTCCAGGCGCCGGTGGCTCGTGGTCATATTTGAGATTGCCCGTGACCTCAACTCTCTCCGCCGGTGCGCCCATCGCACGCAAGCGGCGTGCGTCTTCGACGCTTTGCGTGAGAAACAAATCAGCGTGATGCAAAACGCGCCGGAAAAATCCGCCAACAAAAGGCTCGAATCTCTGAAACCGCCGGAAAGATTTCTCCGAGATTCGGCTGTTCACGAAAACAACGGGAATCTCCTCGCGGTCCGCCTCGCGCATCAAGTTCGGCCAAATCTCCGTTTCGAGAATCACGATCAGCGCAGGCTGAATTTTGTGCATCGCGCGCCGCACGGGGCCAGTCCAGTCGAAGGGAAAGTAGAAGACGCCGTCCGCAACTGTAATTCGTTCACGGGCAACACGCTGGCCCGTAGCCGTCGTCGTCGAAACGAAAATCGCCGTCTTCGGGAATCGCTTTTTCAAGCAATCCACAAGCGGTTTGGCTGCCAGCACTTCGCCGACCGACACGGCGTGAACCCAGATCGCTGTTCGCGGCGCAATTCCGTGCGCGAATCCCTCCGGCAGCCACCCCATACGCTGCCAAAAACTCGCCAGATACTTGTCCCGCCGCAGCCCTTGCACCAGGAAATACGGCGCGAGCAGCGCCATGCCAATCGCCGTCAGCACGCTATACAAAAAGTACATAGAGGGGAGCCAGGCCTCGTTCGAAAAAAGAGTGCTGCCTGCAAGACTCGTATTATAGTGGCAACCGCCGCACGAACCCACAACGTTTCCATCCGTGCGCGCATCTATTGGCGAGAAATGCGAAACCTACTCCTCGCTGTGACAGTTTCTTTGCTCACGCTGATCCCTCAATCGCAGCAGCTGGATATCTCTAAAATTGTCGCCAAGGATTCCCATCAGAATTTCGTCGTTGCTGCGGATCCCTGCACGGATGCAGCCCGCATCAAAGAGGTTTTCGATAAGATTGATCCTTCCAAAGCCGGGCTTTTGTCCGTCGACGTCTATTTTCAAAACAATACGGAATATCCCGTGCACGTCGATCTGACCACGATTCGCCTTGATGTCGATGCACCTCACGATCAGCGTTTTCACCTCCAGAGCCTGAGTCTCAAGGAAGCCGCCACAGACATTGCCCATCCGAATGGGCCTGCCGCGAAGGGCCCGAGCCGCCTACCCCCCATAATCTCTGGTGGCGACCGCAAGGAACGCGACGCAGAAAACGTCTTGCAACCTCTGATGATTCAGTCTGACGTCGTCCCCCCGGGCAAAACGATCCATGGCTTCGTTTTTTTCGATATGAGTCATCAATTCGATCTCGTGTCCTACTCCAGCCTTTACGTCCCCGACGTGCAATCCATCGCATCGAGCGACCCCATGATTTATTTCGAAGTTCCACTGGGGACTCATCACTCGGACTGATCGGACTGAACGGAAAAGTCCTCACAGAGGCTCGTTTGCCGAAATCGCTCGCCTCAGATAGAATCGATCTTCGATTTTTTTTCGCATAGGAATTGAAATCCAATATGGCGCTTCTCGATGAACTGAATTCTCAGCAACGCGAAGCTGTCCTGGCCACCGAAGGGCCTGTCCTCGTGCTGGCCGGAGCTGGAACAGGCAAGACGCGCGTCATCACCTACCGTGTCGCCCATCTGATCGAACAAGGCGTTCCCGGCAGGAACATCCTCGCCGTGACGTTCACGAACAAGGCCGCCGATCAGATGCGCCAGCGCATCGGAGACTTGGTCCGCTCCAGCGGCCACAGTAGTTCCGATGTTTGGATCTCCACTTTTCATTCATTCTGTGCCCGGCTCCTGCGGCGCGAAGCCCCGCGCGCGGGCCTGCCCCGGGATTTCGCCATTTATGACGACGATGACCAGACTCGCGCAGTCAAACTTGCCGTCCAAAATCTTCGTCTCGGCGAGAAAGAATTCGCCCCTCGCCCTGTACGCGACCGCATCAGCCACGCGAAAAATCACAACATCACGCCGGAAGAGACGGAGGTAGAGGCATTTGGTCCCTGGGGCAAGAACGTTGCTGCCATTTTCCGCGAATACGAAGAAATTCTTCGTAAGGCGAGTGCTCTCGATTTTGACGATCTTCTCCTGCGCGGCGTCCGCCTGTTGCGCGAACATCCCGATGCGCACCGCCATTGGGCCGAGCAACTGCGCTTCATTCAGGTCGATGAATTTCAGGACACCAACGCGTCTCAGGAGGAATTGGTTCGCCTGCTTGCCGGAAAAGAGCGCAATGTCTGTGTTGTCGGAGACGAGGATCAGTCCATCTACAGCTGGCGCGGTGCCGTGAGCGGCAATTTCCAGCGTTTCCTCGAGGATTTCCCCGGCGCGCGCACGATTCGTCTCGAGGAAAACTATCGCTCGACGCAGGTCATTCTCGATGCGGCCGGCGGCGTCGTCGGCCACAATCAAAAACGCCTAGGCAAGAATCTCAAGGCTATGCTCGGCGCTGGCGAACTGCTGAAGTTCTACGAAGCGCGTGACGCCTCGGACGAAGCGGAGTACGTTTGCGGGGAAATCACACGCATTCTGCGTGACGATCCCAGTACAACGCTTGCTGTCTTGTATCGCACGGCGGCACAGTCACGTTCGTTTGAAGAAACAATGCGGCGACTGGGCGTTCGCTATTGTGTTGTCGGCGGCTTCAGTTTTTACCAGCGTACAGAAATCAAAGATGCGCTGGCGTACATTCGCTTGGCGCTGCACGCGGATGACAACATCGCGCTGCTCCGTATCCTCAACGTGCCCCCGCGCGGGATCGGCAAAGTCACCGTAGAGACCTTGCAGGAAACGGCGCGGGAATTCAACGAATCGCTCTGGCAGGCGATTGCGCGCGTGGCCGGTTCGGGCAAGACTCGTGGCGGCAGCGCGGCTCTGGGAGCTTTTCGCGAGATGATTCTCAGACTCGCCAAAGATGTTCAGGAACGGCCGGCAGGAGAACTCATCGAAGTCGTCCTCGGCGCCAGCGGCTATCTGGATTGGGTCGAGCAACAGGACAAGCTCGATCATTCTTCGCGCGCCGAAAATCTTCGGGAACTTTCCAACGCCCTCGCAGACGCCATCGAAGCAGGACAAACACTCGAAGACGTTCTTGACCGCGCTGCGCTCGTTTCCGACGCAGATGAATTCGATGAACACGTTCCTGTGTCTTTGATCACGCTTCACAGCGCCAAGGGCCTTGAATTCGACCACGTCTTTCTTGCCGGGCTTGAGGAAGGACTTTTGCCGCACGGTCGTTCGCTCGGCAGTGACGAAAGCATCGAGGAAGAGCGGCGCCTCTGCTATGTCGGCATGACTCGTGCCAAGCGCACACTGACTCTTTCGCGCGCCATTTACCGGCGCACGTGGGGCGATTCCGGCCTCGCAGCCTCCGCCCCTTCGCGCTTTCTTGCTGAAATTCCCACCGAGTTGGTCGAAGCGGCAAACGGCTCTCTTGCTGAACCCGGCGAATCGCGCCGCTACGAGCCTGATCCGGAATTCTATGAATCCGAGTTTCGCCGCGTGAATCGCGCCGCATTGCGCAGCATCGGCGCGAAAAGATCGAAAAAAGCCTCGAATGCCCTGATCGGCACGCGCGTTCGCCATCCAACCTATGGCATCGGCACAATCCTCAATGTTGAGGAAAACGGTGACGATCGCCGCCTCGTTGTCAGCTTCACCGATTACGGCACGAAGAAACTCATCGAACGCTATGCACATCTCGAGGCCGTGTAGGTATCTCGGAGAAAACCTCACCGCCGCGGCGGTTGCGCGATGAACCCGCTCAAGGTACAGTGCTGCTTTTAGCTTTGGGACGGTGGCCCTAATGACTCGATGAATCAGCAGCTTTTCCGTACGAAGAGTATTGACCAGCTGATCTCCGACTCGGAGGAGCCCGGCAAGCGCCTCAAAAAAACGCTGGGCTGGCTCAGCCTGACTGCTCTTGGCATCGGCGCCATCATCGGCAGCGGAATTTTCATCGCTACAGGTACTGCCGCTGCGGGCGAGGTCGACCGGTTCCCTTCCCTGCTTCAAGCTCCTCTTCTGAGCGTCCTCCTGCACGGCAGTCATGCGATTGTCACCGGTCGCCCCGGCGCGGGTCCCGGCATCGCGGTTTCGTTCTTTGCTGTCGCGCTGATTTGCGCTCTTGCGGGACTCTGCTACGCCGAGCTTGCATCCATGATTCCGATTGCCGGCAGCGCATACACTTACACTTACGCTACCCTTGGCGAATTCATCGCCTGGGTCATCGGGTGGGATTTGATTCTCGAATACGCCGTTTCTAATATGGCCGTTGCTGTCGGCTTCTCCGCCTACGTCAACAATCTGCTGGACACCTTCCATATTCACATTCCAGACGCGCTCGGCACGCCAGCCTATGATCCGATGATCGGCTGGTCGCTTCACTTCAATCTGCTCGGCTTTATAATCGTTATGCTTCTCACCGTGCTCCTCGTACGCGGTATTCGTGAATCCGCCGGCGCCAACAACGTCATGGTCGGCATCAAGCTCGTGGCCATTATGATTTTCTGCGTCGTTGCCTCCAAATACATTCATCCCGCAAATTTCAAGCCGTTCTTCCCAAATGGTTTTCAAGGCGTCCTTACTGGCGGCGCCATCGTGTTCTTCAGTTACATCGGCTTTGACGCCGTTTCCACGGCTGCCGAAGAGTGCAGAAATCCGAAGCGCGATGTTCCCATCGGCATACTTACTTCTCTTTTTGTCTGCGCGGTTTTCTATGTGGCCCTGGCCGTCGTACTCACCGGTATTCAGCGCTGGGACACCCTGAACAACGCCGCTCCCGTGGCCAAAGCACTCGAGGCCATCGGCCTGAAGGTGACCGACCGCTGGGTCACCGCAGGCGCGTTGATGGGCATGATTTCTTCGATCCTGGTTTATCAGTTGGCACAAGGCCGCATCTGGTTTGCGATGTCACGCGACGGCCTATTACCGGCTGTATTCTCGCGTGTTCACAAGGTTTTCCGCACACCTGACTTTGCCACTTGGGTTGCCGGATTTTTTGTCGCGATTCCGGCAGGAATTTTCAGTATCGGTACGCTGGTTGATCTCTCCAACATCGGCACGCTGTTCGCTTTTATTCTCGTCTCCATCGCCGTGCTGATTTTGCGCAAACGTCAGCCCGACCGACCGCGCGGATTTCGCGTTCCGTTCTCTCCATGGATTCCCATTGCCTCTGTGGTGTTTTGCTTTGTTCTCATGGCCAGCCTCACCGTCGAAAATTGGGTGCGCTTCTTCGTCTGGCTGATTGTCGGGCTATTGTTTTATTTCGACTTTGGCGTGCGCCACAGCACTGCAGGACGCCAGGCCGATCCTTCTGGCCAGCGCGCGTTGATGGTCCTCTCGGACAAGGCTTTGATGGCGCTGAGCAGCGCCTTGTTCTTGCTTGCCATTTTCGGTGGCTTCCTGGTCGTCGAGGGCATCGTCCAAACAGGCATAATCGAGAGGAGTGGACTCGTCCTCCTCGCGATTGTCGCTCTTGTATTTCTGTTCCGAGGCTACAATCATTATCGTGAAGACACTCTCGTGTCGAAGGCCGCATGAAGCTCCGCAGAAACCATGAATCCAATATCTGCGGTACCCATCGCAGGCGCGCCAACCGGCGCCATCCTCCCAAATTAGGTGCCTATGCACGCCCCGGCGTAGCCACGCTGATCGTCGCTGGCATCCTCCTCGCGCCCTCGGCATTTGGCTGGGGTGACAACGCCGATCGCCTTATCGTCAACAGCGCCATCGCCACCTTGCCTGACGAAATTCGCCCGTTTTTCGAAGCCAATCGCCAATTTCTGGTCGCTCATGTCACAGATCCAAATGGTGCGGCCAAGCAAAATCCGGCGGAGCTCCATAACCAGTACATTCACCTGGATCACTACGGCCAGTATCCCTTCGCGAACCTGCCTCGCGAATACAAAGCCGCATCTCGCAAATTCAGCAAACGGTCCCTCGACGCCAACGGCCTGCTGCCCTGGCAGATTGGCCTCTATAGCGCCAAGCTGACCGATGATTTTCGCGCCGCCAACTGGTCTGCTGCGAAACTCGATGCCGCTCTCCTTGCCAGCTATGTTGCTGACGCTCACGACCCCTTCAACACCACAGTAAATAACGATGGACATCTCTCCGGCCAGCTCGGCGTGAACGATCGCTTCGAAAACAAACTCGTCAATCGTTATTCTCAATTTTTTTATATTCATCCCAATCCGGCGGCCTTCATTTCGGATCCTACCGACCATGCTTTTGAAATGTGCCTCACGGCCCATTCCTGGCTCGAAAATATTCTTCTCGCCGATCGCCGTTCCTATGAAGGCCTGAACGACTACACCGACGAATTCTACGACCGCTTCTATAGCGACGCGGGTGCGGTCCTCGTTCGCCAAATTTCCGATGCGGCCACCGACACCGGCTCGTATTGGCTGACCGCGTGGGAAAACGCGGGCCGCCCGTCGCTGCCCGCGCAGTGATCCCTTAGCGAAATGTCCGGCTCATCCTGGAGCGAAACCGCAGCCAAGCTCCACCGCCTCCCGAAAGCGGAACTCCATCTGCACCTGGAGGGCTGCCTTTCTCCGGAGCTTGTCGTAAAGCTCGCAGAAGGCCACGGCGAAAAACTCAACCGGCAAGAAGTCGCGGAACGCTACAGCATCAAATCTTTTCCCGCATTTCTCGAACTATTCAAATGGGCCACGACGTATCTTCGCACGCCTCGCGATTACGCAAGACTCGCGGAAGCTGTCGCGCTTGATCTCCGTGCGCAGAATTGTCTCTACGCAGAAATCACTTTGTCTGTCGGCGTGATGTTGCTTCGCAATCAGGATGCCGAAGCCAATTTCGCAACGATTCTCGATGCCCTAGCGAAGTCGCCAGACACTTCCCGCGTGCAAATTCGCTGGATCTTTGACGCCGTTCGCCAGTTCGGCCCCGAAAAAGCCATGCAAGTCGCGCGCCTCGCCGCGCAAATGAAATCCCAGGGCGTTGTCGCATTCGGCCTTGGCGGCGACGAAGAATCTTTGCCCGCCGCTGATTTTCGGGGCGTTTATGACTACGCCGCTGCCGCAGGCCTCCATTGCCTCGCTCATGCCGGAGAAATGGGCGGCCCGCAATCCGTCCGCGACGCCATCGAAATTTTCCGCGCCGAGCGCATCGGTCATGGCATTGCCACGATTCGCGATGAAGCTCTCATGGACCTGCTCATCGAACGTCAAATCCCGCTCGAGATCTGTTCTGAAAGCAATCTTCGCACTGGCGCGCTCGCCAAGCTGCTGGGTTCGCCGTCAGCTCGCCTCGAAGATCATCCACTGCGGCAATTTGTCGCTCGCGGCGTGCCTGTCACTCTCTCGACTGACGATCCAGCCATGTTTCACACAACACTCGGCGACACCTACACTCTCGCCGTCGAGAAAATGGGCCTTAACGTTGCCCAGCTCGTCTCCATCGCGGAAGCAGCCTTCCATCACGCGTTTTTGCCGCCGCGCGAAAAGCAAGTGCTCCTCGATCGTTTTCATACCGAAGCTCGAAGCCTCGATTTGCTATAATGTCCGCCATGAAAGCTCACGTCTGGGTGATGTTGAAGTCCACTGTGCTCGATCCGCAGGGCCAAACGATTCAGCACGCGCTCTCGTCTCTCGGCCATTCCGAAGTCAAGTCTGTCCGCCAG
The DNA here is from genome assembly GCA_035934015.1 of Candidatus Acidiferrales bacterium. NCBI lineage: Bacteria > Pseudomonadati > Acidobacteriota > Terriglobia > Candidatus Acidiferrales > Candidatus Acidiferrales bacterium. Next base: position 205,697 of record DASYYH010000011.1, read on the forward strand.
GGCAAATTCTTCGTTCTCGACCTCAACGGCCTCTCCGAAGACGCCGCCAAGAAAAAAGTCGAACAAATCGCCCGCGACGTCCTCACCAATCCTGTCATCGAAGAATTCCGCTGCGAAATCGTCGCGTAGCGCCTTAGCGTCGAGGCGTTCACTCATCCGCGGAGTCTATGCGTCGGCAAACGCATCTAATTCCCGGAGTATGCTACTCTGAACGTTCAAAGGTGACCTCGAATTTCGGGCCCCGTCGTGGCCCGTTTTCGGCAAGCAGGAGCGCAGGAACTCATGTGCGGAATTGTCGGCTACATCGGCCACAAGAAAGTTGTCCCTCTCATTCTTGACGGCCTCCGGCGCCTCGAATATCGCGGCTACGATTCCGCTGGCATCGCCGTCGTCCAAAAAAATGGCGCCCTCGACATCCGCCGTGCTTCCGGAAAACTTCGCAATCTCGAAGAGACCATCCACCTTTCGCCCCTCGATGGCACCTATGGCATCGGCCACACGCGCTGGGCCACGCACGGCCGTCCTACAGAAGAAAACGCGCACCCGCATCGCGATTGCAAAGGCGAAGTCGTCGTCGTCCACAACGGCATCATCGAAAACTACCTCGAGCTCAAGCAGCAGTTGATCGCCAAGGGCCACAAGTTCGTCACCGAGACGGACACCGAAGTCATCGCTCACCTTGTCGAGTCCAATCTGAACGGCTCGCTCGAAAGCGCCGTGCAGAAAACGGTGAAGCAATTGAACGGTGTCTACGCCCTCGGAGTTATTTCCACGCGCGATCCCAATAAAATCGTCGCCGCTCGCTGGGGACCTCCTGCGGTCATTGGTCTCGGCCACAACGAATACTTCGTCGCCAGCGACATCCCCGCGGTGCTTCATCACACGCGTGACGTGATTTTCCTCGCCGACGGAGATATTGCCGTTCTCACTCCTGAAGGCGTCCGCCTGACTGATTTCGATGGCGCGGCCATCGAACGCCCTGTGCAGCACATTTCCTGGGATCCCATCATGGCCGAAAAAGGCGGTTTCAAGCATTTCATGCAGAAGGAAATTTTCGAGCAGCCGCGCGCAGTCCGCGACACTCTCGTCGGCCGCGTCTCTCTCGATACTGGAAAAGTCTTTCTCGACGAAATGCAGATCACGGAGAAAGAATTCCGCGAGTTTCAGAACATCAAAATCGTCGCTTGCGGCACGAGTTGGCACGCCGGGCTGGCCGGAAAGTTCATGCTCGAAAAGCTCGCCCAGATTCCCGTCGAAGTGGACTATGGCAGCGAATTCCGTTATCGCGATCCCATCGTCGACCAGCGCAGCCTGGTCGTCGTCATCAGCCAGTCGGGGGAAACCGCCGACACGCTCGCCGCGCAGCGCGAAGCGCGTCAAAAGCACGCAAAAACGCTCGCCATCTGTAATGTCGTCGGTTCGATGATCACGCGCGAAGCGTGCGGCACGATTCTGACCCATGCCGGCCCGGAAATCGGCGTTGCCTCAACAAAAGCCTTTACCGGCCAGCTTACGGCTCTCGCTCTTCTCGCGCTCCATATCGGCGAACTTCGCTCTGGCATTTCCACCGAAGCCGCGAAAAATCTCGTGCAGGAAATGGCGCGCATCCCTCACAAGATGGAATGGATTCTGCAGCGCGACGAAGAGTACGAAGCACTGGGCCGGCAGTTTTTCCGTCACTCCGATTTTCTCTATCTTGGCCGCGGCATCCACTATCCCATTGCGCTCGAAGGCGCCCTGAAACTGAAGGAAATTTCCTACATCCATGCCGAAGGCTACCCTGCCGGTGAGATGAAGCACGGGCCTAATGCGCTCATTGACGAAAACCTACCGGTCGTCGTCATCGCCACGCGGGATGAAAACGACGCGGCCTCTATGACGCGCTACGAGAAAACCGTCTCCAACATCAAGGAAGTGAAAGCCCGTGATGGCATCGTTATCGCCATCGTCACCGAAGGCGATCGCCTTGCGCGCGAAGCCGCCGACCACATCGTCGAAATTCCGCCCGCTCCGGAAATTCTCACGCCCATTCTGGAAATCCTCCCGTTGCAGCTTCTCGCGTATCACATTGCCGTTCGTCGTGGCTGCGACGTCGACCAGCCGCGCAACCTCGCAAAATCCGTCACTGTGGAATAGAGAGTTCCGATTTTCCCGCCACTGTCTTAGAATTATTCTGATGATTACGCAGGATCAGTATCGTGCGAGCATAGGGCGAATCTTGCGCCGCACTATGCTTTTCGGCGTCACAACCCTCCTGGCAATCATCTGCCCGCTTGCTATCGCTCAGTCTGCGCCTTCATCCAACGCACAGACGAAACTTCTTTCCGTCGACGCCACCGGCTCCCACCTTTACTCTTCCGCTCAAGTCTTGGCTTTCAGCGGCATGCAGCTTGGTTCTCCGGTCAGCCACGATACGATTCAGGCGGGTGCCGATCGCCTCGCCGCGTCGGGTCTGTTCGCCAGCGTCCGCTATCGTTATGCGACAGACGAAGGAGGCCTCCACGTCACATTCGAACTTCAGGACGCCCCCACATTCCCTGTCCTCTTCGACAATTTTCCTTGGTTCAGCGACGACGATCTTTCCAAGGCCATCATCCACGCTGGCATTCCATTTCAAGGCGGCGTCCCAGCCGCTGGCACGGACTTGGATTTCATCGCAAAAGCTCTGGAACAGACTTTGGCCAATGACAAGATTCAGGGCACTGTCTCCCACCAGCTCACCGCCGTGCCTGGCACCGATCAAAAAACGGTTCGCTTCAGCGTCTCCGGCGCAGATGTAATCATTCATGCAGTCACCTTCAGCGATTCCTTGGTTATGAACGACCGGTCGATCGGCAATTACATTCCGGATCTTGTCGGCAAGCCTTTCTCCCGGCAGATCGTCGAACGCTTTGATTTCGAGCACCTTCGTCCGGTCTATTTCAAGAGCGGCTACCTTCACGTGCAGTTCGGTAACCCACAGGTTCATCCTCCCGATCACCAGGGCTTCATCAATAAGAGTGTCGACATCACCATACCGATCGAGCCGGGCGCGATTTACACCTGGGCGGGCGTCGAATGGACAGGCAACCGTGCGTATACGACGGAAGATCTGGACACGCTCGTCAAAGAAGAGGGCCTTTTGCCCGGCCAGCCGGCCGACGGTATGAAGATCTTCGAGCTATGGCAGAGCGTACAATCGGCATATGGTCATCGCGGCTATTTGGACGAGCAGATTCAGGAGCAGGAAGCATTCGATGATGCCAATCATCGCGCGGCGTACCACGTCGTCATTTCCGAAGGCCCGCAATATCGCATGGGCGATCTCGTTTTGACTGGCCTTTCTCCCGAATCCGAGCGTCGCCTGCGTGGCGCATGGCGCATCCCCAAGGGACAAGTTTTCGACGAGACTTACTACGAGAGTTTTCTTAACCAAGGCATCCAGACCCTCTTTAAGGGCACGCCGACGGCTCAGGACAAAATCGGCCGTTATCTCCAGAAGAATCCCGCCGCAGCGACTGTGGATGTCATGATCGATTTTCAGTAGTGGTTTCGCGCTATACTTCCCTGCCGTGCCAGAACAAACTGCGCAAACATCTCGACTGCCCGCCAGCGCTGCTAGTGCGAGTGCCGAGGCGGACCTTCATCTTGCGCGCGAGAAACAAGAACAACTGATCGCCAACCTCCGCCGGCTCGGTTCTCTTCTCGTCGCCTATTCGGGCGGCGCGGATTCCGCTTACCTCGCCTGGGCCGCTCGCCAGGCTCTGGGCGAGAATACCCTCGCCATGACCGCGCTGTCTCCCAGTTTCCCGGAGCACGACCGGCGCGAAGCGCGCGAATTCGCCCGCGCTCACGGAATTCGTCAGGAATTCATCGACACAGCCGAATTCGCAAATCCTCTGTACGTCGCCAACGACGCCACCCGCTGTTATCACTGCAAGGACGAGCTCTTCGACAAAATGGAAGCGCTGGCCAGCGCCCGAGGTTTCGCTGCCATCGCTTACGGAATCAACGCCGACGACACGCACGAATTTCGCCCCGGCCATCGCGCCGCTTTCGAGCACAAAATTCTCGCGCCGCTTCTCGACGCTGGCCTCCGCAAAGCGGAGATTCGCCTGCTCTCTCGCCAGGCCGGCTTGGCTACTTGGGATCGGCCCGCCGCGGCCTGCCTCTCTTCGCGCGTCGCCTATGGCACTGCCGTCACTCCCGAATTGCTCGCGCGCATCGAGCGCGGCGAGGATTTTCTCCGCGGTCTCGGTTTTCGCCAACTCCGCCTGCGCATTCATGGTGAACTCGCCCGCATCGAAATCGCTCAGGACGAGCTTTCGCGCGCGCTTGAGCCCGCTATGGCCGCACGAATTGCCAGTGGCCTTAAGCAATTCGGCTTCGCTTATGTCACGCTGGATCTCGAAGGCTACCGCACCGGCTCATTGAACGTTCTGCTCAAAAAGCAATCCGCTTGAGACACCAATCGTTCCTCAGCTTCTGCGATTGTTTTTTGGATTGGCGCGGCAGGTCACGCCACGGAATGCGTTTTTCGCAAAACGGAATCCTGCGCCGCAAGAATCGTATTCACGTGGATGCGCACCGTATCGCCCACAAGCCGCGCGTATCCGCCCGCCAACGTCACAGCCACCGGCACACGATGCCGCCGCGCGTAATGGAAGACTAGATCGTCTCGCCGCCGCAGCCCTTCCATCGTCAGCGCCAATCCTCCGAGCTGATCTTCGCGGTACGGATCCGCTCCCGCGATGTAAAAAATGAGCTGCGGATGAAATTCATCGAACGCGCGCGCAAGATTGTTTTCGAGAATTGCCAGGTAATCGTCGTCCCCCGTCCCGTCCGGCAAATTTACATCCAAATTCGAAGGCGGCTTCGGATGCGGATAGTTGTTCTCCTGATGAATCGAAAATGTGTAGACCGTCTCATCGTCGGCGAAAATCGCCGCCGTTCCATTCCCTTGATGCACGTCCGTATCAATGGTCATCGCCGTTTCGATTGCGCTCACAGCTTGCAAATGCCGGATTGCGATCGCCACATCGTGAATCACGCAGAATCCTTCCCCATGGTCCGCATACGCGTGGTGAAATCCGCCCCCGAGATTCGCCGCGCATCCATCCGCCAGCGCCCGTTTCCCTGCCTCGATGGACCCTCCCGCCGCCAGCCAGCACGCCTCGATGAGCTCCTTCGAGTACGGCACCTCCATTCGTATAATCTCGAGATAGCTCAGCCCGCCGGTTTTCAGTTTGTGCACATAATCCTTACAATGAACACGCAAGACGTCTTCATCCGATGCCGCCTTCGGCGCGACAAAGTCGTTTTCTTCAGCCAGTCCCTCCGTTAATAGCTCGTCGCGTACCAGCCGGTACTTCTGCGAGGGAAAAACGTGCGCGCCCAGGTTCAAATCGTAGCGATCGCTATAAATTAATTTGAATGGCATCACCATATCGCGAGCCTAGCCCGATCGCGCGGAATTCGCAATCCATTCCCTCGCAATCCTGCGTACTCCACTCGCAGAGCTGTGTTAGCATGCTTGCGCTGCATTCACATGGCCGGCCGCTGTAGTCACGGCTTGCAAATGTCTGATCGGAAGGTGCATCGCCCAAGGATGTTTCAGCGAATTCAATCCGGCCTTCTCATTGTTGCGCTGCTCGCCGTGCCATTTGCATTGTTGGTTCGCGGCTATTGCTGCGGGCCGCAGCAATGTGCCATGCTCTGCTGCTTGCATCGCGGCCAAGCTATGGGGTTGACGCGCGGCCACTCCTCTTCGGGCGCTTTGCATTGCGGAGTGCGGTGCAACTATCGAAATAGCCTCGACTACGGTCTCGCCGCGCCGCTTCCGCCGACTCAGTTGAGCGCTGCCATCAAGCTTCCTTCGCTCGAATCGGCGCGAAGCGCCGTCGCTCGCATATCGCCTGTTCTTCTGCCCGGTTTCTCTCGTATTCCTCTTGAGCCTCCGCGCTTGCTCTCCTGACATTTCACCGAATCCGGAAATCTTGCAGTTAGGAGGGTCGCGGAGTGCGTCCGTTTCGATTTCTATTGATGTTTCTTCTCGCGTTCGTTTGCAGCGCCATCGCTTTCGCCACAATTTTCGGCGTCGTCCAGGGAGTCGTCCATGATCCCGATCACCGCCCGATCCCCGGCGCCGACGTCGTCATGAAATCCGCGACTTCGGCTTTGTCTTTCACAGCAAAATCCGACCAAAACGGGGAATTCCGCTTCGAAGCCGTCCCCATCGGCGACTACATCGTCACCATAAGCCTCTCAGGCTTCACGACAATCCAGCAGAAAATCACCGTTCTGTCCGGCACTTCACCAGTTCTTCACTTCCCTCTCGAACTCGCCTCCTTGAGCCAGAAAATCACGGTTTCCGCGACGCCGGAGCCTGCCAGCGTTGACACAGTCACTCCCACGACGCTCGTCAGCCGAAAAAATATAGCCCAAACTCCCGGCGCTGACCGCACCAACAGCCTGCAAATGATCACCGACTACGTTCCCGGCGCCTACGTCACCCATGATCAGCTTCACATTCGCGGCGGCCATCAAGCGAGTTGGCTCATCGATGGCATTCCCATCCCCAATACGAACATTGCCAGCAATCTTGGCCCGCAAATCGATCCGCAGGACATCGATTATCTCGAGGTTCAGCGCGGCAGCTATGACGCCGAATATGGCGACCGTACCTACGGAATCTTCAACGTCGTCACGCGGACCGGCTGGGAGCGCAACAACGAGGGCGGCGTCGTCACGAGCTTCGGGAATTCCTTTCAGACCAACGATGAAGTCAATTTCGGAAGTCACACGGACAGGCTTGCCTATTTCGCCAGTCTCAGTGGCAATCGCAGCGATTATGGCCTTCAAACTCCCGTCAGTTCCATCTACCACGACGCCGAAAACGGCTACGGCGGCTTTGGCTCCATCATCTTCAATGTCGATGCGGCCAACCAGCTCCGATTCGTCACGTCATTGCGCCGCGATTACTACCAGATCCCCTACGATCCCAACGCCAGCGATTCAGAAAATCAGATATTCAATAGCAGCGGTCTTCGCGACGGCCAGCGCGAATCCGATGCCGTCGTCGATTTTTCCTGGGTGCACACGATCCACTCGCGCATGCTGCTGACACTCTCGCCCTTCTACCATTACAATCGCGCCAATTATCAAGGCTCGCCCAGTGACTTTCCGATCAGCACTACCGACGACCGCGGCTCCGACTATGCTGGCGGACAAACCACCTTCAGTTTCAGTTTTGCGAAAAATGACGCACAGGCGGGCTTCTACGGTTTCTGGCAACACGACAGTCAGTTCTTCGGTCTCATCTTCAATGATCCCAGCAATCCTAACCCGGCCATTAATCAGAGTGAGCCAGCCTCAGGCAGTCTCGAAGAGGAGTTCATCGAAGACAAGTTCAGCGCCACGTCCTGGCTGACTTTCGTGGGCGGCGTTCGCCAGTCGCACTTCTCAGGCAGTCCGGCCCAAGCCGGCGCTAGCCCGCCCATCGTCGAAAATGCGACAAGCCCGCGCATCGGGGTCGCCATTCGCGTTCCGCGCGTGCATTGGGTCCTCCACGGTTTCTACGGCCATTTTTATCAGGCTCCGCCGCTTGTCACCGCTTCCGGCCCGTTGCTGAATTTCGTCAATAGCAATAATTTAGGTTTCATTCCGCTTCACGGCGAACGCGACGAAGAGCATCAGTTCGGCGTCACGATTCCGCTCCGCTCATGGTCCCTTGACGCCGATAATTTCCAGACCCGCGCGCAGAACTTCTTTGACCACAACAACGTCGGCAACTCCGGCGTCTTTTTCCCTCTGACGATTCAGCAAGCTCTGATTCGTGGTTGGGAGCTGACTCTGCGTTCGCCGCTTCTCTGGAGTGCTGTTCAGATGCATCTCGCCTATTCGAACCAAATTGCGGAAGGGGAAGGCGCCATCACTGGCGGCCTCACCAATTTTACCCTGCCCTCTGGTTACTTTCCTTTGGATCATGACCAGCGGAACACGCTCAATATTGGTATGAACGCCAATCTTCCACATCAGATTTTTGCTGGAGCGAATGCTTATTACGGTTCAGGCTTCACAAACGGCCAGTACAATCCGCCCGCCGTCCCGAATCTCTATCTTCCCGGCCACACGTCCATTGACATTTCGCTTGGGAAGAATTTTGGCGAGCGTTTTTCGGCCTCTGTGGACGCTCTCAACATCGCCAACCGCCGCCTGTTGACCGACAATAGCATCACATTTGGCGGTTTCCATTACGATGACCCGCGCGAGATTTACGTCGAACTGCGCTATCGCTTCCATTATTAGCGCTGCAAGGAAATTTAGGAAATGAAGCGGGAAATCAGCTTTCGCGTTCGAGGATGAAGTCTGGCACGGAGAGCAGCGCACGGCGGTAATCGGAATCCTTGCACACATCCAGGCAAGCCTTCGCGCGGCTGGCGTATTCGACCGCCAGTTGTCGCGAATGCTCGAGCGCGCCGGAATTGCGCACCAGCGAAGTGATTTCCTCGGGCTTCACGCTCTGAAAATCTTTTTCGCGCAGCACGGTTGCGACTAATTCCCTGCCGCTGCGGTGCCCGCTGTGTCCCGCGCCATTGCCGGAGGTCCCATTTCGCAGCGCGAAAATCAGCGGCAGCGTGACCTTTCCTTCCTTCAAATCGCTCAGCACCGGCTTGCCCAGCTTTTCCGGCGACGCTGTAAAATCCAGCAAATCATCCACGAGTTGAAACGCCAATCCCGCCTTCCGCCCGTATTCCGCCAGCGCCTGCCGCGTCGAATCGTCGCATCCCGCCAGCACCGCTCCCAGCTCCGCGCATCCGCTGAAAAGGCACGCCGTCTTGCGATAAGAAAGATCCGTCGCCTCTCGTTCGCTCAGGTCGATGCGATCCAGACACGTGAGTTGCAACAGTTCGCCTTCCACCATGTTCTGCGTGAGCTGAATCAAAATATCGAGCACATCGAAATTCCGTTCTTCGAGCGCGATCTTGAACGACTGCATATAGAGCCAGTCGCCCGCCAGTACGCTCATGTGATTGCCCCAGCGCGCATTCGCCGAAGGCCGCCCGCGCCGCGTATTCGCGCCATCGATCACATCGTCGTGAATCAGCGTCGCGCTGTGAATCATCTCCACCACGGCGCCGAGCGGAATTGCGCTCGGCCCATCATACCCGCAGGCTCCGGCAGAAAGCAGCAGCAGCGCCGGACGCAGCCGCTTGCCTCCGCCTTCGCGCAAATAGCTTCCGATTTCCGCGATCGGCTGAATGGCTTCGCCCGTCTGCACGGCAATCTCCTGCTCGACCAGCGCCAGGTCGTCGCGCACCAGATCAAAAATCTCTCGCACTGTCAGAACGGCGATGACATTCCTCGATTCAAATCCGATTTGCCGAATGCGCGGCCGGTTGGGTCAGTCCGAAAAACCGCAGGAAATTATCTGACGTCGTCCGGGCCACTTCTTCCGGCGCTAAGTTTCTCACATTCGCCAACATCCGCGCTACCTCAACCACGTTCGCCGGCTCGTTCCGCTTGCCCCGCAATTCCTTCGGCGGCAGAAACGGCGAATCCGTTTCCGTCAAAATCTGCTCCAGCGGCAACTGCGCTGCCACTTCGCGCAGCGGCGCCATTTTCGGGTACGTGATGTTGCAGGCAAACGAAATCCGAAATCCCATCTCGATTCCCTGCCGCGCTCTCGCCAAAGTCCCCGTGAAGCAGTGAAAAATCCCTCCCAGCCCGCTCGGTCGCCAGTCCTCCTCCAAAATCTTCAGGCAGTCCGCCCACGCGTCCCGGCAATGGATCACAATCGGCAGCTTCGCCTCGCGAGCAAGCTGCAATTGCCGCCGGAAAACGGCTTGCTGCACATCTCTCGGTGAATGATCGTAATAATAATCGAGCCCGATCTCGCCCCACGCGATCACGCGCGGATGCATCGCCAGCCGCGCAAGTTCCGCGTACCATTCTTCCGTCGCCAGCTTCGCTTCGTGCGGATGGACTCCCACCGTGCCGTAAATCCAGTCGTATTTCTCCGCAAAAGGAATCGCTGCATCCAGCCGGTCCGACGCCGTCCCGCTCCCAATCGCCAGAATCGTCGTGACGCCGGCCGCGCGCGCACGTCCCAGCATCTCCTCGCGGTCGGCGTCGAACTGCGGAAACTCCAAATGCGCGTGCGAGTCGATAATCTCCAAGTATCCGCCCTCTTACTTCAACCGCGCGCCCGCCGGCACATCTTCGGTAAACGTACACAGAACCGGCTTGCCATCCGGCCCCGTCGACGCCGCCACGATCATCCCGTTCGATTCCACACCGCGCAACTTTCGCGGCGCCAGATTCGCCACCACCACAACTTTCTTTCCGATTAAACTTTCCGGCGTATACGCCACGGCAATTCCCGCCACCACCTGCCGCACCTCTTCGCCAATATCCACCAGCAGCTTTAGCAGCTTGTCCGCGCCGGGCACGCGCTCCGCCGATTTCACCACTCCCACGCGCATCTCGACTTTCGCAAAGTCCTCGATTCCGATCTTTGCCGCGCCTGCCGCAGCTCCGCTCAGAGCCGCGCCGCCTGCCGTTGCCCCAGCCGCCGCGCTCGCCGCCGCCGGATTTCGAATTTCTTCTTCCATCGCTTCGATCCTTTCAAACGCTTCCTTTTTGTCCACGCGCGGAAACACTGCTTCCGCTTTTCCAATCTGAAACGCTTGTCGTGCCTCTCCTGCCCCATTCGCTTTCTGTTCCGCCAGCGCTTTCAAAGACTGCTCGCTGATCGGTGTGCTGTTTCCCAGTTGCTCCCAGATTTTCTGTGTCGCGTGCGGCAGCACCGGATGTGCCAGCACCGTCACGATTCGCAGCGCATCGTACGCCTGATAAAGCACCATCTCCAGCCGTCCCCACTTCGCCCTTTCCTTCACCAGCACCCACGGCTGAAATTCCACCAGATACTTGTCGATCTCCCCAATCAGCCGCCAGATCGCTTCGAGCGCCCGCGAAAAATCGTAAGTCTCGTAATACCGCAGCGCTTCTTCGCAAACTTCCCGCTTCAATTTCTCCACTTCCGCATCGCGCCCATTTTCTTCTTTTGCCGGACGCCGCGGCACGCGTCCGCCAAAGTATTGCTCGATCATCGTCAGCGTCCGGCTGGCCAGATTCCCCAGCCCGTTCGCCAGATCCGCGTTGTAGCGCGTCAGCAGCGACTCGCGGCTAAAATTTCCGTCCTGCCCAAACACCATTTCGCGGAGCAGAAAATAACGCAGCGCGTCAATCCCCAGCACACGCGCGATCGGCTGCGGATACTGCATATTCCCGCGCGACTTGCTCATCTTTTCTTCCGCGAAAAGCCACCATCCGTGCGCAAAAATCTTCTTCGGCAGCGTTTCTCCCGCCGCCATCAGGAAGGCCGGCCAGTAAACCGCATGAAATCGCAGAATTTCCTTGCCGACCAGATGCACATCCGCCGGCCAGTATTTTTCGAATTCGATTTCGTCGTCCGCGTAACCCACTCCCGTCATGTAGCTCGTCAGCGCGTCATACCAAACATAGAAAATGTGCTTCTCATCCGCCGCAAACGGAATGCCCCATTTGAACGACGTCCGGCTGATCGAAAGGTCGCGCAGTCCTCCGCGGACAAATGCCAGCACTTCATTCCGCCGCGATTCCGGCTGCACGAAATCTGGCTGCTTTTCGTAAAGTTCCAGCAATCGCTCCTGAAACGCTGAAAGCTTGAAAAAATAATTCTCTTCCATCACGCGCTCCGTCGGCCGCTTGCACTCCGGGCAAAGATTTCCCGGCAGCGGCTCATCCACGTACATTTCGTCGAAAACGCAGTATTGCCCCTCGTATCCGCCTTTGTAGACGTATCCCTGATCCTGCGCCTTGCGAAACAGCATCTGCACCGCGCGCTCGTGCCGCGGCTCCGTCGTGCGCACGAATCGGTCAAACGGCAAATCCAGTTCCCGCCACAGCGCGCGATATTCCGCCGAAATCCGGTCGGCGAATTCCTGCGGCGTCACGCCTGCTTCCTTCGCAGCGCGTTCCACTTTCTGCCCATGTTCATCCGTACCTGTCAGGCACACCACGTCGTATCCGCACATGCGCTTGTATCGCGCAATTGTGTCCGCCACGACGCTCGTATACGTATGCCCGAGGTGCGGCCGCGCGTTCACGTAGTAAATCGGCGTGGTCAAATAGAATTTCGGTTTGGCCATCAGCTGTTTTTCATCTCGTTGATTTTTTGAAAATGGAAATTCACCGTCGAAAGCACTTGCTTGAGCGGCAAGCCTTTCTCCGCCGCGATGCGCTGGCAATCTTCGTACTCCGGCGCCGCATTCAGCACCGTCCCGTTCAGCCGTGCAATCTTCACCCGCACAGTCCCGAGCGGCGTCTCCACTGGAACGCTTTGCCGTTCGAGCGTCCGCCGGAAAACTTCATGCGTGCGCACGCCAATCGTCGTCGTCTCGCGAAAAATCAAATCCATCAGCCGGTCGCGGTTCGCTGGCTCGCACAGCAGCGTGATGAGCTGTCCCGGCCGGTTCTTCTTCATCTGCACCGGACTCGAAAACACATCCAGCGCGCCCGCCGCCAGCGCCTGCTCCGCGAAGTACCCGTAAATCTGCGGGCTCATGTCGTCCACATTCGCCTCAATCACCGCCACGGCCGCGTCTCCGTAGACTCCCGTCTTTTTCTCCGCTGATTCGCCAATCAGAATCCGCAGCACGTTCGCCTGCTCGGCCAAATCCGCCGAACCCGCTCCGTATCCGACCGCATTCAACTGCATTGCCGGAATTTTCCCATAGCTCGTCGCCAGCGTCGTTGCAATCGCCGCGCCTGTCGGCGTCACCAGTTCCTTTTGCACGCCGCTCGAAAATGTCGGCACGCCGCGCAGCAATTCCGCCGTCGCAGGAGCGGGCACGGGCAGTACGCCGTGCTCCGTTTGCACCCGCCCGCCGCCCACATCCATCGCTGAGCACGCAAATCCTTCGATCCCCAGCAAATCGAATCCAATCGCCGCTCCCACAATGTCGATAATCGAATCCACCGCACCGACTTCGTGAAAATGCACCTTTTCGACCGAAATATTGTGAACCTTCGCTTCCGCTTTACCCAGCCGCTGAAAAATATTCCCCGCTCGTTCCGCAGCGCGCGGCGCAAGGCCTGCCTCGTCAATCATCTTCAAAATATCCGACAAATGCCGGTGATGATGACTCGCTCCCGCTTCGACATGCACTTTCGTCGCCGCAATCGCCTTCCGTTTCACGCGCTCAGCCGAAATCGTCCAGCCCGTGAACCGCAGTTTTCGCAGCTCCGCTTCGAGCGCTCGCAACTCCACGCCCGCGTCAACCAGCGCTCCCAGCACCATGTCGCCGCTGATCCCCGAAAAACAATCGAAGTATGCGTATTTCATTTCGGCCGTCGAATCTCTCGCCGCAGCGCGCAATTGATCGCCGACATCTCACTTCCGCGCTGTCTCGCGAATCCTAAATACTATGCTGCGCTCCAAAACGTGTCAAACTGCCTCAGTTTCATGGGCTGGGTCAGCTCGAATTTTCTGGATCGTGACACAAGGAGTCAAAATTCGAACGGACCCATCGCTCATTTTTCGTCTCATGAATGCCATTGCGTTCACTTCGCGATCGGCAAACTCCACAACCACTAGCTCTTCCAACCCCCTCCCCTTTCGTGCTAGTTTGCCTTGCGGCGCGTATTGAGCGCCCAGGACGAGAACTAAAGTGAGCGCGTCAAAAAACTCGAGGAACGACAGCGTGGTGGATACAAAGCCCCGCAGGCTCGTAACTCCGTCCTCCCCCTCGTCATCCCGAACCCAGTCGCGCTTCGCGCGAATGGCGGTGAGGCTTGCCCGCTGGGGCGGGGACCTGCTTTTGCGTGCGCCTCATCCTACTTGCCCCGGCCAACGAGGGCACCAAGGCCGGCAAAAGGCCGGTCTTCGGGTGGCCCGTCCTTCGCTGTGGTTGCGAAAGGTGGGTAAGGTCGTCATTTCTAATCGCAACACGTCTGAAATTAGAATTGCCCGTAACTTACACAAAACAAAGGTTCTCCAAATTTCTAATCGACAATTTTTGCACTGTTTTCTCGCCTGTCGTTCTCGCTCCTTCCGGCCTTCCCCCATCGGCTCCCGACTTTTGACGCGCTCCCAGCGGCTCTCTATAATCGGCCGCTCTTCTCCCGTCAGAAAGAGACTCTGTGTATCAGCCAATTGAAATAAATTTCCGTAATGCGCTCGCCGCATTCATCCGCGAGAACTACGCCGTCGAAGTAAATGTCGTCACCGAGCGCCCGCCCCGCCTCGAAATGGGCGAAATCGCCTCCCCCGTCTGCTTCGAGCTGGCCAAGCGTCTCAAGCGCGCCCCCCGTCAGATCGCGCAAGAAATCGCTCAGGCGATGAATTCACTCGCCGCCGTGGGTGTAATCCGAGGCGTCGCACGATGCGCCGTCGCCGGTGGCGGCTATGTGAACGCGTTTCTCGACCGCGCTGCATTTTTCCGCGCCGCCTGCCGGCTCGCTGGCCATGAAAATATCGAAGCGGGCGCGGACGCTCCGAAAGCAATCGTCGAGCATACCGCCATCAATCCGAATAAGGCGGCGCACATCGGCCATCTCCGCAATGCCGCCATTGGCGACACGTTCGTGCGTCTGTTGCGCCATGCCGGCCACCGCGTCGAAGTACAAAACTACATTGACAACACTGGCGTGCAAGTCGCCGATGTCGTTCTCGGATTCATTCATCTCGAAAAAAAATCTCTCGACGAAGTACGCGCCATCGCCGCCCAGTCGCGCTTCGATTATTACTGCTGGGATTTATACGCGCGCGTGACGCAGTTCCTCGCGGAAGATAAAACGCGCCTCGCCCTGCGCGGCCAAGTGATGAAGGAAATCGAGGAAGGCCACGGCCCCGTCGCGGAAATGGCCGATTTTGTCTCCACGACGATTCTGCACGCCCATCTCGCCACCATGGATCGCCTGGGAATCGACTACGATTTGCTGTCGCGCGAGAGCGAAATCCTCGGCATGAAATTCTGGGACGCCGCGTTTCAGATGCTCAAGGAACGCGGCGCGATCCGTCTTGCCACAAGCGGCAAGCAGGCCGGATGCTGGATTATGCCGCTCGGCGACACGCCCGAGAGCGAAAGCGAAACGGCAGAAGAAGGCGTGGCCGAAGCGAAAATCATCGTGCGTTCAAATGGCACAGTCACTTACGTTGGCAAGGACATTGCTTATCATCTCTGGAAATTCGGCCTGCTCGATCGCGATTTTCACTACGCGCGCTTCCACAAGCATCCCGATGGCCACGTCGCCTGGGTCACGACAATGGGCGACGCGGAAAAAGGCGCGCCTGCCTTTGGAAAAGGTCACGAAGTCTACAACGTCATCGATTCCCGCCAGAAATATCCGCAGCAAGTCGTGCGCGAGGGTTTGCGCGCGCTCGGCTTCACGGATCAGGCCGATCATCTCGTGCATATTGCGTACGACGTTGTCGGCTTCACACCGCGCTGCGCCGCCGAACTCGGCTACACCATCACCGAAGAAGACGCCAAGCGCCCTTATATCGAGATGAGCGGACGTCGCGGACAGGGCGTGAAAGCCGATGATTTGCTCGACGAGATGAAAAAACACGCCCTCGCCGAAGTCGACGCGCGCCACCGCGATTTTTCCGAAGTCGAACGCGACACCACAGCCGGCGCTATCGCAATCGGCGCGCTGCGTTATTTCCTGCTGAAATATACACGCACGGCCATCATCGCTTTCGATTTCAAGGACGCGCTCAGCTTCGAAGGCGAGACTGGCCCGTATGTCCAATACGCTGTCGTTCGCGTGAATGGAATTTTGCGAAAAGGTATGGAGCAAAATCCGGGCTACGATGTGGAAGGGGCGGGTATCCGCCGGGATTTGGAAGCTGGAGAAATTGATCTGGCGCCGCTTTTGCAAGCGCCCAATGACGACATTTGGGAAATCGTCCTGCTTGCCGGCTCATTGGGTGCACGCATCGAAGCCGCTATCGCCGCGCAGGAGCCTGCATTTGTCGCGAAGTATGCCTTCGAACTCGCGCAGGCTTTCAACGTTTTCTACCACAAGCACCACATACTTTCGGAATCCGATCGCGTGAAAAGAGTCTTTCTCCTCCGCGTCGCACTGCTCGTCAAAGATCAGCTCGTCGCCGCGCTCGCCCTCCTCGGCGTCTCCGCCCCGGAGAAAATGTAGGTCTTCGGCCGTGCGCTCTCCGACGATTCACATCTTTTTCATTGCGAAATCGACCAGCGTGCGCACGGCGATGCCGGTGGGACCGGACGCGGACCAGGGTTTCGCGTCGTCGCACCAGGCGGTTCCGGCGATGTCGAGATGCACCCACGGCGTGTCCTCCGCGAACTCCTTGAGGAACCAAGCGGCGGTGATCGCTCCCCCGCCTTTGCCGCTGCCGGTATTGCGAATGTCCGCGATTTTGCTCTTGATCATCTCCTCGTATTCGTCGTCAATGGGCATCGGCCACATTTTTTCACCGGCGGCGCGTGCGCTTTCGAGGACACGGTCGAGAAATTCGCGCGGAGTGCCGAATGCACCGACGTGAACGTTGGCGAGAGCGACGACGATGGCTCCGGTGAGCGTGGCGGCGTCAATGAGATGCGTGGCGCCGAGTTTTTTCGCGTACGCGATCCCGTCCGCCAAAATCAGACGGCCTTCTGCGTCGGTGTTAATCACTTCGATCGATTTTCCGGACATCGCAATTTGCACATCGCCCGGTTTTTGCGCGCGGCCACCGGGCATGTTTTCGGTAGCGGGGACCACAGCCATCACTTCGACAGGCGGTTTGAGACGGGCCAGGCCGCGCAGCACGGCGAGCATGGTAGCTCCGCCGCTCATGTCCGTTTTCATTTCCTCCATATTGGCGGCGGGTTTGATGGAAATTCCCCCGGTGTCAAACGTCACCGCTTTGCCAACCAGCGCGAGAACCGGCGCGCCAGGTTTTTTCTGCGCGGGCCGGTAACGCACGACGATCATTCGCGGCGGCTCCACGCTTCCCTGCGCGACGCCGAGCAGCGCGCCCATTTTTAATTCCGCCATTCGCTTCTCGTCGAGAATTTCGATCTCCAGGCCAGCCTCTTTCGCCATCGCTTCGGCGCGGTCAGCGAGGATTCGTGGCGTCAGGCGATTCGATGGCTCGTTGATGAGGTCGCGCGCAAAATTCTCCGACTCTCCGATGATTTTCCCGCGCTCGACTGCCGCTGCTACTTCGCTCTGCGCTCCTGCTGCAAATCCAAGCAGAAAAACTTTTTCGATCACGCGATTGCTCTTTTTGTCCGTCTGGTATTTGTCGGAGTCGTATTCCGCGTGGAGCAATCCTTCGACAATGGCCTCCGCCGCGGCCGGCGTCCGGTCTTTTTCACCGGCGAGAAACGCGATGGTCTTTGCGCCGCGCGAACGAAGATAGCGCAAGGCCGCGCCAGCGATTTTTCGCAGTTCGGCGTGCGAAAATTTTTCGGGCTTCCCCGCGCCGACAATCAGCAACCTTTGTGCGCCCAATCCCTGCGGATAATGCAGCAAAGTCATTTCCAGCATCTTGCCGGTCATTTCTCCGGTCTGCGCCAGCGGCTTGATTTTTCCGCCAGTCGCGCGATCCAGTTCCGCAACGGCTCCCTCGACACGTGCTTCTTTCTCCCCGAAAACATAAGTGACGATTGCGTCCGCGGTAACGGACGAAAATGGCTGGCTTTCGATTTGAATCTGCATGTTCCCCTTTCAGTGCCGCTTGTAGCGGTGCATTGCTTCTCTGGCTTCGCGCTTGTCTTCCTTTTCGCGTTCGGCCTGGCGGCGATCCCACGATTTTTTGCCGCGTGCGAGCGCGAGTTCGCACTTGGCCATGCCGTCGCGAAAGTAAATTTTCAGCGGAATGAGCGTAAGCCCTTTTTGCTGAATCTGCCCGCTCAATTTGTCGATTTCGCGCCGATTGAGCAAGAGTTTGCGCGGGCGCAGCGGCCCATGATTCCACGGCCCGCCGGGGCGATATTCGGGGATGTGGCAATTCATCAGCCAGATTTCCCCGGCCTTCACATCGGCGTAGGCATCGCGCAGTGAAGCCTTGCCCTCGCGCAAAGTTTTCACTTCCGTTCCGACAAGCACAAGCCCCGCTTCATATTTGTCGAGGAGCTCGTAGTTGTAGGAAGCGGCGCGATTCTGCGCTGCAATTTTGGCCGCGGAAAAATCTTTTTTCTTGATCGAAGATTTCGTCGCCGGTGTCACCATTTGTATGATATCCGCGACGGCAAACGCGGGCAAGCCAATGGGGAAAGAGGACGAAATGGCGAGGCCGATCAGGCAGTCACGGAATTGTAACGATAACTTGCACTTTCGTTGTTGCATCCTAAGGTGAATGCTAGACTGAAAAGGAAATTCCACTCCGAGCGGAGGGGCGATTTGCGCCGCATCGTAATTGCTTCTTTTCTTGGGCTTGCCGTAACGTGGCTGGCGGGCTGCCCAAAGGGAAATCAAGACTACAAAGTTGGCAGACGAGCCGAAGTCACCGGCGATTATGATACCGCCGTCGTCGAATTCGATAAGGCACTCAAGACGGACCCTCTGAACGCCGAATTCAAGCTGAGCGATATTCGTGCGCGGTTCGAGGCGGGACAATTTCACGTCGAGCAAGGCGAAAAAGCATTGAACCAGGGCCAACTGGAACTGGCTCTTTCCGAATTTCAGAAGGCCGAGGCCATGGACCCTTCGAGCGCCGTCGCCATCCAGGACGCGCAGAAAACGCTTCAGCTCATCGCCAAAGCCCGGGCCGCGGAGCAACCCAAACCCATTAGCACGGCCGCGCCGGAAGACGAAGGGCTAATGTCAGCGCCGCCGGAATTGAAGCCTCTCTCGCGCGAACCTCTCAACGTCAGATGGTCGAACACAGATGCACGAATGATTTTCAGGACCATCGGGCAGCTTGCGGGAATCAGCGTGATTTTCGATCCGAGTTTTGTACCCAAAACCATCACTGTGGATTTGCCGAATGTGACGCTGGAGCAGGCACTGGATGCTGTGTCGCTCGAATGCGACGCGTTCTGGCAACCGGTGACGAGCAACATCATTTTAGTGGCCACGGACAATGTGCAAAATCGCAATAAGCTGCAGGACGAAGAGGTACAGACCTTTTATCTTCGCAACACGACAACGCCCCAGGAACTTACCGAAGTCATGACTGGCTTGCGCCAACTTCTCGACATTACTCGCATCCAACCGGTCAGCTCGGACAACGCGATCGTAATTCGGGCGACTCCAGCCAAACTCATGCTGGCGAGCAAAATCATCGCGGGGCTGGACACGCCGAAGGCGGAGGTCGTCCTGCAAGTGGATGTGTTGGAAGCGCGACTGGATCACGAGCGAACTTTGGGAATTCAGCCGGGACAGAGCGCGAGCCTGGCGTTCACGCCGCGAAGCTCGGTTCAGCCGAGTTCGAGCACAAGCAGCAGCTCGAGTTCGACAGGTACAACTTCGACGCCGCAGATTACGCTCAATAATTTAGCGCATTTGTCATCCGCCGATTACAGCCTGACCCTGCCGGGCGCGACTTTGAATGCATTGCTCACCGACGACACGACGCGGATCATCCAGGATCCAACCGTGCGCATCACCGATGGCGCGACGGCGAAGCTTACTATTGGCGACAGGATTCCGATCGCGACTGGAAGCTTCCAGGCGGGACTCGGAGTGAGCGGCAGCACGGGGATCAGCCCGCTGGTGAACACGCAATTCCAGTATCAAGATGTAGGCGTGATCATGTCCGTGACGCCGCGCGTGCATCCGAATGGCGACGTGAGCATGAAGCTCTCAATCGAGGTTTCCTCGGTCACCGGCGAGACAAATATTGGAGGGATTCAGCAGCCGATCATCAGCAAGAGATCGATCGAACATGACATCCGGCTAAGCGATGGCCAGACGAGCATTCTCGGCGGCCTGATTACACGATCGCAAACTAAGTCGCTGAACGGCTGGCCAGGCTTGGCGAACATTCCGTTCCTGCGCTATTTCTTCGCGAGCCAGGATATTCAAACGCAAGATGACGATGTTTTGATCGCGCTGACTCCGCATGTGGTGCGCATGCCGGGTATCACGGCAGATGATCTGCGCTCTATTGCTGCAGGCACAGATACGAATGTGCGTGTCTATACACAGGACGAGGACGGCTTGCCAATGGCCGTGGCATCCGAAGCGCAGAATCCGGGATCGAGCACAGCCCCACCTGCTTCCGGCGGCCAGACGGGCACCGCGAATGCCGCACCTGGCTCCGGGACGGCGCTGGAATTCCAACCTTCCACGATTTCGCTCAAGACCGGGGACACGATGACGATTGGCCTTGCGGTCAACAACGCTCACGATCTCTATTCCATCCCCATCATGCTCCAGTACAACCCGGCAGTCATCCAAATCGAGGACATACGCAACGGCGGGTTTCTCTCCGGAGGCACGCAGGAAATTGCCATCGTTCAGCAGGAGAATGCGCAGCAGGGACAAGCCGTGGTTTCGGCGACGCGCCGACCGAACACGCCGGGAATCAGCGGCACGGGAACGCTCCTCGGAATCGTGATTAAGGCGATTGCGCCGGGGACTTCGCAACTTCAAGTCTTGCAAGTCAACGCCCGCGATTCGCAGCAGAAGCCGATTCCGATGACCACCGGGATGGCGACAATTCAAGTGCAGTAGCGCGAACAACGCCATGCAGCAGATACGATCGAAAA
Organism: Candidatus Acidiferrales bacterium; assembly: GCA_035934015.1. Classification (NCBI taxonomy): domain Bacteria; kingdom Pseudomonadati; phylum Acidobacteriota; class Terriglobia; order Candidatus Acidiferrales; species Candidatus Acidiferrales bacterium. The sequence continues at coordinate 226,396 of DASYYH010000011.1, forward strand.
TTCGACTAGCTGGTTCCTCTGCTGGCATGACACTGCTCGAACTGCTGGTTGCGTGCAGCATTCTGATCATTCTGGCTGGTATGGCGATCCCGATGGCACGCGTGCAAATCAAGCGGCAAAGAGAGGCGGAATTGCGCCAAGACCTGCGCGAAATGCGCGATGCCATTGACCGCTACAAGGACGCCGCGGACCACAACCTGATTCAGGTGCAAGCGGACACGGAGGGTTACCCGCCAGACCTCCAAACGCTGGTGGATGGCGTGCAGTTGGCCGGCGCGCCGGACCGGCACGTGCGATTTTTGCGCAAAATTCCGGCCGATCCGATGACTGGCAACACGGATTGGGGGTTGCGCTCCGTGCAGGACGATCCGGATTCGGATAGCTGGGGCGAACAGGACGTCTTTGATGTATTTTCGAAATCGCAAGACACGGCGCTGGACGGCACGAAGTATTCGGACTGGTAGGAGAGATTTTTGTGATTCGCGAGCTATTCAGGCGGCACAATCAGGCCAAAAGCACGGCCGCGGGCTTTACGCTGATCGAGTTGATGATCGTCATCACGATTATCCTCATTCTTATGGGGATGGCCGCGACACGCTATGACCGGTCCATTACGCGAGCAAAAGAAGCGGCGTTGCATCACGATCTTTCCGTGCTGCGCAGCGCAATCGAACAATATACGCTCGACAAACAACAGGCTCCACAATCGCTCGATGACCTGGTGAGCGCGGGATATTTGCGGCAAATCCCAACCGACCCGATCACAGGGGCGAAGGATTGGGTTCCTGTGACGTCGGACATGTTGATGAGCCCGGATCAAACGGGGAACGGCGGAATTACAGACGTGCATTCGTCGTCGGACCAAGTGTCATCGTTCGAAAATACGCCTTACAGTTCATGGTGAGTTTCGTCTTTTTTTTAGCCAGCCCTTTTCCGCCGATTCTTGCTCTCCGCTGAATTGTTTGACCGCCCTCGATGATTTCCGATATGATGAGTTCGCGGGGTGGAGCAGCCTGGTAGCTCGTCGGGCTCATAACCCGGAGGTCGTTGGTTCAAATCCAACCCCCGCAACCACTTCTCTTCCCCCAAGTTGATCCGCTTCGAATGAGCCCGCACCGGGCTGACTTTTCTTTGGCGCCGCTACGCGGCTGGGGCGGGAGGTCGTCAAGCGGTTCAAATCCAACCCCCGCAACCACTTTTCTTCCCCCAAGCTGATCCGCTTTGAATAAATGCGCCGGCTTTCGTCGTTACCTCTGTACTGCAACTTTCTCCAGTACGAAGTGCGATTTGTCCAAAGCAGCGCGGTCAGCGAACGCGACTCAACTGATGTGCATGATTGCCGCCAAGCTAGCGAGACCACAAAACCGATCTTTTTTCACTGTTTCAGGTAATGAAGCGCGACGCATCCCGATTTGAAAATCTTCGATTCAACAAGTTTTAGCTGCAATCTCTCCCGCAGGCTAACACCCTCAAACAGCCGTCTCCCTTCTCCTGCGAGGATTGGCCCAACGACAAAATGATATTCGTCAACCAGACCAAGCTCGATAAGTTGTGAAGGAATATCTACGCCGCCGACCAAAATATTCTTGCCTCGTGCCTGTTTCAATTTCAATGTTTCATCGCGAAGGTTCCCGCGAACAATTCGCGTATTTCTGTCTTCAGCACTGGCTAATGATCGTGAAAAAACGATTTTGTTGATGGAGTCAAATGTCCGAGCAAATTCTGCGTCTGACTTTGTCGCAGACGGGTCTTTTGCTACATCCGGCCAATAGGGAACCATCAATTGATACGTTTTACGCCCAAAGGCGAGCAGATCAACATCTCGAATGAGGTGCGCAGAATATTCGAACGCTTCTTCATCGACAAATTGTTTGGTGTGGTCGACGCAGCCATCCAGAGTCGTGTGGATTGCGTAGATTAGCTTTCTCATTGATTGTTCTGATCTCCTCTTCTCTATCTGCCAGTGCTGATGAGAAAGCAGAGCCGCCAGCGAACCCGACTCAGCTGGCATGCATGATCGCTGCCAAGCTAACAAGGCCACGAAACCGATCCCTTTTCTGTCGGGCCGTCCTTCAGCGTGCAGTCTTCTGTCGCCGTCGTTGCTCACTTGCCTTCATCATTTCGCTCGTGTCCGCCGCTGGCCGAATCTCGAAAGTGTTGCCGTACTTCAGGGCCGGATGCTGCGCCATGACTTGTATTGCATCATTCATGTCCCCTCGCCTCAAAAACGAGAATGCCGCCGAGTTGTTCCTTGGTTTCGGCGTAGGGACCGTCCATGGTTGCGACTTTGCCGTTCTTCCAATTTGCCTTTGTCGCAGCATCCCAAACGGACGTATTTCATGGTTCTACTCCCTTTTGGCTTTCTACTGTTCCGTTCCTACTTCGACCGAACCCACATTCGTCGAACATTTAGTGATATTCCGTTCCGTCTGACCACCGTTGCACGGCAACCACGAACTCAGTCAGGTGCTCCCGGGCATCGCTAGAAGCTACGATGGGAGAACCCGGCAGATTCGCTCCCCAGGTTGCGGGGTCGGTCTGCGAAAAGTAAAACATGAGGTGGGGAGGCCAGTGTTTGATGCTGTCGCCGCCGTATCCTTGCTTCGACATCATGTAGCACATCGCTCCGGGTTCCATCGCCGGCAGTTCTTTCTTATCGACGGCGGCGACGATGTCCTCGTCCACCTGAGCTTTCGTGCGTCCCGCCAGGACCAAGTCGGTGGTTTTGATCACGCGCAGAAGGTAGGAGCGCGCAGCTGCCGCATTAAAACATATCGGGGTCCGCACTTTCGGATTCCAAAAGTCAGGTTCGGGTGCGTCAGTCCACGAACGTTCCACGATGCACACGAAACCGCTTTTGCCTTTGACCACTGTTTCGAAACCATGACGTCCAAGAACCAGGACCTCTGCATTGCCTGAAATAGACTGCGGTGCTGCGCTACGTGCCAGAGCGATCTCGGCAGTTCGGTTCATAAGGTACTGCCCGATCGGGGCCATTTTCAGATACGCTGTCGTGGCAGCCTGTGCCATCGCCTGGTGTGCCGTACCGAGCACAACAAGCAGTGCGAAGCTTTTGATTGCGATTGCACCAACCTTCTTTTTCCGCATTGTTTTCCTCCTGAGAATAGGCCTTTATCTGCCAGGCCGTCTTTCAGCGTGCAGTCTTCTTCCGCCGTCGCTGCTCACTTGCCTTCATGATTTCGCAAGATTTCGCGCCATTTGCTTTTGCTTCTCCAAAAACTTCGGGATCATCTTCGTCCGCCTTTCAAGTGTGCATTACACCCCTTGGTATTTCCCCTTGTTGTCTTTCGTTGTTCTACCGCGTACTCTAGCGAAGTTCCGGTTGTTCCGCTAACGGAAAAGTGGCGATATATGTCGGAAAAGGGTCAACCTCGTAAATCCATGTTCTCAGTCCCGAATATGGAAGAACTGCGCCGTCTCTACGACAGCGATACGCCGGTGCTGGCCTTTACCTTCCAGCGGCGGACGGTCGAGGGCTGGACGCCGAAGCACAGTCACCACCGCGGCCAACTCGTCGCATTGACCCAGGGGTTGCTCATCGTGGAAACAGGCAACGAGCGATGGATGTTTCCCTCCCAGCGTTGCTCATGGACTCCGCCAAATTGTAAGCACGCGGCGCGTTCTGTCGGAGGCGCAGCCGGCTCGATGGTGGATCTGTCTCCGCAGCTTTGCCGCGGACTGCCCGAGACGCCCTGTACGTTCAACTCATCGGAGCTATTGTTCGCCATAGTTCATCGCATGGTTGGTTGGGACCTCCGCCAACCGCTCAACACCGCGCAGAAGCACTTAATCACAGCGCTTCGCGATGAGATTCGACAGCCTGACCAGCAGCCCTTGCGTTTGACGATACCAAGAGAAGAAAAACTGGCCAGAGTTGCAGATGCTCTGCTGGATGATGTTGGGGATGACCGCACGCTGGACGCTTGGGCGCATTTTGCCGGAATGGCCCGCCGTACTTTCATGCGTGCATTTTCAGCTCAGGCCGGCATGTCATTTGGCCGTTGGCGACAGCAGGCGCGCTTGTTTGCTGCTCTTGAGATGCTGGCCCAAAAGAAATCTGTCACGGAGGTCGCCATCGCAGTTGGTTACAACAGTGTAAGCGCCTTCATTGAAATGTTTCGGAAGATGCTGGGAGCCACACCGCAGGCATACTTTCGAGGCAGGCATTCGTGGCCACACGGTAGAGTCATGGGCGCAACGGCGCGCCTTCCCTGACGCTGCCGCGATACCGCCAGACACGAAGCGATGTCTCCTGCATCGCCTCTTCGGTGAGATCCAGATCTCCAAGGAGGCGCACCAGCGTCGCCAGAACCCGGCCCGATTCCGACCGGTAAAGAGTTTCGATGGTCCTGCTGAGTTGTTTGGGCATAGGCGGCGGCATCTACGCCAAACTAACAAACGCTGCGGCTCGACACAACTGTGCTCGGGCTTCCCCTGCCGACAATTCAGTGGCCCGTCACTGTGCAGATCGAAGATATGCGAAGAGACGATGGCGCAGGCCCTCGTAAACGCGAAGGGTTGAATTGAAAAGAAATGTAGAGTAATGTCAACGCATCTGAGGTATTTCGGCCGTCTGCGAGGAAAGATCGCATTTGGTAGACAGCCCTGTGGTGAGAATGCGATGAAGACCAAGCTTTTTACGATTCCAATCGTCGCGAGCATGCTGTTTCTAGGCATCTCCCGGAGCGCAAACGCGCAAAGCGACACGAGCGCCAATCCTCTACCGGACTTTTCAGGCACTACCCTTCCGCTGGACAATAGCCGCAGCGGCACGATTCAGGTCTATGTGCGGAGGGAAGATGGCGAACCGCTTTCTTCCTCCCCCAAAGTAAGCATCATTGCGCCTTCGGAAACCGCCGCCGTGCCGATCATGAAGAAGACCGGGGATGACACGTGGACCTTCATCGGCGTACAGCTCGAAACGATGTACGAAGTTCAGGTGCAGGCTGCGGGATACCATACGGAACTCCGGCCCATCCGCCTGCTGGACACGGCTGACGTTACGGCGAATATGATTATCTTCATGCGCAGCCCCAACGACGAACTGTCGTTTCATCCTCCATCAGGCCAGTTTGTGCTGGCCCCGGATGCGGAAAAGGAAGCGCAAAAGGGTTCGATGGACTTGGATTCGGGCAAGATTGATTCCGCGGAAAAACATTTGCGGAAAGCGCTTGGAATGGCTGCCGATAATCCCTATGTCAACTACTTGATGGGGATGTGCTTTTTTCTCAATGGAGATTTGACGAAGGCCAGACCGTATTTGGAAAAATCCGTTTCGGCCGATGCCAGACAAGTACCGGCGTTGGTGGCGCTAGGCACGCTTAGATTTCAGCAAAATGATTTTGCTGGAGCGATTCAAGTTCTTGCTCCGGCGGCGCAATTGGACGCCTCGAAGTGGAATGTGCATTCCATGCTTGCCGGCTCCTACTTGAAGCAAAAGGATTTCGCCAATGCGCGCGAGCAGGCCGAGATGTCAATCAAGCAAGGAGGAGCCAAAGCGGGCCGCGATCAACTTGTGCTGGGCGAAGCTCTGGCGGGCCTGGGGCAGCGGGAAAAGGCTGTCGAGGAGCTGGAGGCTTTCCTGCAGCAATACCCTAAAGATACGAATGATACAACGATCCGCGCCTGGATTCCGGAATTGAAGAAACCGCTGCCGGCCGATGCTGTTGCCGCCCAGCCGATTGGCTCGTTTGTGGTTTCCACGGAAATTGATTTGCCTCCCAGGGAGAACTGGGCGCCGCCGAACATTGATGCCAAGAAGCCGTTTATCATCTCCGGCGCCTCGTGCCCGCTGACAAAAGTTCTGAAAGACGCAGGCAAAAGCGCCACGCAGATGGTGAATGACCTGCAGGAGTTCTCCGCGAAGGAAGAATACGAATCGGTAGAACTCAAGCGGGATCAAATGCTGGAAAAGCCTCAGAGTCGGACTTTCAATTACCTTGTGTTTATCACCCAACCTCGTCCCGATATATTCAGCGTTCAGGAAATGCGCGACCAAGGTGTGAACGCGGAGGGCATGCCCGGCCAGTTTATCGATTCCGATGCAGCTTTGGCGCTTGTGTTCCATCCTTTCTTGCAGCCCAATTTTACGTGGAGCTGCGAAGGCCTCGGGGAATGGAACGACAAGGCGGCGTGGATTGTCCGGTTTGAACAGCGTAAAGACCGGCCAAACTATCTGGCCGTCTTCGATACGGGAGTCAATACGCATTCGCTGCCACTCAAGGGGCTGGCCTGGGTCTCCGAAGGCGGCGGGCAGGTGATGCACATGGAAACGGACTTGGTCCATCCGATTTCCGAGATTCGGCTCAATACGCATCATTTTGTCATTGACTACAAGCCTGTGACCTTCACGGCTCACAAAGTGACGCTGTGGCTGCCGGAGAGTGTGGATGTGTATCTCGCTTATCGCGGCCACTACTTGCACCATTTCCATCGCTTCAGCGATTTTCATCTTTTCTGGACTGGTGCGACGCAGAAGATTTCCAAACCCAAGGAAGTAACCAAGAAAAATGGCGATTGACCTGCGCTCTGCGTTGCAGGCTATCTGGAGAACTAGAATCCCGCTTTTGCGATTCCCTTTTGAATCCCTCTGAAAAGCTGAATTCGTTTTGATAGAGCGTCGCCCGCTCCGTCCAATCCGCCACAAGGATTTTGACTTGACCCAGCGAGGCGAGGCGAATAAATTTCAGACCCGGAGGGGTTATCATGAAAATTGCCGTCACTTTTTCGCACGAGGATGGGACTAGCAAGAAGTCTTCTTATACGTTTGCCTGCATTGGCGTGATCGCAATTCTGCTGAGTTTGTGCGCAGTCGCAGTTGCGAGTCCTGTTTCCACGGAAAAACTTGCGAGCAAGCTTCACTGGAGAAGCGTTGGGCCGTACATTGGCGGCCGCGTTGTGACTGTGACCGGCGTTCCGGGAAACGCGGACCTTTTCTACATGGGCACCGTGGGCGGCGGAATTTGGAAAAGCACGGATTATGGCCTGACATGGAAAAACATCTCTGACGGCACGCTGCCGAGCTCGAGCCCGAGCGTTGGCGCGATTGCTGTGGCTCCCTCCAACCCCAATGTTCTTTACGCAGGAATGGGGGAAAGCGATATTCGCAACACCATGATTCCCGGCGACGGAATTTTCAAGTCCGCGGATGCCGGCAAAACGTGGAGCTACATGGGACTTCGCGACACGCACACCATCAGCAACATCGTCATAGATCCGAAGAATCCCGATATTGTCTATGCGTCATCGATGGGCCATGTTTTCGTCGCGGATCCAAACCGCGGAGTGTTCAAGTCTACGGATGGCGGGAAGACGTGGAACAAAATTTTGTTCGTGGACGACAAAACGGGCGCGATCAACCTCGTTATGGAACCAAACGATCCGAATGTGCTCTACGCCGCGATGTGGCAGGCGCAGCGTACCCCTTATTCGCTTTCAAGTGGCGGACCAGGAAGCGGTCTCTATAAGACGACGGACGGCGGCGCGCATTGGACAAACATTACCCGCAGCGAAGGTTTACCACAGGGAGTGCTCGGGCGCATTGGAGTAAGCGTGGCGGCCGCGAATCCCAGCGTCGTTTACGCGATTATGCAAGCAAAAGAGGGCGGCGTTTTTCGCTCCGAAGACGGCGGCAAAAGCTGGAAGCGCGTGAATAACGAAATGAAATTGCGCCAGCGGGCGTTCTACTACATGAGCATTTTCTGTGACCCGAAGAACGTCAACACGGTGTACGTGCCGGAGGTAGACGCTCTGTGGGTTTCAAGAGACGGTGGAAAAACATTCCAGAAACTCCGAACCCCACATGGTGATAACCACGTTGTCTGGATCAACCCACAAAACACAAACATTCTTTTGGAAGGAAATGACGGAGGAGCGACCGTTTCGACGGATGGCGGCAAAACATGGAGCACGGAGCACAACCAGCCCACGGGCCAGTTCTATCACGTAAATCTCGATGATCAGTTCCCTTATCACATTTACGGCGCGCAACAGGATGAAGGCTCGTTCGCAGGCCCGAGCGCGGACGCAGACGGTTCGATTCCGCTGGGAACGTGGCAGCGCGTGGCCTACGGCGAAAGCACGTATTCCGTACCGCAGCCCGGCGATCCTAACATTACTTACGGCAGCGGTTACTACAGCATCTTCCTCCGATACAATCTTGAGACTGGCCAGTATCAAAGCGTCAGCCCATGGCCGAATTATCAGGAAGGCGCTGCCTCCAACGAACTGAAATACCGCTTCGGCTGGACGCATCCGATCCTCTTTTCACCTTCGAATCCTAAGGAGCTGTTGATTGGCGCGCAGTGCGTCCTGAAAAGCGATGACCTCGGCCAGACCTGGCACGAAATCAGTCCGGACCTCACGCGCAACGAAGCGATTACCGAGGCGCCCAGCGGCGGCCCCATTGACCTCGACCACTCGAGTGCGGAAGTTTACCCGGGAATTTCGGCGCTGGCCGTTTCGCCGCGCGATGACAACGTAATCTGGGCAGGATCGGATGACGGCCTAGTTCATATCACCACCGACGGCGGGCAAAATTGGCAAGAAGTGAATCCTTCAGACCTGCCCGCGCATTCGTGGATTAATTCGATTCAACCTTCCTATGCAGATGCAGGAACCGCCTATCTGGCAGCGCGGCGCTATATGTGGGATGACTTCAAGCCGTACGTCTTCAAGACGGAGGATTACGGGAAGCACTGGAAGTCCATCACGGACGGACTTGCCGGCGATACTTACGTTTTCGATCTTCGCCAAGACCCCAACGATCCCGACCTCCTGCTGCTCGGCACAAAGAAAACCATCGACGTCAGCTTCGACGCCGGCGCTCACTGGCAGCCGCTTGCCCTCAATTTGCCGATCGTGCAAGTCCGCGACATCGCCTTCAACGCGCAGCAGAACCAGGCGGTGATAGCCACGCATGGCCGCTCGTTCTGGGTGCTCGACAATTTATCGTTTCTCGAACAGTTGACGAAGCACCCATCAGTGGATTCCCATGACGCGCACGTTTTTGCGCCGCAGGAAACCTGGCTGACTCACGCCTATGGCGGCGGAAACCCTGATTTCACACCGAATGATGCTGGCCAAAACCCTCCGTTCGGCGCCACGATTTTTTTCAATATTCCGGCGGACTACGACGGCAAAACGCCTGTGAAGATCGAATTTAGCGATGCACAGGGACAACTGGTTCGCAGCTTCGATCTCCATCTGAAGCGAGGAAAGCAGCCAACTGCGGAAGAAATGAGAGCAATGACCCCAGTCCAGCAGAAGCACGAAGAGGAAGTACGACTCACATCAATCGAGCCGGGAATGAATCGTTTCCAGTGGGATTTGCGCTATGCCGAGGCGACGGAGGTAAAGGGTTTCGAGCCACCCGTCGCAGCGGGCGGCTTGGACGATACAGTCAATGGCCCGCTCGTCGTTCCGGGAACGTATACGGTCGCCGTGGATTATGGTGGGAAGCAAAGCAAAGCGAATCTTACCGTGGCTCTCGATCCACGGCTCAAGGCCAGCCCGGATGACCTGGCCGCTCGCCTGGCGCTCCAAATGAAAATTCATGTGGCGCTTGACACCCTCAATCAGAAGATCAATAAAGCCATCGCCGTGCGCGATAAACTTGTCGCCAGCGGCCGCGCCAGTGCAGCGGCGGATCTCGATCGTGAGATAGGCGATCTGGTGCAATTGCAGATCAAGTCCAGCGAAGGCAGCCTGCTTCATGAAACGATGCTTCGCAGCCATCTAGCCTATCTCGCCGCGGATATTGACCTCAGCTACACGCGGCCGACTGCCGCGCAGTATGCGGTCTTCGACCAACTCGATCAGGAAGCGAAGGCTGGCGAGCAAAAACTCGACGCGGCCATCGCCGCGGCCAAATAATAGCATCGAAGCGCGGACGTCATTGTAACCGCGATGCTTTGATCCATCGCGGCCTGCGATTTCTGCACTGATTCGCTTGCAGATTTCATCGGATGCGGGAATTCTCGCACGCATATATGGAGAAGCCCGTCCGGCACCCTGGCGATTTTCCATTGGCAACGCGGCGGACTTCCGCGAGGGAAGCCCTTCTCGTGTGCCCCTTTGCCAAAAGAAAAACATTGTCAGTCCGTTGAAATTGGTTTTTGCCGAAAGTCTTTACGAGAGAAGGATTTGCGAAATAAACCTCTCCTTGAAAATTCATCTCTCACGGGGTAACGTTTCGCTTCGCAGTTGGAATTCGCAATCCTATTTCCGCAGGCGATTGCCGTTTGCGAGGACGGCGGCAGCCTCGAACCAAGGTGACTCACATGAAGAAGTTCGTTCTGATTCTGGCAATAGCGTGCATCTCCTCCGTGGCTCAAGGAGCCACCAAGACAGAGATTGCGCGGTGGAAACGGGAGGCTAGGAACGTCACGATCATCCGCGACAACTGGGGCATCGCGCACGTCTACGGAAAAACCGATGCGGATGCCGTTTTCGGTATGGAGTACGCGCAAGCCGAAGATGATTTCAATCGCGTGGAAACCAATTACATCAACGCGATGGGCCGCATGGCGGAAACCGAAGGTGAGTCACAGATTTACTTCGACCTGCGGATGAAACTCTTCATCGATCCCACTGCACTGAAAAAAGAGTACGCCGAAAGCCCCGCGTGGCTGAAAACACTGATGAATGCGTTTGCAGATGGGCTGAATTATTATCTGTACAAACATCCCGAAGTGAAGCCGCGCGTCATCAAGCATTTCGAACCGTGGATGGCGCTGAGTTTTACCGAAGGCAGCATCGGCGGCGACATCGAGCGCGTGAACCTCAGTCAGCTCGCAGCTTTTTACGGGCATCGGCCCATGCCGCAGACGTCGGTCACAGGCGAAGATAACGGCGAAACGGCCGAGCCTTCGGGCTCAAACGGTGTCGCCATCGCCCCGGCGAACACCATCGATCATCACGCCCTGCTGCTCATCAATCCGCATACGACATTTTATTTTCGTTCCGAGCTGCAGATGGTGAGCGATCAGGGCCTGGACGCATATGGCGCCGTCACCTGGGGCCAGTTTTTTATCTACCAAGGATTCAATCCGCACTGCGGCTGGATGCACACGTCGAGCGGCGTGGATGCCGTGGATGAATTTCTCGAGACGACAGAGAAAAAAGGCGATCGTTACTATTACAAATATGGCAAAGAAGAGCGGCCGGTGATAACCAAGGAAATCAGCGTCCCCTATATGACAGACCACGGGATGGCAGAGAAAAAATTCACGGTGTATTACACATTACATGGGCCGGTGATTGGCGAGCAGGACGGAAAATGGGTCGCCATCAGCCTGATGCAAGAGCCGATCACGGCGCTGATTCAGTCATACACTCGCACGAAAGCCACAAATTTCCAATCTTTCCTGCAGACCATGGAATTGCGCGCGGATTCTTCAAACAACACGATCTTTGCCGACGCCGATGGAGACATCGCTTATTACCAGGCCAACTTCATCCCACGCCGCGATAACCGCTTCGACTATACGAAACCCGTTGACGGCAGCAATCCAGCGACCGCCTGGCACGCCCTTCTGACGCTCGATGAGACGCCGCACTTACTGAATCCGAAAAGCGGCTACGTCTACAACTCGAACGACGCGCCATGGAATGCTGCCGGGCCGGGCACGCTGAAAAAATCGGACTTCCCTGCCTACGTGGAAAAAGGCGGCGAATCCGCGCGCGGACTGCACGCCATTCGAGTTCTCAATGACAAGCATGACTTTACCCTCGACACTTTGCTTTCTTCCGTGGCATTCGATAGCTATCTGCCGTGGTTCGGAAGGACGGTGCCCGGACTGCTCAATGCGTGGGATCAGGATTCGAGTTCCGATCCGTTGAAAGCGAAGCTGGCGGATCAGATCGCGATGTTGCGTACGTGGGATTTTCGCTGGGGTGTGGATTCGATCCCCACTTCGCTCGCCGTTTTTTGGGGCACGGACCTCATGCGCCACTTCGGCCGCGACGCGCGGGAGGCGGGGATGACTCCGTATGACTATGTCGCGAGCAAAGCGACGCCCGGGCAGTTACTGCAATCCCTCGCCGCAGCATCAGACCGGCTGACCTCCGACTTTGGGACGTGGAAGACTCCGTGGGGAAATATCAACCGCTTTCAGCGCCTCGATGATGATATCAAGTCGCACTTCAGCGACTCGAAGCCGAGCATTCCGGTCATGTTTACCTCATCGCTGTGGGGTTCGCTCGCCTCATTTGGCGCGCGCCCATATTCGAATACGAAGAAATGGTATGGCACGAGCGGAAACAGCTTCGTTGCCGCGGTCGAATTTGGCAAGACTGTGCGCGCCAGAGCCGTCACGGCGGGCGGCGAGAGCGGCAATCCCGCGTCGCCGCACTTTGACGACGAAGCCGAACGCTATGCAACGGGCAATCTGAGGGAAGTTTATTTCTATCGCTCGCAACTCAAGGGGCATACAGAACGCACATACCACCCGGGGGAATAGCGCGAAAGTTCCCGCCGAGCTTCTTGGCGCTGCTTGAACTTGAGTGCGGGGCCGTCAACCGCCGCGCATAGCAAAGCGGCTGGCAAGAGGTCCTGCCGGCTGTTCAAGTCGCTCTGCTTGACTCTTCGATCTTATCTGCGTCCGTCGCTACACAATCAGACTTGCAGCACGTCGCCGTCACGCGCAACGGCACGGTAGATCACAGGATCGATAAAGACTGCAAGGCACAAACGAGAAAGAAGTCCCGCAACGATCACAATCGCAAACGGACGCTGGGTGTCAGATCCAATGCCGTGCGAAAGCGCAGCGGGCAGCAATCCCAGGCACGCCACGAGCGCCGTCATCATAATGGGCCGCAAACGCAAAAGGGCGGCCTCGCGCGTCGCCGTACGAATATCGTGACCGGCCAAGCGCAGCTTGTTGATGAATGAATACAGAATAACCGCGGTCTCAACCGAGACGCCCATCAGCGCCAGCAAACCGAGAACGGAGGAAACGCTGAATGGCGTACCGGTAAGTTTGAGGGCGATGAGCGCGCCGACCGGCTCCGTAATCAATACACCTGCAGCGATGCCGATGGGGAATCGAAAATTGCCATAAAGCGCGAAGAGGATAAAGAAAATCAGCAGAATCGCAAGCGGGCCGATGATATCCATCTGCTTTTTTGCTGCCACAAATTCACTGTATTCGCCGCCCCAGGCCAGCCGATAACCCGGGGGGAGCGAAACAGCCTTGTTCACCGCAGCTTGCCCGTCGTGGACCGCGCTCTCCAAATCGCGGCCTTCGATGCTGTACTGCACGCCGATATACCGTGAATTATTCTCGCGATAAATAAATGAAGCGCCGCTGCCCACTGTGATATCTGCCAGCTGGCTCAAGGGAATGAGTTGCCCCGAGGGAGTTCCGACGAGCAAGTTGCCGATTTCGCTCGGGCTCGAACGGAACTGCGGCTCCATGCGTACGACGAGGTCGAACAATTTTTCACCCTGAATCACTTGCGTAGCGGCCTGCCCGCCAATCGCCGCTTGAATCACCGTCTCCACATCCGCGACGTTGATTCCATATCGCGCGATGCGGTTGCGGTCCACGTCGATCAGAAGGCTCGGCTGTCCCAATTCGCGCACAACGGTGAGTTCCGTGAAACCAGTAACGTGTTCGAGAGTGCGTTTGATCTGAATGGCTTTGTCTTGGAGAACATCGAGGTCCGGCCCGTAAACTTTCACGGCCAGAGAGCTCTTCAGTCCGGTCAAGGCTTCATCGACAGCGTCTTCCGCCGGCTGAGTGAAATTGAAAATCACACCGGGAAAAGCATGGAGCTTGTTCAGCAAGTCCTCGGTGAGCTCTTCTTTGTTCCGAATGGATGTCTGCTTCCACGCCTTGTCGCCATACGGCTTCAGCCCGACATAAAACTCATCGTTGAAAAAACCGGTCGGGTCCGTTCCGTCATCTGGACGCGCCAGCTCCGAACCGACCTGCGTGACCATCGGGTATTGCATGAGAATATGCCGGACTTGCGGCGAGAACTTGCTGGCCTCCTCGAACGAAATCGTGTACGGCATTGTTGCGCGAATCCACAGTGCACCTTCGTCCAGGTGCGGCATGAATTCGCCGCCGATATAGGGCGCCAGAAACAGCGTGGCGCCAAAAATCAGAATAGCGGTGATTAATGTTGGAGCAGGATGATCCAAACACCAGTCCAACCGGCTCGCGTAAAATGTCTTCATCGCCTCAAATGGGCGATTCACGTGTTCGCGTACATTTTTGAGCCAGTAAGAGCAAAGAACGGGAACAAGCGTCAGCGTCAGAAGCAAAGCGCCGAGGAGGGCGAAGGACATCGTATCTGCCATAGGATGGAACAATTTTCCGGAAGCTCCGCTCAGAGCGTAAATCGGAATGTAACCGGCGATAATGACAGCAATCGAATAGAACACCGGCCGGTCGACATCCGCGGAGGCTGCCAGGATCACATCATTCAGTTTGTAGCTCTGTCCGGTGCGCAGGCCCAGCTCGCGATAGATGTTCTCCACCATCACGAGCGTGCCGTCGATGATGATCCCAAAGTCGATAGCGCCGATGGAAAGCAGGTTCGCGTCGACGCCTTTGGCATGCAAGCAGATGAAGGAAAAAAGCAGGGCTAAAGGAATCGTCAGCGCCACAATGACGGCCGCGCGAACGCTTACCAGAAAGAAAAGCAGCACGACAAAAACGAGCAGCATGCCGCGCAACAAATTGTTTTCAACCGTATCGATCGTCAATTTCACCAAATCGCTGCGATCGTAGAACGGATGAATCTTGACGTCCGGCGGCAGGACGTGCTGATTGAGATCGTTCGTTTCCGCCTCGACCCCTTTGAGCACGTTCTGCGTCTGCTCGTGCGTGCGCATCAAAATCACGCCTTCGACGGCGTCGTCATTGTTCATGAACCCAAATTCGCCGAGCCGGGGCGCGTGGCCGATGACCACCTGGCCGATGTCTGCGATGCGCACCGGCACACCGTTCTGGCTGCCCACGATTGTGTCGGCGATGTCCTTCGTGTCACGCATCAAGCCGAGTCCGCGAACGTAGTAAAACTGCCCGCCTTGAGAATAAAATCCGCCGCCGGCGTTGCCGTTGTTGTTGGCGAGTTGCTGGAGCACCTGCGGAACGCTGAGGTGATAGCCGTAAAGCTTCACGGGATCGAGCAGCACCTGGTATTGCATGACCGTGCCGCCGAATCCGGAATCGTCGGCTACACCGGGCACGGATTTATAAGCGCGCTCAATCACCCAGTCTTCATAGGTTTTCAGCTCTTGCGGCGTTCGATCGGGGCTTTCGATGACATACCGATACACAAGATCGCTCGGGCTGGAAAGCGGTGCCATGGAAGGGCTGACGCCTGCTGGCAAGCTGACGTCGGAGATTCTTTCAAACACAACTTCGCGTGCAAAATAATCGTCTGTGCCTTCATCAAACGTCATGATGACGTCGGAAAGACCATACAGCGAGATCGAGCGCATCACGCGCATGCGCGGCACACCATTCATCTCCACTTCGATGGGAATCGTGATCAGGCGTTCGACTTCTTCCGCCGCGTGGCCCGGCCATTGCGTGATCAGCTCGACCATGGGCGGAGAAAGGTCGGGATAAGCATCGACAGGCATGCGCTGGAAAGAAATCGAGCCGGCAATGGCCAGCGCGACAACGAGCAGAAGAACCAGGAACCGCTGGCGAAGGGCGAATTGGACTATGCGATGGATCATCGGGCGTCACCCTTGCAACGAATTCTGGAATTGCAGGAAGAGGCTGCCATCCGCCACCACCTTTTCGCCTGCCGACAATCCGCTCAGAATTTCTACTTTGCCATCCTGTGTTTCACCGATCGTGACGTTGCGGCGGCCGAATTGCGTTGCGCCTACCTGCACGTAGACGAACGGCTGATTTTCGGAATTGCGCAGAACTGCGGCGACGGGCACGGTGATCGCCTTCGGCACGAACCCGGCCGTCACTGCCGCGGTCACATACATTTGGTTCTTCAGCTTTTCGCCCGGATTTTCGGTGACGATGCGCGCTTGTGACGTCCGCGTATTGGGATCGAGACCAGGTGAGATGTAGGAAATTCTGCCATGGAAGACATCGGGATATGCGTCTGTCTGAACCGCGACTTCGTCTCCCTGCCGGACAAACGCCAGCTGATTTTGATACACATTCACGAGCACCCACACATTGTTCATATCCGAGAGGACGAAACACTGCGTAGTTCCCGCCTGGAGCAATTGCCCCACAGAACAGTCGCGCTCGACAACTTCTCCGGAAACCGGCGCACGCAAAGGAATTTCGGCCGTGGCTGTGGCTGTGGCAAGAGAATCGAGGTTCGTGATGCCGAGAATCCTCAGCGCTTGTGCCGACGCGTTCATGTCGGCTTGCGCTTGCGTGCGGTTCGATTCCGCCTGGAGCAGATCTTGTTCGGCAATGGCTTGGTGCGCGTAAAGATCCTGGGCACGCTTGTAGTTCTTGTCGGCGACATTGAACGTATCGCTGGCTTTCAGGAATGCGGCACGCAATTGCGAATAATCTGGACTGGCAATTTCCAGCAACGGCTCTCCCGCGCTCACGTGCTGGCCCGGAAATACGAGCACGCGGCTGACCGGCCCGCCGACAGCGGTGATCACTGGAGTCGTGAGGAAGCCGTTATACGAAACCTGCCCGGGGAGGCGCAGTGTGCGCGTGAGCGGCGCAGCCGTCACGGTGACGATCTCCACATGGGACATCTGGTCCTGCGGGACGGAAAACAGCGCCGCTTCCGCGCCAGCATTTGCACCAGTAAACGACGTCATTTTCTCCGCCGACTCGTGGCTGCCCGAGCTGCATCCGCCGAAGGCCAGCGCCACCAAACTAACGACAAGGATCAAAGGATTGAGTAAACGCATCTTTTTCGTCCTCATGGGAGGTTCCTCGTGCCGATTGCCTCCCGTAATTGCTCGAGGGCAAGCATGTAGGAGGCGAGTTGCTGGCGATAGGCCAGCTCCGTGTCGCGATAGCTGCGCTCTGCGTCGAGAAAATCAAGCAGGCTCGCCGCGCCGCGCTGGTACGCATACTGACTGATGGTCACCGACTGCTTGGCCTGGTCCAGGTATCCCGATTGATAAATCTGAAGCGTTTCTTCGTTCGTCTTCACCGTTTCGTAAGCGGTTCGCACATCGGTCATCACCTGTTCGGAAGCCTCCGCTGCGGTTTCTTGTGCCTGTAGGATGGCCGCATTGGTTCGCGCGATTTCGCCCTGATTGCGGTCGAAAATAGGCAAAGGCATGCTGAAAATGGCGGAGACCGAATCGTAGCCCGTGATGTGCGTGTAGTTGAGCGTTCCGGTGATGTCCTGTTTGCCGTTGGCCTTTGCAAGCAGGTATTGGCTCTTTGCGGCTGTAATTCCCTGCTCGGCGGCGCGCAGGTCCGGCCGATCTTTGACCGCCAGCGCCTGAAGGCCTTCGAGATTTTCCGACACCTTTTGATAGTTCAGCTGGCCCGCCACGTCGTAGTCCATGGGAACGGATTCGAAGCCGACAAGCTGGCGCAGCGCCGCGAGCGCCTGTTGCTTGCCGAGTTCCGCGGTCGTCACATCCGTTTGAAACTGCAAAAGTTGGAGCTTGATTTTGAGCAAGTCTCCTTCGCTCATCGCTCCGGCCTTAAACTGCGCTTCACTGATGGTCACGGTCTTTTGGAAACTGTCCAGATCCTGCTGGGCAAAGCTCAGCGCTGACTCCGCGAGCAAGGCATCGGTAAATTGCGAGGCGACGTTGAAAGTCAAATTTCTTTCGTTATCGGAAACCATGGATTTGGTTTGCGCGGTGATATCCTGTGCCGCCTTCAGACGATTCTGGCGCTTCTTCCCTCGTTCGAAAAGGTAGCTAACACCGGCGTCAAATTCCGTCTGGTCGATGTTATTGGCCGTGAATTCACTGGGTCTGATGGGAAGGCCGACAACGTCCGCGCCCAGCACAGGATTGGGCCGAAGATTCGCCGTGATTTCCTCATCCTGGCTTTGGACGATCGTCGACCGAGCCGCCTGCAGCGCATGGTTGTGCGCCAGAGCGAATTGAATTGCCTGATCGAGAGAAATCTTCACCGGCGATTCCGTCGATTGCCCCAGCGCCAGTGCCGACGCCCCCAGGAAAGCAAATAGCAGTGCCAACAAACGAGATACGTGATATTGCATCGCAATTCCTCCGCAGAAATGTGCGGGTAGCCGAGCGCAATGCGCTCAGTCACATTAGAGAAACGGAGACTAGAGACAGGAAGGTGGAGCGCGGGTCGAAATGTGGCGAGAAAAAAGGCCCGAAATTAAGCTTGGTTCATCCGAGACTGGCTTTGATCCAGAAACCAAAAGCACCGGCGCGGATTGCGAAGTTGTTGACCGCTGGTAAGGCTGATGTCCAAGATGGCAAATCGGGCAGCTAGTCTCGGCGCTGGAAGACGCGTGATGATGCCAGACGGCGCCGGCTGTCGCGCAGAACACCAATAGCACCGCCATGAGTACCGTGAAAACAGCAACCCGAATTCGGCTCTTATTCTTCAATTTCTCTCAATTTTGCAATTCGTTCGAGTCTAAATCAAGCCTTACGTTGCTATGTGACGCCTGAAAATCACATTCGGTTGCAATCCGATACGAAGTTTACTCTCGTTTGCCCGAGGTGGCAAACTTCCGATCGCAGATGCGTCCAGACTATAAACCGACACGGGATGGCCGTGTTGTGGCCAGATCACAGTTTTGAGATTTGTCCGTGGTGTTCGATTCCGGCCATCTGATATAACCTCCGTACCATTTCCATGATCCGCACTCAAATCCGGCGAGCGCTCACTCATGCGGTCGTTGTAACGTTCGCGAGCGCCGCATTTCCCTTTGTCGCCGCGGGGCAAGCTTTGCCGATTGCCAATCGTGAAATGCTCCTGAACCCCAGGGCGCGAGCGTGGAACCAGCGCGCTCCAGAGCTGTTTCGTGTCCGCCTGGATACGAGCAGGGGCCCCGTTGTCATCGAAGTTCATCGCGATTGGGCGCCGCACGGCGCCGACCGGTTCTACAATCTCGTTCGCTTCGGCTATTATGACGACTCGCGATTCTTTCGTGTCGTCAAGGGAAAGTGGGCGCAATTCGGTATCAATGGCGATCCGGCAATCTCGGCCGTCTGGCGCGCGCAGACGATTCATGACGATCCTTGGCGCATCCCCAACGCCATCGGCACGGTCGCTTTTGCCTTTGCGGTGCCGAACGGCCGCTCGACCGAGGTATTCATCAATCTTCGCAACAATTCGAAAACAAATGACGCAGAAGGTTTCGAGCCGTTTGGCCGCGTAGTTTCCGGCCTGAACGTAGCACTCGCGCTGAATTCGGAGTATGGGGAGACATCCGGCGGCGGAATTCGCGCCGGCCATCAGGATCAGTTGTTCGCTGAAGGGAACCGCTACCTGGATCGAGAGTTTCCGCGCCTAGACCGCATTCGCCGGGCCGTCATCGTCCAATAATCTTCTGCACGCGCGATAAGGCTTGCGTTAGGGCAAATCCTTGCTCATGCGATCGACCACATCTTTTGGCTCCGTCGTTGGCGGATTGTTCAGATATTTACCGAAGAAAACCAGATATCGCTGCCAGCGGTCCTGGATGTGCCGCGCTTCCACAAAGCCGTGGTTCTCGCGCGGATAGGTGACAAACTCCACTGGCACGTGCCGCTCGTAGAGCGCCCGGTAAAATTCCTCCGCCTGCGGAATCGGCACGCGCGTGTCCGCCTGCCCGTGAAGAATCATCGTCGGCGTCTTCACGTCTTCGACATACTTCATCGGCGAATGATCCCAATATTCCTGAAAATTGTCCCACGGCGATTTCATGTTAAAAAACATTGTGAGATACCGGTGGATATCGGTCTGCGAATACATCGAATAAAGGTCCGGCAGTCCCGCGCCCGGCGAAATAGCCTTGAAGCGATCCGTTTGCGTATCGATCCAGTAGGTCATGAATCCGCCGTAGGACCATCCGAACGCGCCCATGCGATTCGGATCTGCCCAGCCGCGGCTGATCACAGCGTCGACGCCGCTCATGTCATCTTTGTAATCTCCGCCGCCCCAGTCGTTTTGATTCGCCATGGCGAATTTTTCGCCGCGTCCGGAAGATCCGCGGAAATTCGGCTCAAGAACCAGATAGCCATTTGCCGCCATAATCTGTTCGGACGGATTAAACGCTAGCACAGACGCGCCCGTCGGTCCGCCGTGCGGATTCAGCAACAACGGCCACTTTCGCGAGGCATCGAAATCCACCGGCTTGGTGACGATCCCGTCGATCATCATCCCGTCTTTGCTGCTCTTCCACTGAATGACTTCCATGCTGCCCAGCGCATAGTCCGCGAGCCAAGCATTCTGATTTGTGACCGGATCGATGGAAGAAAAATTCAAATCCGAACGGAACACTTCGGCAGGATGGCTCGGATCCGTCCACGTCCCAACGGCCGTTTGTCCGTTCGCACTAATTTCATCGATACTAATCACCGCCGGCTTGTCAGTAACCTGTCGAACGGTTCCCCCAGCGACATCAGCCGCAAAAATTTCCACCGACTCGCGCGTTTCCGTGCTGAAGTAAATCGTCTTTCCATCCGGCGCCCAAACGGGTGTGCCGGCATTCAACTCGAATGATCCGGTCAGCTTCGTCGGCTGCCCGCCATCCGCACTCACAACAAAAAGGTTCATCTGATAGAGGTCCAGCCCCTGGCTGCTCAGGTACGCGATCCATTTCCCGTCCAGCGACCATCGCGCCGTATGCGTATAGTCCGCGCTGTCCACTAGCTTTCGCTTCTGTCCGCTCGCCACATCAAGCACCCACGCCGTTTGCAGACTGATATCATCCAGCCGTGGCGTCGGATTCGTCGTGAACGTAACGCGCGTGCCATCGGGAGACCATCGCGGATTGCTGACGGTAAAATCTCCCTCGGTCAATTCCTTCTCATCGCCTGATGCGATATTCCAGGTCCAGAGCTGCGCCATCTCGAAATCATGGTCCACAACCACTGCATCGTCTTTGGCCTTCTCGCGCTTTTCCTCATCAGCAGCCTTCGGTTTCGTGGCCACAAGAAGCAGCGTCTTGCCATCCGGCGAGAATTCGAATCCGTGAACGCCGGACTTGTGCTTCGTCACCTGCCACGGCTCGCCTCCGTCGGCGTACATGAACCACACCTGCGGCTCCGCTTCTTTTTCCTTCCCCGCCGCCATCGTGAACGCCAGTATCTTCCCATCGGGCGACCATACGACGTTCGAGACGCTCTTATCGCCTCGCGTATACTGCCGCGCTGCGCTGGTCGGCCCCACGGCAGGCACAACCCACAGTTGCGTCGTCGTTTTTCCCGGTTCGCTCTTCTCCAGCTTCGTTTCCGAAACGAGATACGCCACGCGAGTCCCGTCCGGTGAAATCCGCGGCGAAAAAACGCGTGCCACTCGCAATGCCGCGTCCGTTCCGAACAACTTCTTCCCGTCTTTGGTCCGTGCCGCCGATTCCTGCCCGCGCGTCGCCAGAGACGTCAGCGCAAACGCCAGCAACAAAACCATCATCGCAACGGACCATTTCTTGGCTTTCGAGAAAATCATGGCAAATCCTCCATGCATCATTCGAAAACAAGGCTAAGCAAATGTTTCATTTCCACCACGCCGGCAAGGCGCGCAGTATATTCGCTCTGCCACACGCCTTCAACTGAATCGTTTCCTGAATTTGAAGTTCGCGAAATCAAAAAGTGCCAAGCAGCAATTTCATCCCTCGGGCGAATTCCTGCGCAGGCGCAATCAAACTCACAACCAGATAGCCGTCGCTCGAAAAATCGTAGAAGTGCCCCGGATGAACGAAGACTTCCTTCGCATTTAGCAGCTCAATTGCCAAATCCTCATCCGAACGCATCGCCGGCACGCGTAGCACGGCGTACCATCCGCCCTCCACTTCGAGCCTCGCGCAAGCCTTCTGCGCCGCCAGCTGCCGGTCGAGTTCCGCGAGATTTTCCTTCACGCGAGCCATCAATTGTTTTTGAAAGTTACTGCACTGAGCGAGAAAAACGGGAGCAGCGAGCTGAATCGGCGCATTCATCGAGAGATATGCGTCCGCAATCACTTCCAGCCGCGCGACGGCCTGCGTTTTCAAATGGGCCGGTCCATTCACGATCAGCCAAGCCAGTTTCATCTGCGGCAGCCCGGAAATTTTGGAAAGCCCGCTCATCGTAAACGTCAGCGCCGCCGCGTTCGCTGCGAAGCTCACGTGGCGTCTTTCCCTTAGGGCAAAATCTAGAAACACTTCGTCGGCGATAAGCGCAATCTCACGTCGCGCGCACATTTCATTCAGCCGCGACATTTCTTCCTGTTTTGTAAAATGCCCTGTCGGATTATTGGGGTGAACAACAACGAGGGCCCGCGTGCGCGAAGTGATGGCTCGCTCCAGCGCGTGAAAATCAATTTGCCAGCCGTGATCGTAGACAAGGGGATACCGCATCAGCTTGACGTCCTGAATGTCCGCAAGAAAATCGAGCAGCGGATAACTCGGAGTCGGGACAAGCGCCTCGTCGCCGGGATTGCACAGCAGTCGAAAAACGAATGAGTAGCCTTCGCTCGTGCCCGTGGTCAAAAACATATCCTTCGGCGTGACCTCGTCGCCACGTTCGGCGTAGTAGCCCGCCACAGCGCGCCGCGCGATCTCCAATCCTTGCGCGTTCGGCTCATAGCGCATTGCTGAATTGTTTCCAAACGCATCCAAGATCGCCGCGCAGTCGTATTCGAAGCCGCATTCCGTCGGATTCGAAATCGTCAAGTCGATGATCCGTCTCCCCTCGGCGCGGTGTTTCGCCAACGCTGCGCTCAGCCGGTTGCTTTCAAGATTCCACTTTGTGCGGTCGGCAAACATGGAGGACATCGGGAGGTTATCACGAACGGCGCAATGTGTTTTGGCCTGAACCTTGGCTTGTAGCGCATCAAACGCGAAGCGCCAATGGCCGCTAACTTCGCGCCGCGCTCGATCTGTATTTTCTCCACAGGCGCAGCGGACGCAATAATGAATACGACCGTTCGAGCGGCTTCGGAACGTCGACCATATTCCAATCCTCTTCTGCCGGAGCCGTCGAGAGGCGCATCCAGTAGCGCAATCCATCATTGAGAGATTCTGTCATCCGAATACGATAACGCGATCTCTGCAAGACGCCTTCCGGCAATTCCCTGCCCTCCAAAAAACATGCGCGAATCCCCTCTCCGATTCGCGCCACGCCTCGGCCTGTTTTCGCCAAGGCAGCGATCTCTTTCGGCAGCTCCGCCTCAAGAATTTCCTGCGCCAGCCACACCGCGAGCATCAGCATGCGTGTCAGCTTCAGCCTGCGCGCCTCTGCGAGCGCTTTTCCCCACGAAATACATGTCGAACCGCTGGCGACCTCCGCGAAATCCGCCACCCAAATCAGCCGCGTCCAGAAATCCTTCGCCCCGTGAACCGCAAGCATCAACAACTCGTCTTCGCTCGTAAACGCAGGTATTTCTCTCCCGTTCATCACAATTCTGCAGCCCCGTTGGATCATCGCTTCCACGTCTGGACGGGCAGGAAAGTGCCGCAGCGTCATCTCCGTGTGCAGTTCGGCGATGGATCGGGTCCCCCTGTGAACGAAAACATATTCCCCGGGGATCTCCCGCGCGGTCTCTGTCGCGCACCGCTCACGCACCACCTTCGATGCATAGCCCAGCGCAATCATTTCATCATGCGCCGCGGCCATGCAGCGCTGCGGCACAACGATATCCAAGTCGTCAAACTCCCGCAGCGCAGCATTCCCATAGGCACGAACACCGAGCATTGGCCCTTTGTAAGGAGCGAACGGAATTTCTTTCTGCGCGAAGTTGTCGGCAATTCTCGCGAGCTCCGCGCTCAGGAGCAGCACGTGTAGCGCGTTTTGCTGGTTTTCTTCGCGTAATTGTGAAAAGACTTCCGCCGATACGCAATCTGCGTCAACTTCCTGAAGGTGTTCACAGAGCAAAGGAAGCAGGCCGTTTTCGTGCGCGAGGGAAATCAGCGCCGGCCAGTCAATCGCGCCTTGGAGGAGAGACCTGAGCCGTTCACTCCAGGCTGTGTCGAGATTCCTTCGCGCGCAGCAAATCAGCAGATCCATTTCTACGCTGAGCTTTCTTCCGGAATCGCGCACGCTTCGCCGCTCCATCCTTCAGACTCCAGGAGAATCAGCGGCAAGTGTATCCTGAAAGGGCTCGCACCGCCTCAACTTGTGGACTTCGACAAATCCCGCGGTAAAAAATGAAAAATGGCAGCTACACAGCCAGCAGCGCCGTTTGCTTCCTGACGTATGAGTAAGTCAGCCGCGCACGGAACGGACTCGCGTCGATTCCTGCCGCGCCGCAAACGATTGGACTGCAAATCTTCAATCGGATGCAGCAAGATAGTCATGGCAGAACATTTTCAGTCGAATCTGAACTTTTCTTAATCTCCCACTACCTCTTGTCCCAACGCGGGCACGCGCTTCGCCAGCCGCTTCTTTCTTCCGTAGTGGACCCTCCACGCGCTCGCGCACGCGATGATGACCATGCAAATCTCTACGAAAATCTTTCCCCCGTCCAGATAGTCCACCGGTTGCTCGTTAAGATTCGGATTCGTCAGCAGTCCATGAAGAAACAGCGCCGCCGCGGCCGGATACGTCAAATAGTGAAGCAACTTCCACAGATGCCGTCCCAGCTCGATTCGATAAAGCGACGTCACCACAATCACGACGAGAAGATACAGCGCCACGGCGCCAATCGTGTTTTCCAGCGGCTGCTCCGGCGACCATACCGGAAAGGCAATGTCCAGCAAGCGAAAATGCGGATTCGCGTTCAGCAGCAGCGGCAGAGGATGAAGCAGTGTAAATCCCAGCGTCCCATACCCGGTCCAGCGATGAATCAAAAAAACATCGAAGCGCCGGTACGGCCAATATCGCACAGGGCTGTATCTCCCAAAAATCATCAGCCCAATCAGAATGTTCGCCGTTGCGAAACCAACGGCAATTTGTCCCAGATACGCCGATAGATCCAGCACCGTCACGCGGCAATCAGCTCCGTGTAGCCAACCCCCGCGTCCGTGCCGGAGGCATGATAATCTTCCGACGCGGCTTCATCTCCAAAGGTTTCAACTCTTAGAGGCAGGCGCGGCGCAACTACAAAGCTGTTTCTCGGTCCAGGGTTGAAACGCAAGAGGAAATAAAGAAGAGATGGCTCCTGTGCTCAACCTTGTTTTAACTCTTTGTAGCCTGCTCCTGCTCGTACCCACCGAGTCCGGTCCACTCGAAGTCCTGCCGGTGCCTTCACAGGTTCAAGATGTCTCCGTCAATACTTACCTCGGTTTCGACCGCAACGATTACCCCGGCGACGCCTCGCTCGACGCTCTGCGCCGCACATTCTTCTTTTCCGGCTACTGGCTCGACGCCCCGCCGGGTGAAGCTTCCGACTCATGGCTCGGCAAGCGCGAAATTTTGCGCTCTCACGGCTTCGGGTTTCTTCTGCTCTTCAATGGCCGCTCGGACAGGCAAATAAAATCTTCCGGCAGCCCCGAATCTCTCGGCGCACGTGACGCGCGAGCCGCTGTCGCCGCTGCTGAAAAGGAAGGCTTCCCCGCGGGCGCAATTATTTTTCTCGATCAGGAAGAAGGCGGCCGCATGCTTCCTGAGCAGCGCGTTTATCTTCATGCGTGGGCTGACGCCGTCAACGCTTCACTTTATCGCGCCGGCGTCTATTGTTCGGGAATTCCCGTAAAGGAAAGCCAAACGCAAATCATCGCCGCCAACGATATTCGCGAACATGCCGGCAGTCGCAAGATCGTCTTTTTTGTTTACAACGACGCCTGCCCGCCTTCGCCCGGCTGCGCGTTCTACCCAAAAAATCTCTCGCCGCACGGCAGCGGCATATCCTTCGCCGCAGTCTGGCAATTCGCGCAGTCGCCGCGAAGAAAAAATCTGACGCGTACGTGCGTGTCGCAATACGCGGCTGACGGCAATTGCTACCCGCCATTACCCGCAGGAATGCAGAATATTTTCGTGGATTTGGATATCGCGACGTCGCCCGACCCATCCTCAGGCCGCTGAGCGAGCCAATGATTACGTTTATTGTGTCGCTGTCTTCTCGCCGAGCTTGCGCATCCGCTCGCGCAGTTTCTGCCGCAAACCCGACGGCGCATTCGGATTGAACGCCACCAGATACCACAGCGGCTGCGTGCGGTCTTTGCTCAAAGAAGTGAGCGTCGCCGCGTCGGCGCTGGGGTGCCGTGCGATGTTTTCGCGGATCGCCGCGTAAGGGTGCTTTGCGAGTCTCCGCAGCGTTTTCGCCGAAGCCTTGGGATGCTCGCTGATCAGTCGCAGCAGATAATAATCTTCGCCGGGCGTATCCCGGTAGAGTTTGTCGAGCATTTCCGGTTTTACTTCTGCGCTCAGCACAAACCCGACTTTCTCGTCCCACGAAGAATTGATGCGATTCAATTCCTGCGTGCGCGCGTGAATCAGTTGCTCGATCATTCGCCGCTCTTGTTCCAGCCGCCCGTGCGGCAGCGCGCTGTGCTCCACGGAATCGAGCACGCGCAGCAAGTGCTGTCGTTCCCCAAACACAACTTGCGACGTCCGTGGCGTTTTTCCCTTCGCTGCGTTGTTCACCAGATCTGAACGTCTCATGATCCCCTCAAGACTTTCTGCATGCGACTTCTGCCGTCCGTGGCCATTCGCTGGCCAATCCGGCTTTTCGCCTTGCCACGGGATGTGTTCCCTGGCGATGCCCCGCATGAAGAAATCTCTCTCGGGATGCTTGCTCGGCGAGTTGCCCCCAAGAACCCTGCCCGTGCGGCGCCGCCTGTTCGCCCTCAATTATCTGGCCCGCTCCGAAACCTGTAAAGCAAGCGCCTCTGCAAAGTTCCTCGTTTGCAATACCGCTTTGGCACTACATCCTGCACTACAATCGCTCGCGTGTCGCAACCTCCATGGCCCGCATTGACCTATGGTGGGTCAGTCCAAATTTCCTGGATTGCGTTGCTGCACCTCCGCAAAACGGTTACCGTAGTCCTTCGCATTTCGTTGCGCGAACCCCAGCGCACAACCAAGGAGCGCCACGCATGACCGCTTTTGACGACCACCGCGAAGAACTCGAGCATTACGAAACCATGATGGGCCCGCAGCGTGGCCGCCTTGCCGTCACTCTCGATCGCATCACCAACGCCATGGTGCTCGTCGGCCAGCACGGCGTTTACTGCCACAGCTCTGGCAATCCCAATATGCCCGCGATGGACATTCGCCTCATCACCACCGAATTGCAAAACGCCAAGCAGTTGATCCAAAGCGTCATGGAATTGCTCCGCGCTCAGCGCAACTCTCGTGAAGCCGGCTGCGCCTGAACTCTTTGCCCATGCCACTGCGCCTCCCCGCGTTGACTTGAACCTCCAACGTCAATACAATGCCGCGCGCACGCAAAAACTGGTGCGAGCCACAAGCCCAGCATGCCCGAAAAAGACTCACTCATCGGACAAACAATCTCGCACTACCGCATCATCGAGAAGCTCGGCGGTGGCGGCATGGGCGTGGTTTATAAAGCCGAGGACATCAACCTCGGCCGCATGGTCGCTCTGAAATTCCTTCCCGCTGAAGCGGGCCGTGACTCTTCCGCGCTCGAGCGCCTCCGTCGCGAAGCTCGCGCCGCGTCCGCGCTCGATGATCCCAACATCTGCACGATTTACGAAATCGGCGAAAGCAACGGCCAGCCATTCCTGGCCATGCAATTCCTCGAAGGCAGCACGCTGAAGCACCGCATCGAAGGAAAGCCTCTGCCCCTCGACTTGGTCCTCGAGTGGGGCATCGAAATCGCCAGCGCGCTCGATGCAGCGCATTCGCACAACATCATTCATCGCGACATCAAGCCCGCGAATATTTTCATCACTGTGCGTGGCCACGCCAAAGTCCTCGATTTCGGTCTGGCGAAGGTCATGGAAGGTGCACGCGCCGGTCACGGCATGACGCAAGCGACCAGAGACAATCTCGATGAGCATCTGACCAGTCCCGGTGCAACGGTCGGTACCGTCGCCTACATGTCGCCCGAACAGGCGCGCGGTGAAGAGCTCGATGCCCGTACCGATCTATTTTCCTTCGGCGCTGTGCTCTATGAAATGGCCACCGGCCACATGCCCTTCAACGGAAACACAACGGCGATTCTTCACGATGCAATCTTGAATCGCGCTCCCGCGCCGCTCCTGCGCCTGAATCCAAATATTCCGCCCGACCTCGAACGCATCATCAACAAGGCGCTCGAAAAAGATCGCAACGTTCGTTGCCAATCCGCCGCCGAACTCCGCGCCGACCTCAAACGCCTGAAGCGCGACACCGATTCCGGCCGCTCTTCCGCCTCGCAATCCACCATCCAAACGGGCACGTCAACTCCCACTATTGCGAGTGTCGCTTCGGCAAGCTCAGCGCACGCTGCCGGCTCTTCCGCCGTCGCCGTCGTCGCGCGCGAACATAAATTCGGCCTCGCCGCCACGGTCATTGTCATTCTGATTCTCGCCGGAGGGACGGCGTACGGTATTTACGCCTTCCTGAACCGCGCCCCCGCCGTTCCCTTCCAGAATTTCACCGTGACGCAAGTCACTAGCACCGGCGAAGCGCAACTCGCCGCGATTTCTCCTGACGGCAAATACATCCTCAGCGTGCAGGACGAAAACGGCAAAGCCAGCCTTTGGCTGCGCAACGTGCCCACAAACAGCGACACGCAGATCATTCCCCCGTCTTTTGCCGCATATCGAAGTCTTGCCTTCTCGCCCGACGGCAATTACATCTATTTTCGCGAGGGAATTGATCAAACCGGCACAGCCTTCAATCTTTTTCGCGCACCAGTTCTCGGCGGGACGCCCCAGCAAATCGCTACCGATGTGGATACCGACATCACCTTTTCACCTGACGGAAAGCGCATTGCTTATCTTCGCGCGAATGATCCCGTCGTCGGCCAATATCGCATGCTCAGCGCCAATCCCGACGGCAGCGATGAGAAAGTCCTGGTCATCGAGACTGGCCTCTCGCCTGTCTCGACGCCTACCTGGTCGCCCGATGGAACGAAAATCGCTTATGTGACGCCGCAAAATACCACGATTGGATTGTTCGACGTGGCCAGCGGAAAGAACAGCACGCTGCCTCCGTTCGCGGACAAAGTGATATTCGATATCCATTGGCTGCCCGATGGGCGTGGTTTCGCTGTGCTGTACGGAGCCCGTCCAGACTACGCGCATAAGCAAATTGGATATGTTGTATATCCCGGCGAAGCGTTCCACGCCATCACGCGCGACACCAACAACTACACCACTCTGACGCTTTCCTCCGACGGCAAAATGATCGCCACTGTTCAAGTGAAGACCACGCTCGCACTGAATCTGCTTCCTGCGAGCGGAACAAAGGATGCATCTCCCGCTGAAGCGCCGGTGCAAGTACCCAATATCGTGACCGCTGCGTGGGCCGCCGATGGCGAGCTCCTCATCGGGAATGGTACAAATCTCTTCCGCATGAGCGTAGATGGCAGCAACCGCACCACTCTGCTGAGCGACTCCGCAGCCAAAATACTTGCGGTCAGCCGTTGCGGAAGCAAGCATCTCGTCGTCAGTTGGGATTTCCACAATGGTACAAATCGAAACAACATTTGGCGCGTCGACCCCGATGGTTCCAACCCCTTGTTGCTCTCGAGCGTCGGCCTCACCGGGAATCTCGCGTGTTCGCTCGATGGGAAGGTTGTGTACTACTTCGATAAAATCATCGACCGCATCATGCAGCTCTCTGCGGATGGCGGAAAACCGGAACCGGTACCGGGAACAGTCATTCCCAAGGAGTTCATCGCCGCGCCAATAGCCGGGCTCTCGCCGGACGGAAAGGAACTACCCTTTTTCTCCGAACGGCCGCCCGGCCAAATGAACCTCGATATTGTGGATCTCAATGCAGGACCGAATCCGCCGCATCGTACTCTTAAACCCGACCCGCGGGTTTCCGGTGTCGTCGTATTTACGCCGGACGGTAAGGCGCTCGCGTATCCCATCACGGAAAATGGAGTGTCGAACTTGTGGGTTCAACCGCTTGACGGTTCTCCCGGTCGCCAGATTACCCATTTCACTTCCGGCACTATCGCTGGGGGTGGTTGGTCGCCGGACGGCAAAACGCTCGCCATCCTTCGCGTCAACACGCAATCCGACATCGTCCTCCTCCGCGATTCCGCAGCGCAGTAGAAAGCAACGTCAGCGTGAATTCAGGAAAGGATTCGTCTCGCGCTCTTCTGCCAGTATCGTCGCCGGCCCGTGCCCGGGAAATACAATCGTCTCTTCCGGCAGCGCCAGCAGCTTCGTATGAATCGAGCGCATAATTTCCGGATACGAGCCGCCCCACAAATCCGTGCGCCCAATCGACCCGGCAAAAAGCGTGTCGCCGGCAAACAACCAGGGCGCGTCGCCGCCGCGATATGCCAGCGGTGTCCCTCCTCGTATTGCTTCACCCGGACGGATAATTCGCCCGCTCTCTTCATCCAAAGAAACCGGCAAATACAAGCTAATGCTCCCCGGCGAATGCCCCGGCGTGTGCAGCACTTGCGCCTTGTAATTTCCCCAGCGAACCGTATCCCCTTCCGCAAGCAAATGATCAATTTTCACCAGCGGTGGAGGGGCCACGCCCAAAAATTGCGCCTGCAAATCCATGGCGCGGTACATTTCCAGGTCGCCTTCGTTCATGAACACAGGCGTGCCAGTCGCGTCATGTAATCTCTTCAGCCCGCCGACGTGATCGATATGCGCGTGCGTGCTCACAATCGCCTGCACTTTCAAATGATGCTTCGCCAGCGCCGCCAGAATGCGCTCCACTTCGTCGCCGGGATCGATCACGATCGCTTCGCGCGTCCGCGGATCCCCCACAATTTGACAGTTGCATTCCAGCATCCCCACCGGAATGATTTCGTGAATCAGTGCATCTGTTTGTGCGTTCGCGTGTGCCATTTTCTTTGAGTATAGCAGGCCCGCGCAGCCGCGCGATGAAAGCCGATCCCATGATCGCTCTTCGCTATGAATAGGCGCCTGGAGCGCCATTCCAGCTGATTTGAATGAACTCTCCGTCCGCCGCTCCCGGAACCTGACCGCATCAACTCTCATCCAATCTGTCAGGAGGACTGACGACGATGCATCACGTGCGGCAAGAGAACCTGCCTTTTGTTGGGAGTTCGTATGAGTTTGTCGGCGCTGAGCAGGGCGAAACGGGTGTTTCGGTGTTCCTGTTCCATGGAAAGCCCGGTTTGGGGCCAGGCCCGCACAGGCATCCCTATGATGAGATTCAATTCATCCGCGAAGGCCGCGGAGTCTGGACGGTCAACGGCAAAACCTTTGAGGGCGCCGCTGGAGACATTTTTGTCATTAAAGCAGGCGAGGTCCACAGCTTCAAGGCCGTGGGTGATTCGCCGCTCGTACAAGTCGACGTGCACCTGAGTCCGCGTTTCATCCAGGAGAATTTATAGTTTTCCGGCGCTTCCACGGCCATGACCAAAATGGACGCGGCAAGCAACGTTGCGCGCTCCTTCGGAATAGCGCGTTCCCCGCGCTTAGCCCCGCAGCGATTGGCATCCTCGGTCACGGTACGGCAGCCCATTTTGCCGCTCGAGAACAGAACACTGTGTCCTTCCTTTTCGGCGCTTCACCCGCCGAAGATAGCGGTTTTCTCTGCGCTCAATGGCGCACCGCATCGCCCTCCATCTGCTAGAATTGCCTTGTGACCTCGATCCACATCGCCATCGAAACTCTCCTCCGGGCCGAACACGAAAAGCTCGGCGCCCATTTCGCTGAATACTTCGGCTGCGTGCTGCCTGCAAATTACGGTGATGCGCAGCGCGAGTACAAATTCGCGCGCGAATCCGTCGGCTTGATCGACACAAATTTCCACGCCGTGCTTTCCTTCGCCGGAAATGATCGCGTGCGCTATTTGAACGCCATGCTTACCGGCAACATTCGCGATCTTTTACCCGGCCGCGGCGATATTTCGCTTCTGCTCAGTCCGCAGGGCCGCATTCTCGCTGAAGTCGAAACGCTCGCGCTCGAGGATCGCTTTCTCGTGATCTCTCACGCCATGATTCGCGCACGTCTCATCGAAACGTTCGACAAATTCATTATCATGGACGACGTCACGCTTGAAGATTGCACCGACAAATTCGGCACGCTCGCGCTGGAAGGCCCACAGGTTCCCGTTGCGCTGCGTGAACTCTGCGGCCTCGATTTCGATTCCCTTCCCGAATTCGCGCACACCGAAAAATCCGTCGCCGGAATTCCCTGCCGCATCATTCGCCACTCCTGCGGAGAAATTCCCGCCGCGGATTTGCTCGCGCTGCGCGAAAATCTCCCCGCACTCTGGAACGCACTGCTCGAAGCGGCGCGCGCACAAAAAGGCGGGCCAGTCGGCTACGAAGCGTTGAATATTTTGCGATTGGAAGAAGGCGTCGCGTGGTACGGCGCGGACTTCGACGAAAATCAAATCCCGCATCAAGCCGCGCTCGAATCGACGCACATCAGTTACACGAAGGGCTGCTACACCGGTCAGGAAATTGTCGAGCGCGTGCGCTCGCGCGGGCAAATTCAGCGCCGCCGCGTGATGCTGCGTTTCGTCGGCGACGCAATTCCGCACGCGGGCGAACCGCTCTTCGCGCCGCTGCCGGAAGACCCCAACGAACGTGACGCGGAACATAAATCAGAAATCGGGTTAGTGACGCGCGCGGCGCGTTCGCCGAAATTCGGCGCCGTGATCGGTATGGGCTACGTTCGCCGCGAGCAGATGAATCCGGGAAGCAAAGTGAAATGGTCCGGCGGCGACGCCGAAGTTTTCGAATCGCCCGTTGCGCACAAGAAAAACGAATCCTGCGCTTAATTCGCAGCGCCCGAAAAAATCAAATCATGCTCTGCGTTGTTCTGTGCGAGGAAAAATTGCGTCGCGTGGCGCGAAATCAATTGTTGATGGTGATGCCTAGCGCGTTGCCGGGATTGCGATTCTTGCCGGTGTTGATCGCTTCGAGGAAGCTGCCGCGCTCGCCGTCGATTTTCTTCTGCAATTGCAGTAGCGCGTAAAGCAGCATTTCCGGCCGCGGCGGGCAGCCGGGAACGTACACATCCACGGGAATCGCCTGATTCACTCCCTGCACGATGGCGTAATTATTGAAGACGCCGCCGGAGGTCGCGCACACGCCCATTGAAATCACCCATTTCGGCTCGGGCATTTGATCGTAGAGCTGCCGAATCACCGGCGCCATTTTCTGCGAGACGCGCCCGGCGATAATCATCAGGTCCGATTGCCGCGGCGAGCCGCGAAACACTTCCGCGCCGAATCGCGCCACGTCGAAGCGCGACGCCGCGAAGCACATCATCTCAATCGCACAGCACGCCAGCCCGAACGACATCGGCCAAATCGAGCTGCGCCGCGCCCAGTTCACCAGCCGGTCGAGCTGCGCGAAAAGGATTCCTTCTTTCTTCAGGAAGTTGGTGGCTTCTTCCGGCGTTTCCAGCGTCACGCCCTTCGCAAGCTCCACGGCCATCGGCGAGTCTCCTCCGTAGTCAGCCTATTTTCGCACGGCGCACGCGCTAATGTAAATGGGCGGCAAAGCGCAGCAATGAATTGCCGCTCGGGCAGAACGCACAACCTGCGCGCCCGTTACCGAATGCAGAGAAAACTGTCCCCCGTAAAAATCCCCGACGTCAGGATTTTGGCGAGAGCGGCGGCTACATTGCCAGCACGCGCTGGGCCAGTTCGTGCCATTGCGCGGCTGTGATCGGAGGCATGGGCAAGCAATCGGTTTCGTAACGCAGTCGTTCCAGCTCGTATTGCTGGATCATGGCCTCCATGTGCTGGCGGCGTGGTGAGAAATGCGGACAGCGGTCGCAGCGCGGGCAATCTTCAATGCAGTAAGCAGGATCAAAAGGAAGGTTAGCTGGCATCGCCATAACTCCTTTCCGGCTCTGCCGTCTACGGCATGCACTTCAATTGCAATGCTGGCAGCGTTCTCCAACGAACGCAACGACGGGAGTCACGCCTCCGCGTGACCAGAGTCACGTCGTACCGCCTCAAATGCTGCCTGCGAACAAGAGGTGAGCTCTCAAACGCGCAAGATAACCCTGCCGAACGCCTCGCGCGCGGCGAGCGCGCATGACCGCGCCGCTACGGCGGCGCTCACTCTGGCAGCGAGGCCGTCACGCGAACGATGCGGGAAGAGTCTTTGGCGACGAAAGCAACGCTCTTTTCGTCGGAAGAAAACCGGCCCAGCGTCTGGAAGTCATATAGCTTGCTTTCCTTACCATCGATAACCATCAGCGTCCGGCTGCCGTCGGCGCCAATGACGCGATAGAAATAGTGTTTCCCGTTCTTGGTGAACCGCACGAGCGAAATATCGAAGGCGTTGTATTCCGTGCCTGGCTGACCATCAATGATGACCGTGCGCCGAGCGCGCGCCGTGCCGCCGGAGTTGTATGTATTTCCGCCGCGAATGATTTCGTAAGCCAGATGACTCGCGTCGGTGGATAACCACATCCAACCAATGCCTCCGAACTTGGCGTCAATGGGGAACGTCTTGCCGGGCTGATTGTCGCGGACTTCGACGAAATCAGTCCCGCGGCGCGCGACGTATGCAATATGCTGTTCGTCTTCTGTCAAGACCAGATCGCTTACAACGTCATCGAAGGAAGGCCCAGTCTGCTCTCCGTTCATGACCACAATGTCGCCTTTTCCGTTGCGCAGCGCGTAAACGAGCTTTCCGCTGGAATTGAATTTGGGATTCGAAATGCCCTGGAAACCAGCGTCCAGATCACGCGTTCCAGAGACCATGACTTGTGAATAATTCAAGAGGAGTGTCCAGGCACCCTGCATCCCGCTTCCCTCATAGCTGGATCCCGGTTTCCCATCCAGAACGACTGTTCCCGTGACCCCTTGCTTCTTCAATCCACCGCGGCTGGTTGCGCCGCCATAGACAAAGTGTTCATCGCCGGCG
Source organism: Candidatus Acidiferrales bacterium (assembly GCA_035934015.1). Classification (NCBI taxonomy): domain Bacteria; kingdom Pseudomonadati; phylum Acidobacteriota; class Terriglobia; order Candidatus Acidiferrales; species Candidatus Acidiferrales bacterium. The sequence continues at coordinate 261,387 of DASYYH010000011.1, forward strand.
CTGAAGGCAATGGGGCTGAGGGTCACGAAGCTGGGGCCCGTGGCATCATCCACCAAATAGGTCCAGTTGGCCCCGACAGGCAAGACAGCAGCGTAGAAGCGGTTTGTGTGCGCACTGAAACCCCATTCCCGGAAGTCTACGCCGCTGAGATCGGGGCCTGTCTCTTTGCCGTCAACAACGGCGACCCATTTCCATTTCTTGCCGTGTTTTTTGCCAAAGTACGCGAGCCGCTTGCCGTCATCGCTGTATTGCGGATAACTGATGTCTTCGTATTCCGCGCCGGTTTGTTTTCCATCAACCACAAGCTGGCACTTCTTTTTTTCCGTACAAGCCGAATAAGCGAAGGAATTCCCCTTCGGCTGGAAAGCAACATCTGTGTGATACGTATAGCTCGGAGAACGCTCCTGGCTCTCCATGATGAGAATCCACTTGCCATCGCGTTTGCCGAAAAAAGCGAGATGTGCACCATCGGAGCTGAAACGCAAGAAGTCGATGCGCTCGAAGGCCGGCCCTTGCGTCTGGCCGTCGAGTACAACGGTCCAAAGATTGCCCTTTTTCTGTATCCAGGCGACATGGTCGCCTGCCTCTATAATTTCCTTAACTTCTGTCCCCTCAGGGATTTGAGCGATCACTTCCTCGTGGAAATCGACAGATTGCGCCGCCGTAGCACTCGCTGCTCGCGTTCCTTGAGCGGCAAGCGGAGGTCGCGAGGAAAACAACGTTGCCAGGACAAGCGCGAGACAAAATACTCCCAGAATCGGAAGAATCGAATGCTTCGCCCGCATAGATGCACCTCCCCGCGGCTCTCATTATGGATGATTGTGCTGGGGCCTTGGGCGACCTGCCCGATTGCGATGGATTGTGCCGGAATGCCTGGCGAATTGCAATAAGCCGCGCGCGGCGGCTTCAATCCGCTAGGGACGCGATCAAACAAGACGCCGCCGACTTCGCCGCCCCGCAAAGGCTGCTCGTACCTAGGTCTTGAGAACGATTTTGCCGAATTGCTCCCGCGATTCGAGCCGTTCGTGCGCCGCGCGCGCTTCCGCCAGCGGAAAAATTTTGTCGACGACCGGATGAACGAGCTTGCGCGCCACAAGCTCGAGCACAGGAAAAAGTTCCGCTTTGCTGCCCATGTAAGAACCGAGAATCGAGAGATGGCGGCTGAAGAGAAAACGCAGATCGATTTTCGCGTCGAACCCGGTCGTCGCGCCGCACGTGACGAGCCGCCCATTCACAGCGAGCGACGCGATGCTTTGCGGCCACGTCGCTGTGCCGACGTGCTCGAACACGACATCAACGCCGCGCTTCGCCGTAAGCTCTTTCACTTTCGCCTGAAAATTTTCCTTCGTGTGAATGATGACGTCATCCGCGCCTAGCGCGCGCGCCTTCTCGGCCTTTTCTTCGCTGCCGACCGTCGCGATCACTCGCGCGCCGAGAACCTTCGCGATTTGAATTCCTGCGCTCCCGACTCCGCTTCCGCCGCCAAGGATGAGCACGTCTTCGCCGGCCTGCAGCTTCGCGCGCGTGACGAGCATGTGCCACGCCGTGAGAAAAACCAGCGGAATCGCCGCAGCTTCTTCGAACGAAAGTCCCGCAGGCATCGCCATCACATTGCGCGCCGGCGCCACAACATATTCCGCGTAGCCGCCATTGACCAGATAGCCGAGCAGCGTGTATTTGCGGCAGAGGTTGTCGTTGCCCGCAAGGCACGCGGCGCAGCGTCCGCAGGAGACGCCCGGCTGCAGCAGAATTTTTTCGCCCGCGCGAATGTCGCTGACGAGTTCGCCCGCCGCGGCGATTTCGCCTGCGATATCGCTCCCGTTAATGTGCGGCATCGGAATTGCAATGCCGGGGATGCCGCGGCGAATCCACAGGTCCAGATGATTGAGTGCGCAGGCGCGGACGCGCACCAGAACTTCATCGGCGCGCGGCTTTGGCTCGACGACGTCCGTGTACGTTAGAACTTCCGGCCCGCCGTGCTGCGTGAAAATGACTGCTTTCATTCGGCTTTCTCCGTGGAAAATCGAATCAGAAGTTTACCGCAAATCCGCGCTTTTTTCGGAGCGCGGAGGCAAAAGGTGCTACTGTATGCGCAGGATCGCACGTCCCGACAATTCTCCCCGGAGGCATTTGATGAGCGCAGCGCATAGCGAATACGCCCTTGGCCGCACGCAGCAGGAATACGCCCGCCTCGCGCACCAATCTGCGCTCATGGAGCCGATGACACGCCGCACGTTCACCGACGCGGGCATCGTTCCCGGCATGCGCGTTCTCGATCTCGGCTCCGGCGCCGGAGACGTCTGCATACTGCTCGCCGGCATGGTCGGCCAGTCCGGCAGCGTCATCGGCCTCGATGTCGACGCCAGCGCCATCGCGCACGCCAGCGAACGCGCCGCTGCCGCCGGCTTGCGCAACATCTCTTTCATCAATTCCGACGTCTCTCACTTCGCGCCGGAAGAACCCATCGACGCCATCGTCGGCCGCTTCATCCTCATGTACCAACCCGATCCCAGCGCCACGCTCGCCGCTCTCGCCAAACATCTTCGCCCGGGCGGCGTCGTCGCTTTTCTCGAACCCTCCTTCGCAGCCATGCCGCCCAATGAAACTGTCCTCAGCCGCGTCGGCTCCTGCGTCATCGAAACGCTCCGCCGGACTGGCGCTCATCTCGATCTCGGCTTGCGTCTTCACACTGTCTTCACCAAAGCCGGTCTGCCGTTGCCGCACATGCGTTTCGAAGCCGTCATGGACGGCGCTCCGGACTCGCACATCCATCAATACATCACCGACACGTACGCCAGCCTTTTGCCCAAGGCCATCCAGCTCGGCGTCCCCACCGCTGAGGGTCTCGTGCCGCTCGACGAAATCCCTCATCGCATCTCTGTTGAACTCGAAGCTCTGGGCTATGCCGCCTTCGTCTGCCCCATGGTCTGCGCCTGGTGTAAGACCTAGCCTTGTCATTCCGCCTGCCCTGATGCGATGGACGCGACTGTCCGAAATCGCAAAATTTTTCAAAAAATCGAAAGAATCAGCGATTAGAACGGCCTCCTTCCTTTTGTTTTGTGTAAGTTAGGTCAACTTCTAATTCTTCATAGAATAAGCGATTAGAATTGGATTTTCGGGGCGGAAACGGGGCTTTCAGGGTTTTTCGAATGAATTGCAGCGCCATTCTTGACATATCCCCCTAAACGAAAAAAGCCACCCGAAGGTGGCCATGCACTTCTCCCGCGCGCATTGTCTGGCTGATCTCCAGCCGCACTACCTGTATATCAGAGAGTTAACAGAAAGTCAAGAAGAAAATCGCAGCGCGGGAAGAGCGCAGAGCTTCGGGATAAAGCGAATTTTACCGGATATCGGTGGCAAGTAGAGGCAATCCGCGGCCAGTAGCCGTTGACCGCGCCACGTCCGAGGTGTAGGATGAAATCAATACGCATTCTCGCAACAGGAGATTTCATGGCGCGAGTGGCAGAAATGCCAAAAACCGAAAAGCAGTCGAGGACACCGGCCGAGAAGCTGCTCGCAGTCATCGAGGGGCACTTGTCTCAGTTCTCTCCTGAGGAACAGAAGGCCAAGTGGGACGGCCTTGAGCGCCATCTCAAAAATCTCTCGCGTGGAACTCACGCCAAGCGGCGAGCGCTGCGTTCCAGGCGGGCGAATTCTCTGTAATTTCCAACCACTGCAATTCGGCCATCACTAACTCTACTGTCTCCAAGTGCAAAATTTCCTGGATGATCTTCCGTTTTCGTCGCAGTTCTTCGCGAGCAGCTTGTTTGGCTGGAGGATCAACCCCTTCGGCGTCGGTCGTCATAGAGCGCCGCAGAGGGTAACACACAAGATAGATTTATGGTTGATTAATGATGGATGGCCGCGAGCCCTACCCAAATGTAAAAAGCCATGTGAGGCGGCTTTGTGGTCCTAGGGCGCGCATCTCAGGAGACGAATCGCGGAAGGGGCTGGCTTGCGGTCAAAAAAATATGCGGAGACGGCTTCCTTCACATTTTTCCTGAGAGCGTCCCAGTCGTCTGCCTGAGTAAAGATGGGGTCGCTTAAACACTCAGCGACAAATCCGCCGTCGGCCTCTTGCATCACCTCAAACGCGATTTCGTTCATGCCGCTAGGTTAAGCCACTGGCGGTCAATGGACAAACGGGTAGGTCGCGCGCGCGTCTGCATCGGTATGCAACGACAGGCGGGGCTGAAGCGTCGCGCCGGCCCGCGGGGCGATTGACACAGGCTGCGGCGCGCCGTAACCTGAATCAGGCGACGACGATGGATCTGTTCGAAGAAATTGTGCGGATGAGGCGCGCGGGGCAGCGCGGCGCGCTGGCGACGATCGTACACACAAACGGCTCGATCCCAAGCTATGAGAGTTCGCGGATGTTGGTGCGCGAAGACGGCTCGATTGCTGGCACCGTCGGCGGCGGATGCGTCGAGGCGGAAGTGTGGGCCGCGGCGAAAGAAGCGATTCACGAAGAGACGCCGCGGAAGATGACGTTCAATTTGAACAATGAGGCGGCATACGACGCGGGATTGATTTGCGGCGGGACGCTGGAGATTTTCGTCGAACCGATTTTGCCGCAGCCGAAGCTATATTTGTTCGGCGGCGGGCACGTCTCGACGGCGCTGGCGCGCGTGGCGCATCTGGCAGGATTTTCGATCACGGTGATCGACGACCGGGCGAGCTTCGCGAATGCGGAACGCTTTCCGATGGCCGAAGAAGCGATCACGACGTACGAAGAGGCGTTTGGAAAAGTTAAGCCGAACGCGTCGTCGTACCTCGTGATTGTGACGCGCGGGCACAAGGACGATATGCGCGTGCTCGAATGGGCCGTCGGCACAGACGCGCGCTACATCGGAATGATCGGCAGCAAACGCAAAGTGATCTCCGTTTACAAGGCACTGGAGAAACAAGGCATCGCCGCGAAACAGTTCGCGCGCGTGCATGCGCCGGTGGGATTGGAAATCGGCGCGCTGACGCCGGAAGAAATCGCCGTGAGCGTGACGGCGGAGCTGATTGCGATTCGCAGAAATGCGCCGTCCGGCGTGACGCACAAAGCGGTGCGTTTGGACAAAGTGCCCGCGCTGAAGCACGAGTGAAGCATGCTGGCCGTTGTGATTTTGGGGGCGGGCGAATCGCGGCGCATGGGCCAGCCGAAAGCGCTGCTTCCCTTCCCTGAAAATTTTGCGCCTCGTGCAGCGCGAGAGCCATCGGATGCCGGGCCGAAGCCCGCCGCCGCGAAATCTTCGCAGCAGCATTCAACGAAAACATTCTTGTGCCATTTAATCGATGTGACGCGGCATCCGCGTGCGGGACTTCTGCGCGTCGTTGTGGGTGCGCACGCGGAAGAAATTCGCGCGCGTGCGAAATTGGACGCGGAAGAACTCGTGGTGAATGAGGAGTGGCAGCGCGGGCAGCTTTCGTCGCTGCGTGCAGCGATACGCAGCTTGCCGGCAGGCGCGACGGAGGGAATGCTCGTTTGCCTGGTGGATCATCCGCTGATTTCGGAGCGCGTGATCGCGCAGCTGATGGATGCATTCGATGGAGCGAAAAATCGCGTCGTGATTCCGACATTTCGCGGACGGCGCGGGCATCCAGTGATTTTTTCGAGCGCGCTTTACAGCGAATTGCTGAATGCACCGGAAGAAATTGGCGCGCGAGCCGTGGTACGTGCACACGATGGAGATGTGATTGAAGTTGCGGTGGAAGAAGAAGGTGTGTTGCTGAATTTGAACGAGCCTGAATCTCTGCGGCGAATTGCGAATCCAACGTAACGTGCCGCATTTGGCGCGACATTAAGAAAGAGGAGTGCTCGCATGCCTCGCATGAATGGAGTGGAAGCAAAAGACGCGCCGTGGCACGTTCGGCTGATTTACTGGGCCATGAAACGGCGGCTGGGACAGGTTTCGGAAACGACGAAGATTCTGGCGCATGATCCGCGGTTGCTGCGGCAGTGGACGCGCATGACGAAATATTCAGAAGCCAAAGGTGAGCTATTGCCGCGGCTGCGGCGGCTGGCGATGCTGAAAACGGCGATGATGGTGGGGTGCCCGTTTTGAATTGACATCCATTCTGCCGTCGGCAGAAAAAGAAATGGAATTACGGAAGAACAGCTTCTGGATCTGGCGCAATTCGAACCAAGCGCGCATTTCACGGAGACAGAGAAAAACGTTCTGCGGCTGACTGCGGCGCTGACGCGGACGCCGGCGAACGTGAGCGATGAACTCTTCGCGGCGCTGAGGCGGGATTTTTCGGAGCGGCAGATCGTGGAACTGACGGCGGCGATTGGGTGGGAGAATTATCGCGCGCGGTTCAACCGAGCGTTTGGCGTCGAGGCGGCAGGATTTTCGCACGGGAAGTTCTGTCCGCTGCCGGAGCGGCCGAGTTCCTCAGGCTAGAGTGCGTGACATCGCAAAGGTTTGCGTATTAGCATGGCGCAACCATGACCCAACGGAGCGCAATCGCCTCGAAACAATTTTGCTGCTCGTCGTGGCGCGCGATGTGCTTTTGGGGTTGCGCGTTCGCGGTTTTTTATGCGGCAGGATTGGCAGCGATTTACTGGCTGCACTTGCCAAAATACGGCCTCGCAACGCTCTTTGCGGCGCTGGGGCTCGCGTGCGTGGCGAATTTTGCGCGGAACCGAACTTTTCATTGCGTGATCACGGCGCCGTTCTTTCTTTTGGTGGCACTCGTTTTTGCGCTGAACGCCAGCGGGATTTGGAGAATCTCAGCGTCCATCATGTGGATTATTGTCGCGATCGTGACTTGTGCTGCGTTCATGCTCGAGCGCCGCTTCGCATCCTAGACCTCGGCCTAGCCAGAGTCGCTCCGGCCACTATGTCGCGAGAGTCAATCCACTTGTAATTCCCAATTCGACGACCTGGAATGCCACAACCGCACTGCTCAGAAGGACAATCCTCTGCCGCGAGGCGAATGTTACATTTGGGCCCTTGATTGCTGGACCAGATTTCGCTCAGCTGCGGTAGAATCACAAAGCCGTTGAGGAGCGAAGTGAATTGGGCTTCCCGTGCGGTCGCGCAGTGGATTGATCCGCAAAGACGAGACTGATAAGCCCCGTCTCGGCCTCGGAGGTTCCTGCTCGTATGCGCCATTCTGCAGTTGTGCGGATCACTCACTGGATTATCACGCTAGGCTTCTTTGCCCTGCTCCTCACCGGCATTGAAATTCTGATTTCTCATCCGCGCTTCTACTGGGGCGAGACGGGAAACGATTTGACCAAGCCGTTATTTCAAATCCCCATCCCCTCCTCGAGAGATATGGTCCCGACGGGTTACAACTACGTCCTGCCGGACCAGAATGGCTGGAGCCGCGCGCTGCACTTCGAAGCTGCGTGGCTCGTGTTCTTCACTGGCTTGCTGTACGTGCTGTTTGGTATTTTCTCCGGGCATCTCCGGAAAAACTTGCTGCCGGCCAAGTCTGATCTTTCCTGGCGAAGTCTATGGGCAACAATCCTCAACCATCTGCGGTTCCGGCGGCCGCTTGAACACGAAGCGTGGTCCTACAACATACTCCAGAGGCTTTCGTATCTTTTTGTGATCTTTGTTTTGTTCCCTCTGGTGATCTGGACTGGCCTGGCAATGTCTCCAACATTTACTGCAGCGTTTCCGTCGTCGGTCATTCTCCTGGGCGGCCGGCAATCCGCTCGCACGATTCACTTCTTTGTTTCCATTGTTCTCGCCCTGTTTTTGGTGGTGCACATTGCGATGATTTCTCTGGCTGGATTCCGGAGCCGCACGCGAGCGATGGTCACCGGACGAGCAGACGCAGGTGAGGAGCACACATGACAAAGGTCTCACGGCGTAAGTTGATTCTGGGTGGACTCGCATTGGCAGCAGGAGCAAGCGGTCTGGACGCAGCCGCCAAGCTGGCGGAAAAGTACGGCTTGATTCCGCCGGACCACAGGGGAATCTATGGCCCAGGTGAAACGCTGAACTATGCTTTCCAACGCCTGCTGGGGCGCCACTCTCTGGCGCGCGAGTTCCCCGCGAGCATGATTTCGAAGCGCCCCTTCGCGAACGAAATTGCTCCGCCGAGTGACGCTTTCAAGCGCCTGCAGGCTGGCGGATTCGCAGACTGGCGGCTGACCGTGGACGGCCTGGTGGAGCGGCCCGCCTCGTTTTCGCTTGACCAAATCCGGAGCTTTCCACGCCGCAGCCAGATTACCGAAGTCGCCTGCGAAGAAGGCTGGTCCTACGTAGCCGAGTGGATTGGCGCGCGGCTCTCTGACATCCTGAATACGACAATAGTTCGCCCGCAGGCCAAATACGTGGTCTATTTTTCGATGGATCCGCAATGGTGGGACAGCCTCGATATGGACGAAGCGACGCATCCTCAGACTTTTCTCACCTATGGGATGAATGGGAAGGATCTCCCAGTGGGCAGTGGCGGCCCGCTGCGCATGCGTGTCCCACGACAGCTTGGCTACAAGAGCGTCAAGTTCATTACGCATTTAACCGTCATCGACGACATCAAGAAGTTCAGGAACGGACTGGGTTCGTTCGAGCCAGAAGGTGGCTACGCCTGGTACGCAGGCATCTGAAGAGTCTGCGCAACACCTACAGCACGAAAATGAGAGGTACGAACGTGCGAACGCGGCCGACTCTACTTCAATTTGGCGAAGAGGGCGACGAGAGCGTCGGAGGCAAGCTGCGCTCCGTGAAATGTGGCCGGGGGCAGGCCGCCGAGCGAGTCGGAGATTTTTGCGGCGGTGACGGCCCAAGCTTCATTGAGAGATTTTCCGATGAGGAGCTCGGTGAGCGCGGAAGCGGAAGCGACGGTCGCGACACAGCCCTGAGCTTTGAAACGCACGGCAGAGATTTTGCCGGCGTCGACGCGAACAGAGAGGCGAAGAACGTCGCCGCAAACGGGATTCGAGACGTCCACTGCAGCGGTGGCATCAGGGAGATCGCCGGCGTTGCGAGGATTCTTGAAATGATCGACGACAGCAGCAGAGTGCATCACAAGAAGTATGGCAAAGCGAGCGCGGAGATTCAACGCGGCATCGGCGGCAAGATGCTTCCGTGATGCGTGGCTTCAAAGACGAGTTTCATACGTTACAAGGCGTCACTCGTAGCGCGAGGCGACCCTGCCTGCGGCAGGCAGGCATAGGATCGGCCCGCCTTCGCTAAACACAGGCTTCGGCGGGCAAGCGCGCCTGGCGCGAATTCGTAATCGCCCAACGGCGTTCTACTCATACCTCAGCGCGACGATGGGGTCGACTTTCATGGCGCGGCGCGCGGGAATATAACAGGCAAAGAGCGCGACAGCGACGAGAACCGCGGCGACGGCGACAAAGGTCAAAGGATCGTAGGATTTCACGCCGAAAGTCAGGCTCGCGACCAAACGCGTGACCCCAAGCGCGGCGACGACACCAATTGCAAGGCCAATCAAAGTCAGCGTGATGCCCTGGCGGATGACTATGCGGAGAACGTCGGCGGGTTTGGCGCCCAGGGCCATGCGAATACCAATTTCGTGCGTCTTGCGCGTGACGGAATATGCCATGGTGCCGTAAAGGCCGATCATGGCGAGCGTGAGAGCCAGCAAGCCAAAAACGGAGGTGAGCTGGGCAAAGAGGCGCTCCTGAGAGAGAGCCTCGCTGGTTTCCTCGGTTTGCGTTTTCAGATCCATAAGAGGCAGGGCGGGATCGGCCTGGCGCACGGCGTCTCGAAGCTCGGAGATCACTGTTGACGGCGGGCCCTGGGTGCGAACTTCGAAGAACATCATGTCGAGAGTCTTAGGACTCTGTGCGTAAGCATAATAGGCCTTGGGGAGGGGCTCGGAGCGCGGGTCGGTCAACTCCGCGGGCCTGGCCACGCCGACGATTTCAATCGTGTGCTGAGGATCGAACTTCAAACCTCTGCTGAAGCGGTGACCGACGGGATTTTCCCCAGGGAAAAATTTCTTGGCGAAGGTTTCGTCGACAACCGCGATGATGGGCGAGGCCGCTGTATCGCTCGGCAGGATGCCCCGGCCCAGAATGATGGGAATGCCCATGGTGCGAAAGAAGTCCGGGCCGATGTGTTGCGAGCGAATGATAGGGTTATCGGATTTTGGCGCGGTGCCTTCGGCGTACACGGAATTATTATTGGACCAGCCGTTGAAGGGAGCATATTCCATCAAAGTGGCGGCTTTGACGCCAGGGATGGACTGGATGCGATCCAGCAACTGCGAATAGAAATTGACCAAGCGAGCATCGTGATAGCCCGCGCGAGTCGGATCCAGGGCAAAGCTCAACAAATTCCGCTGGTTGAAACCGAAATTGTTGTTTTCAAAGTTGATGAGGGTACGAACGAAAAGACCCGCGCCGACCATGAGGACGAGAGAGGCGGCAACCTGCGCGACAATCAGCGATTTGCCGAGGCGATGCTTATCGCGCACATCGGTGATGTTTGCGGCGCTGTCTTTCATGGCGGATGCCAGCTCGACGCGCGTGATACGAAACGCGGGGGCGAGACCGAAGATGACTCCGGTGAGGATTGCTGCGACCAGCGTGAAGAGGAGTACTTTCAGATCCGTGCCGGTATCCAAGACCATCGGAGTGCCACCGCCGGACATAAGCGCAACCAAAGCGCGTGTTCCGGAGGAAGCGAAAAGCAATCCCAACGCGCCGCCGAGAACGGACATCAAGACGCTTTCGGTGATCAACTGGCGAATCAGACGAGCGCGCGAAGCGCCTACAGCCAGACGCACGCTGATTTCTTTCTTCCGGCCCGTGGCGCGCGCGAGGAGCAAAGTTGCGACGTTCGCGCAGGCGATCAAAAGGACGAGTCCGACGGCGAACATGAGAACGTAGAGCGGCTGTCCGGTGCTTTGTTGCAACTGGGGCAGGCCCTGCGTGGCGGAAGCCAGGGACATGTGCGGGACCTGGTCGGGTTTGTCCGGGTGCCAATTCGCGGTGACGATTTGATGGAATAACGCGTCGAGGCCGCTCTGCGCCTGAGCGCGCGTCACGCCATTTTGCAGACGACCCATGACGTTTACACAAAGCCAATTAGGCGCAGCGAAGACGGAAGTGGCGCCACCGCCGGGCGGGCTGCTCCAAGGACGCATTTCGGGCTTATCGTCAAAGGGCACCCAAAGATCAGGCTCGATTCCGATTTGAACGCCGTAAAACGTTGGCGGCGTGACACCGACAATGGAAAAAGGGATGCCATTCAAAGTAACGTCCTGGCCAAGAATCGAGGCGCTCTGGGCGAACTGGCGCGTCCAATAGGCGTAACTGACGACGGCGACGTGCGGCGCGCCGGGGTTTTCGTCGGATTCGTTGATGCCGCGACCGAGAAGAGGAGCGACGCCGAGCGTGGAGAAGAATTCTCCCGAGACCATCATGCCATTGGCGAGAGTGGGCTGGCCATTGATGCCGACCGTGGTGTTCTGGGCGTTGAAGCCGAGCGGTGCCCACGCGAAAATGCCGGAAAACAATTTGTTCTGCTGGCGGAATTCTTCAAACGTGGGATAGGAAAATGAGTACTTGGAATCCCAGCCTGTCTGGCCGAACTGCGGCGGCCATTTGTTGTCGTCCCATTGGAAGAGGGCGAGCTGCTGAGGATTTTTCACGGGCAAGGATTTGAGCATGACGGCATCGATGAGACTGAAGATCGCGGTATTGGCGCCGATGCCGAGAGCGAGAGTGAGAACGGCAACGATGGTGAAGCCGGGAGACTTGATGAGAATGCGAAATGCGTAGCGCAAATCCTGCCAGAGTGTGTTCATTGGATGTTTTGTGTACCTCGCCAAGTTAGACGAACAAAGAGTTCAAATGTAATCACGACGCCAAAAGCAACGCGCGAAAAATCTGTCTCCTTTACATTCCAAAATGAGCGCCGACTATTCATAGCGAAGCGCGACCATAGGATCCGTGCGCATGGCGCGGCGCGCGGGAATGTAACAAGCGAAAAGCGCGACGGCGGCGAGCACGACAGCCACGAGAATAAATGTGGCCGGGTCCGCAGCTGAGACGCCGAACAGCAAGCTGGACATCAGGCGCGTCAGACCGAGCGCGGCAACGATTCCTGCCGCGACGCCGACGCCAACGAGTTTTGCCCCCTGCCCCAAGACGAGATGCAGAACATCTTTTTGTTGCGCGCCGAGCGCAACGCGAATGCCGATCTCGCGCGTGCGCTGGGTGACAACGTAGGCCATCACTCCGTACAGCCCGACGGCGGCGAGGATAAGCGCGAGGGCGGCGAAAACACCAAGGAGAGTCGCGGCCAAACGCGGCTGGGAAAGGGATTGGGAGATCAGATCTTCGAACGGAATGGTCCTCGAGACCGGAATCTGGGAATCCACCGTATGAATCGCGGAAACGACGGGCTTCGCGGAGTTCGCCGGAGCTGCTTCGGTGCGCACGACCAAGCTGATCGGCAAGCCGGGAAGAAACTGAGCGGCGTCCGATGGATTCATTGCGCTCATGCAGACGTAGACGGATGGGCGCGGAGGTTCTGTAGGACCGAACTGACGCTCGTCGCCAGCGACACCGACGATGCGGAGCCAGGGGTGAACTCCATCCCAAAGATTGACGCTTTGGCCGATGGGGTCCTGATTGGGAAAGTACTCTTCTGCGAACGCGCGATTGACAACAGCAACGAGAACGCCGCTTGCGTCGTCGCTATCGGAGAGATCACGGCCGCGAAGAATGGGAACGTGCATGGTGGTGAGATAGCCGGCGCTGACGAGGCGCCATTCCGCTACCTGATTGTCTCCGGGCTTGGGCATGGGCCGACCCTGAATCTTAAAGTCACCATTAATGTTCAGACCAGAAAACGGGAGGTACACAATGCTGCTGGCAGAGACGACGCCTGGAAGCGCCTTGATGTGGCCGAGCATTTCGTGAATCGAAGCGAGGCGCGTGGGAACCTGAGCCACGGTGGTGCTTGGAAGATACAGCTCCATGGTGAGGACGTTGTGAGGATCGAATCCGGGCGCAACATGGAGAAGCGAGGAGAAGGAACGGAGCATCAGGCCTCCTCCGATAAGGAGCAACATAGCAGTGGCGATTTCAAAAGCGACGAGGAAGCTCTTGAAGCGCGACATGCCGCCTGCGGAGCCGGAGCGTTCTCCGGCCTCCTTCAAAGTGGCGCCCAAATCGACGCGACCAGAGTGGAGAGCGGGCACGAGGCCGAAGAGCAGGCCGGTGAGCAACGAGAGCGCCGCGGTAAAGAGCAGGATGCGCGAGCCAATGTGAATCGAGCCGGCGGTTTGGAGCATGTTTGCGGGCGCGATGGAAAGGAGCGCAGGAGTGGCGCTATACGCGAAGGCAAGTCCCAAAGCGGCACCGACGATGGCCAGCACGACACTTTCTGTGAGCAATTGACGCATGATGCGGCCACGGCCCGCACCCAGGGCGGCGCGAAGAGCCATCTCCTTGCGCCGCGTGGTCCCGCGCGCGAGCAAGAGATTGGCAACGTTCACGCAAGCGATAAGGAGTACGAAGCCGACGGCAGCAAGAAGGGTTAGGAGTGCCGGACGAATATTGCGAACGCGAAGGTCTTGAAGCGAATCCGTGCGAATGCCGCGCTTGGCATTTGTGTCGGGATATTGCTTCCGGAGACGCGCGCCGATGGTGTCCATGTCCGCAGAGGCCGCGGCAAGCGAGACGCCCAGTTTAAGCCTGCCAATCACTTCCAAGGCATGGCTGCCACGATCCTGGACAAGCGGATTATCCGGAGTGAGCGACGTCCAGAGTTCTTCGTCCTGAACGGGAGCAAAGCTGGGGGAAGTGACGCCTGCGACGGTATAAACCTCGCCACTGAGTTCCAAAGTTTTCCCCACAATGTTCGGGTCTGCACCGAAGACGCGATGCCAGAGGCCGTTGCTTAGTACCGCAACGCGCGCACCGGCATTGAAGTCACTGCTGTTAAACAATCGTCCGAGGGCCGGTTGAGCGTCGAGCAGGCCGAAGAAGTCAGCAGAAACTTCCATGTTGCGAAGGCGCTGCGGCTCGCCGGAGCCAGTGAGATTCAGGCCATCCTCGAAATAGGCGGCGAGGCCGGAGAAAGAGCGACTCTGTGCGCGCCAATCATCGAAATCGGGGCCGGAGGCCGTGCCAAGGCCCTTTCCCGAAAGGGTCAAGGTTTCGTGAAGTTGGACGAGTTGCTGCGGCTGGGGATAAGGGAGGGGTTGGAGCAAAACGCCGTTGACGACGGTGAAGATGGCGGTGTTGGCACCGATGCCGAGAGCGAGAGTGAGGACGGCAATCAACGTGAAACCGGGAGACTTGATAAGAACTCGAAAGGCATAGCGCAAATCCTGCCAGAGTGTTGTCATAACATTCTCCGAAAGAGATTATAGAAGCCGACCGCCGACGACCGGTTACAACAGCAAATACAAAATCGGAAAATCGAGCGCTTATTCATAGCGCAACCCGACCCTGCCTGCGGCAGGCAGGCATGGGATCGACTTGACTTGAGCAAACTTACTCATACCGTAAGGCAACCATCGGATCGACTTTCATGGCGCGGCGCGCGGGAATGTAACAAGCGAAAAGCGCGACGCCGAGCAGGAGAATCGCAACGGCTGCGAATGTGAGCGGATCGGTGGCGCTGATGCCGAAAAGCTCGTTCGAAAGCGCGCGCGTGAGGGCAAAGGACGCGGCCAGTCCGACAGCGAGGCCGATCAGAGCAAGCTCCAATCCCTGGCGCAGGACAAGACGCAAGACGTCGCGCGGTTCGGCGCCGAGCGCCATGCGGATGCCGATCTCGTGGGTGCGCTGGCGCGTAGTGTACGCAAGAACGCCGTAGATCCCTATCCCGGCAAGCACAAGAGCGAGAGCTCCGAACCCGCCAACGAAAACACCGGCAAGGCGCTGCGTGGTGGTGTTGAGCTGAATGCGGGAATCGAGAGTGGTCAGATCAAATAGCGGCAAGTCGGCATCCAGCGAACGCACAGCATTTTGAACAGGCGTGACGAAGGCGAGAGGGTCACCGGCAACGCGCACGTAAATGGCGACGTGGCGGTCGTAGTCCTGAAAGATCGGGAGATACATGAAGGGCTGCGGTTTCTGGCCAATGCTGATGTAGTCGCTGTCCTGAGCGACACCAACGACGGCATACCACGTTCCGCCAGCCTGAAGCTTTTCGCCGATAGGTTCGCTGTGCGGCCAATAACGATGCGCGAATGTTTCGTTGACGATTGCGACGGACTGCGAACTGCTGATATCGGCAGGAGTGAATTCGCGGCCAGCGAGCAGAGGGGTTTGCATGGTTCGCAGATAGTTTGGCCCCACATCCGCGTACTGAACGTTCATGGATTCGTGAGGCTGCGGAACGTAGCCTTCGACCTGAATGGCGTAGGAGGATTGAGCGAAACCGAGGGGAATCCAGCCGGCGATGGTGGCGGATACGGCGCCGGGAATGGCCTGGAGCTTGCCGTAGAGCTGGCGATGAAATTGAGTGCCGGAAGTTTTGTCGTAGCCGAGGCCGGAGAGATCGTAGTCGTAGAGCAAGACATTGTGGGGGTTGAAGCCGGGATTGAATTGCTGCGCCTGACGGACGCTGCGAATGAAAAGTCCAGCGCAGACGAGGAGCAAGAGCGACATGGCGATTTGCGTAACAACGAGGAAGCTCGAGAGGCGCGCTCTATGCATTCCGCCGGAAGCGCTGCTCGCTTCTTCCTTCAGAACGCTCGCAGGCTGAAGGCTTGAGGAGCGAAATGCGGGCAGAATGCCGAAAATGATGCCGGTGAAAATCGAAATGACCAGCGTGGCAAGGAGGACGGTGCGGTCCGCATTCACGGTCATGCTGAGCGGAATCTCCGCGACGGGCGGCAGAAAATCGCCGAGCGTGCCGGCGGTCCACAGCGTGAACAACATGGCGACGCAGCCGCCGCAGAAGGCGAGAATGAAGCTTTCGGCGAGCAACTGGCGAACAAGCCGCCAGCGCGTGGCGCCGATGGAGAGACGAATAGCCATTTCGCGGCGTCGCGCGACGGAGCGCACGAGCAAGAGATTTGCGACATTGGCGCAGGCGAGAAGAAGCACCACTCCGGAGATGGCCAGCAGAAGGAACAAAATCGTGTGGAGATAATAATTCGCGCCAAAGGGCGCGCGCCACAACGGACTGGCAAGAATGTCGATGTTGCCCTGATGCTGCTTGGGATACTGCGCCGCAATTCCGTGCATGAGGACGTTGAGATCGGCCTGGGCGCGGTCCGCAGTAACGCCGCGCTTCAGATGAGCGACGCAAATAAGCCAGTTGGTGCCGCGATCATGGAGAAGAAAATCGGCGGTAGTGCTGCTGTAGAAATCGGCGACCTGCATGAGCGGCACCCACAAGTCATAACTGAGGCCAGTTTGCGTGCCGACAAAGCCGCGCGGCGCGACGCCGACAATTTGCAGAGGATGACGATCGAGCTCAATGGTGCGGCCGATGACGGAAGGATCGCCACCGAAGTGCGTTTGCCAGAGACGATAGCTGATGACAACGACGGGGGCGCCGCCGGGCTTGGTGTCTTCGGAGGGCAGAAAGCCGCGCCCGAGGATGGGACGAACTCCCAAGGCGTCGAAATAATTCGCTGATGCCAAAATGCCCCAACGGCGTTCGGGTTTGCCGTTGGCGGTGAGGCTCATCGTTGTGTTGGTGAACGCGACAAGACCAGAGAGAGTGCCATTGCGGTCGCGAAGGTCTGCGTAATCGGGATAAGAGAGAGGATTGGGGTTGCGCCCGGCGTCGATGGTGACGGCGATCCACTGGCTGGCATGCTTCACACCGGGAATTGGATTGAGGATTGTGGAATTGATCCAACTGAAAATCGTGGAATTTGCGCCAATGCCGAGCGCCAGCGTGAGAATGGCGATGATGGAAAAGCCTGGAGATTTTCGCAGGACGCGAAAGCCGTAACGCAGATCCTGAATGAACGTTCTCACTGGACTCACCTCCGCGACTTACAGATTCTAGTGGCAAACAAACGTCCAAATCCAAGCGGCCGAAGATGAATGCCTGTAATGATTTAGGCAGAGAGCCGCGCCGTGGGATATGTGTAAGTGTCCGATATTGGGACAAGACGTCGCCAGAGCGGACAATGTTCAGTTTCGGCAAAACTGCATCCAAGGCATTATGCAAAAGCTTCTCCCCTCTAGGGAAGCCTGGCGCAACGCGGGAGATTCAGGACGCAATGAAGAAACGGGCGACAGTGGTCGAATTCTTGGGGGACTGAGGCGAGTTGCCGGCTTGGTAATACGCGAGCTTGATTTTGGATTCTTTAGGTCAAGAACAAGAGAATTCTGAGTGGTCCGATGCGGCCAAGTTAAATTACTTGACTGCTAATCCCCCGAAAGAGTCTAATTAGCTTTCGCCCACCCTCGGCCCCGGACGCATCCTATAAATTGGGGCAAATCTGAACGGATCCCCAGAAGGAGTCTATTCAAGATGACGAAGTCAAAAGCTCTCGCTCTCGTTCCTGCTTTGGTGATGTTGTTGGCGCTCATCTCCGCAGTACCGGCATTTGCTCAGGACGGGAAGCTGAAAATCAAGGTAAGTCCGAATCAGGCTTATATCTTTGTGGATGGGAATGCAATACGTCAGGGCAGCCGAACGATCAACCTGACAGCAGGAAAACATACGATCGGGGTCTACAACTACGGCTATACGTCGCAGACTCAGGAAGTGGATGTTGTGCAAGGAAAAACCACGAACCTGAGCGTTACGCTGCAAAAGGCGGGCGGCGATGTGTCCGGGCCGTTCGGGGATATCGAATTGCAAGGCGACCGGGCAGCTGCGGTTTTGCTGAATGGGAAAACACCAGAATACTTTGTCGGACACGTCGATGAGTTCGACTGGAATTGGTTGTGGCACCAGAGGCTGCTCGTTCACCCGGGAACGTATCAGATCGACGTGACGCGCAATGGGCAGACGGTGTGGTCCGGCCAGGTCAACGTCGCGGCCGGGAAACAAGTGACCATAAATTTGCATAACGGCACGAGCAAGACCAAGAATTGGAAACAAGGCAACACGCTCGGAGCGCAGCCGCGGTTCAAGGCGGGAATGGCCAGTTCGACTGTGGCCGTCGCGCCGGTGAGCGGTTCATTCTCGGCAGACAAGACGCAAATCAATTGCGGCGACTCCGCGCAATTGACGTGGAACTCGACGGATGCCGTGGACGTGAATATCAGCGAAATCGGCAAAGTGGATGCGAGCGGAAGCAAGACCGTCAGCCCGACGAAGACGACGACCTATAACTTCTCGGCGTCCGGGCCCGGCGGCATTGTGACAAATAGCCAGACGATCAATGTAAACATCCAGCCGACAGCAACGCTCACCCTGAATCCAACGGAAGTGAAATATCACAAGATCGGAGACAAGGTGAAAGAGGATGGAACGGCGACGCTGAGCTGGACGTCCTCGAACGCCAGCCAGGTGAGCATCGATCCGATTGGGAGCGTGCAAACCAGCGGCAGCCAGACGATTACGGCGCTACCGAAACAGCAGAGCATCGGGCCGATTGATGAGAACCAAACCTACACGATGACGGCGACGAACGTTTGCGGCGGCAGCGCGACGCAAACGGCCACGCTGCACATTACGGGATCGATCGAGCCGATGCCGGTGGTGACGCTCCAGAGCGTCTTCTATTCGACGGCGTATCCGGTGAAAGAACATCCGGATGTCGGACTGGTGAAGAGCGAAGAACAATCACTGGATACCGTGGCGGCGACATTCAAGAAATATTTGGACTATGACGACACGGCGAGACTGGTTGTAGTGGGACACGCGGATGTGCGCGGATCTTCACCCTATAACGAGGCGCTCAGCCAGAGGCGCGCGGATCGCGTGCGTGACTACCTCGTTTCGCAGGGAATCTCCGCGGACAAGATCGAGACGCGCGCGGAAGGCAAAGAGCGGCAGCTTGACCGCAGCGAAGTCACACAACTGCAGCAGCAAGACCCGGCTGCGCCGCAGAAGTGGATGATGCATCGCGATCGCGACACGTGGCTGGCGTACAACCGGCGCGTGGACATCATTCTGCAACCGACGGGCCAGGAGTCCACAAAGTATTACCCGAATGGCGCTCCGGAGGCACGGATCCTATTTCAGGTACCGAAGCCGAGCCTGAGCAAAGTCCGGGAAGCCGAGAGCGGCATGACGGCGCCGGAAGAGCCGATGCACAAGACGCACCGGCCTGCGGCAGCGAAAAAGACAGCGAAGCCACAATCAAATTAATCAGCGCGCCGAGCGTCCGAGAATCGGGGGTTCTCGGCTGAACGACGCAAGTGAAAAGGGCCTGCTACCTCAAACGGTGCAGGCCCTTTTTTTCTGCGATGAGATTCTTGTCAGGCGCCAGCGGTAGCGGATCGATAACCAACTCGCGCGGCCTTCTTGAGTGCTTCGACTCCTTCGGCTGTGGACATGAGCGGCGTGGTTTTGACGTTCTTGCAAGAGCCTCCCGCAGCGAAGGCGATGGAAATTGCGGCTGCAGCGACATTATTCGGCAATTCAGCAATACATACGACGTCGCAATCGCCAAATGCGAACCAGCCTTCCTGAATTTTCCCACCGAGATTTTCAATGGCCGGACGAACCGCTTCAATGCGGTCGTGCGGATTCTTGATGAGGGCCTGCCACGCTTGCTCCGTGTAACTGACTTGAATCAGGTAATGAGGCATGGTGTCTCCTTTCGTGAGACGTCATGGGGAATATCTCGTGTCGCGGATGTTGGCACCGCGCGAAGAGGAAGTCAATCGAAAGCCGAGGTTGTACCGACGCGGCGAGGCCGATAGAATCAAAGTCTCGCAATGACAACGACTGCAAATGGGTTTCGGACGCGAATTGTGTCGCTGGCGCCGAGCGTGACCTCCATTCTGCTTGCTCTGGGGGCGCGAAGAAACCTGGTGGCGGTGAGCCACTGGTGCAAAGACGTCGCCGATGTGAAGGATCTGCCGGAACTGGGAGACTGCTGGTCTCTTGACCCGGATAGCGACCTTAGCGCGCTGATGAAGCTGCGACCGACGCTGATTGTCGGCTCAGTGCCGTTTAAGACGGAAACCGTCCAGAAGATTTTGGCGCTGCCCATTCCCTTCCTCGCATTGAATCCGCGCAGTTTGGCCGACGTCGAGGCAGATATCCACGCGCTGGGAAGCGTGGCAGGAGCGAGCAGGCACGCTGGCGCGTTAGTGCGCGAAATGCGGCGGCGATTTGAGAAAGTCACGGCAATCGCGAAGAAGACGAAGGCGCGGCCACGCGTTTACTGCGAAGCATGGCCGCATCCACGAATCAGTTCCCCGCCGTGGGTGGCGGAGCTCGTGGAGATCGCGGGCGGGACAATGGTCACTCCAGCGGGACAGAAAGTGTCGGACGAAGAAGTGGCGCGAGCACAGCCTGATGTGATTGTCCTGGCATGGACGGCCACGGGCGGCAAGTCGAAACCGGAACAGGCGCTGGCAAATCCGCTCTGGCAGGATGTACCGGCAGTTCGCAAACGGCGCGTTTTCGCGGTGCGCGACGAATTGCTGAACACGCCCGGGCCGCCACTGGCGTGCGGCGCGGAGGAATTGCTGCGATTGCTGCATCCGGAACTGAGCCGTGTTCGAGAGAGAAGAGCCGGAAAGAAACGAGGCCACGCACGGCGAAGCCGATGAAAGCTGAACATGGAAATTGAAAAGGGGAAAGTGCATGCGCCGGAAATTGGCGCGACGTGGCTGAATTCGGAGCCGCTGGAACTGCGCGGATTGCGCGGGCGGGTGGTCCTCGTCGATTTCTGGGACTACACGTGCGCGAATTGCCTGCGCACGCTGCCCTACCTTGCGGAATGGCACGCGCGATATGCGCCGCTGGGCCTGACGATCATCGGCGTGCATACGCCGGAGTTTTCGTTTACGGCGAACGAAAAATTCGTGCGCGCGGCGGTGGAGAGATTCGGGATTCGATATCCTGTGGTGCTCGACAATGGCTATGCGATCTGGCACGCATACGCGAACCGCTACTGGCCGGCGAAATACCTGATCGACAAGGACGGCTACATCCGATTTTTCCATTTTGGCGAAGGCGATTATGGCGCGACCGAAGAAGCCATTCAGACCCTGCTGCGTGAAGTGAATCCGGCGGCGCGGTTCCCTGCTGTGATGGATCCAGTTCGCGACACGGATAGGCCGGGAGCCGTTTGCTACAACTCGACGCCGGAACTTTATTTTGGAAACAAGCGCGGGAAACTGGGCAATGAATCGGGTTTCCTGCGCGCGAATGAGAGCGCCGCGGGCGACTACAAGCTGCCGGAGAAGATTGATGCGGATGCAATTTATCTCTCCGGGCCATGGATGAGCAGCGAGGAAATGGCGCGGTCCGTACCTGGCGGAGGTGCGCCTTCTTCCGTGCTGCTTTTTTACACGGGCAAGGAAGTGAATCTCGTGGCAGCGCCGAACGGGCAGCCGCTAACGCTTGAGCTTCTGCACGGCGGTGAATCGCTTGCGGAAAATGAAATGGGCGAAGATGTGAAACGCGATAAGGCGGGACGGACGATTGTCGCCGTCGATTCGCCGCGAATGTATAACCTGGTGCGCAATCCAGGGATGAAACAGAAATTGCTGCAACTGGTCGCGCGCGAGGCGGGGCTGGAATGCTACGCGTTTACGTTCGCGACGTGCACGGCGCAGGATGATCCGCCGTGGTAGTCGTGGCCGCGATTGTCATTTCCGATGGACGTGTGCTGGCCTGCCAGCGCAGCCGCAAGGGCAAGTTTCCGCTGAAATGGGAATTTCCGGGCGGCAAAGTGCAGGAGGGAGAAACGCCGCGGACAGCGCTGGAACGCGAACTTCGCGAAGAACTAAACGTCGGTGCGACGGTCGGCGCAGAGATTTATCGCGCGCGACACAAATATTCCGAGATGCACGATGAGGTCGAGCTGATTTTTTTCGCTGCGCAGCTGGAATCGAAAATGATCGAGAATCAGGTTTTCGAAAACATCGGATGGGTCGAGCCAGGAAAATTGCCGGCACTGGACTTTCTGGAGGCCGATCGAGGCCTTGTGAATAAGCTCGCAAGGCACGAACTGCGGCTTTTTGCCAGTGATTTGGCCGAAACGAAATCAGAATCGCGGGAAACGCGAGGCCGGAAATCAGCGTCACAGTAACTATACTGCGGCCTTATCGCGAATGATTCGTGTTATAGTACGATTCTAATTTCAATCCGAACTAAGGGCCGATAGGAGAAGCAATGGCATCCAAAAGTGGCCGGGCCGTGGCCGAACTCGAAGTCGAAAAGGGCGAGAACGGCCGTGAATTAATGGTGGGACTGTACCAAATGCTGGTGAAGTGCCGGATGTGCGACGAAAAAGCGCGCATCCTCTTTCGTCAGGGCAAATACGCGGGAAATTTTTACTCAGGTGTAGGCCAGGAAGCGGCGGAGGTTGGCGCAGCATACAGCTTGCGCGAAGATGATTGGATTGCGCCCTCGCATCGCGATTGGACCTCGAACATCATCAAGGGCGCGCCATTGAAACTGTGCTTCGCGCAGCTTTTCGGCAAAGCGACCAGCCCGGACCGCGGGAAATCGACTCCGGCACACATGGGCTATCCGCCAATCCACACGATCACGCCGGCCAGCAGCATCGCGGGACAGCTCGCGGTTGGCACGGGAGTCGCTTTTGGCTTGAAGAGATTGGGGCGCGATACGGTGGTCGTCTCGTTTTTTGGCGACGGCGCGACGAGCCTCGGCGGCTTTCATGAGGCGCTGAATTTCGCGGGCGTGCACCGCTTGCCGATTATTTACGTTTGCCAGAACAATCTGTGGGCGGAATCCGTGCCGTTGCGGCTGCAGACGGCGCTGACGAATCTTTCCGATCGCGCGAAGGCCTATGGATTCCCGGGCGTTTCCGTGGACGGCAACGACGTGATGGCCGTTTACGATGTGGCGACGAAGGCGATTGCGCGAGCACGCTCGGGCGAAGGGCCAACGTTCATCGAATGCAAGACGTACCGATGGTACGGGCATTCGGAGATCGATCCGGCGAAATACCGCACCAAAGAAGAAGTCGAATCGTGGAAGAAGCGCGATCCGCTGGTGCTCTTCGAAAAAGTTCTCCGTGACAAGAAACTCCTCACCGATGAATTGAAGGACAAAATCGCAAAGACAGTCACGCAGGAAATCAACGAGGCGGTGGAATTCGCCGAACAGAGCCCGTATCCGGACGCTTCTGAGCTGAAGGATCACATCTGGGCGCAGGAATAAAGGGGACCGCGAAAACATGGCACGTACTCTGACAATGATTGAAGCCATCACGGAAGCGATGGCGCAGGAGATGGAGCGCGACGAGCGCGTCTTCGTGATGGGCGAAGACATCGGGCTTTCCGGCGGCGTGTTCAAGGCCACGGCGGGGCTCTACGACAAATTCGGCGAGGAACGCGTATTGGATACACCGCTCGCTGAAGGAAACATTATCGCATCGGCGGTAGGAGCTTCGATGGTGGGGCTGCGGCCGATTGCAGAAATCCAGTTTGCGGACTTCATCACGCCAGCGATGGAATCGATCGTGCAGCAGGCATCGAAAATTCGCTATCGCAGCGCGGGAGGCTACGGCTGTTCGCTGACGGTGCGCATTTGCTGCGGCGGAGGAACGGGCGGCGGGCTTTACCATTCGCAGGAAAATGCATCGTGGTTCGTGCACGAGCCGGGATTGAAGGTAGTGATGCCGTCGACGCCATACGACGCGAAAGGACTGCTGCTCGCAGCAATTCGCGATCCGAATCCGGTGCTCTACTTCGAGCACAAGAAGCTCTATCGCACGGCAAAAGGCGATGTTCCCGAAGGCGATTACACGGTGCCGATCGGCAAGGCCGAGACTCGACGGCAGGGCCGCGACATGACCGTCGTGACGTATGGCTATATGACTTCGCTGTGCCTGGAAGCGGCGGAGCAGATGTCAAAGAATGGCGTCGAAGCCGAAGTCATCGATCTGCGGACGCTTTCGCCGCTGGATCGAGATACAGTGCTCGAGTCGGTCCGGCGCACGAATAAATGCCTGATCGTGCACGAAGACAAGCGGACGCTCGGCATCGGCGGAGAGATTTCCGCGATTATTGCCGAGGAGGCATTCGAAGATCTCGACGGGCCGATTGTGCGCATCACAGGGCCGGATGTCCCGGCGATTCCGTTCGCGCCGCCGCTCGAACATGCGTGGATGGTGAATACCGAAAAAATTGTCGCGGGGATGCAGAAGCTCGCGGCGTATTAATTGAAGCAGGTTTATCGTTCGTGGGCGGCGCGTTTCCTTTCGCGCCGCCTTTGTGTTTATGGCGCTAGGTGAGGCTGCGCCCGCCATCGACTGCGAGAATCTGGCCAGTGACAAAATCCGAAGAGGCCAAATAAAACACAGCGTCGGCGATGTCCGAGCCTTTGCCGGTGCGGCGCAACGGTGCGCGGCGGATAAAATCCTCGTCGGGAGCCTCGCCGGGGAACTGAATTGTGCCGGGCGCGACGCTATTGACGAGGATTTCCGGCGCGAGGGCGCGGGCCAGGCAGCGCGTCAGCATGATGACGCCGGCCTTTGAAACGCAATAATGAGTGAATTTGGGCCACGGAAGAATTCCTCCAAGCGATGAAATGTTGATGATGTGGCCGCGGCCATTGCGCTTCAAGAGCGGCGCGGCGGCCTGCGCGCAGAGAAATTGCGCTTTCAGGTTCGTCGCCATGATGTTGTCCCACTGCTCTTCCGTCAAGTCGAGAAAGTCGGCTTCGAAAAACATGCCGGCGTTATTGACGAGAATATCGAGACGCGAAAATTCGCGTTCGATCGTCTGAAACATGCGCTGGACATCCTGTTTCTTGGAAACATTCGCGGGAATGGCCAGCGCGCGGAGGCCCAACTTGCGGATTTCGGAGGCGAGGCTCTCCGCTTCCATCTGCGAGGAAGCGTAGTTGATGACGATATCCGCGCCTTCCACGGCGAGTTTTTCGATGATGCTGTGTCCAATGCGTTTTGCGCCGCCCGTGACGAGCGCGACCTGACCAGCAAGCGGTTTTTCAGGCATGAGGGCCTCCTTGTGGAATGCCCTATCATCGCACGGAAGATAGAAAGTCGCTTGCGGCAATCCGCGCGAACGATTTTGACGCGGCGAAAGGCCAGAAGATAGAATGAGCGGCGGCGCAATAATTGGGAGGCGAAATGAAACTCGATTTGCTGGCGATTGCGGCGCATCCGGATGACGTCGAGCTGACGTGTGGCGGGACGCTCATCAAGATGGGACAGAAGGGTTATAAAACTGGAGTGCTCGATTTGACGCGCGGAGAAATGGGCACGCGCGGGACACCGGAAACACGGCTGCACGAAGCGGCGCAGGCGGCGAGGATCATGGGATTGAAGATGCGGGCGAATCTGGGATTGCCGGACGCGCGACTCGAAGTCAACGAGCGATACAGGTTTGCCATTGCGGCAAAGATTCGAGAATGGCAGCCGCACACGGTGATTCTGCCCTATTGGGAGGGACGACATCCGGATCATTACACAGCCTCTCGCCTGGCCTACGAAGGCTGTTTTCTAGCGGGGCTGAAACAGATTGCCCTGCCCGGCGAGGCCTTCCGGCCGTTCAAGATTTTGTACTCGACGACCTATGATGAAAGCGTGCGCCCGTCGTTTGCCGTAGATATCACAGCACAATTCGAGCGGCGGCGGCAGGCGATATTGGCATACGAATCGCAGTTTCGCCCTAAGAAACGAGACAAGAGATCCAAGGTTCACATACCGCTCGATGCTCTGGAGAACCGGGTGAATTTGACGTCGCGCTATTACGGGCGAATGATCGGCGTGCAATACGCGGAGCCGTTCCTGGTGCGGGAAGTGATGCAAATCGAGGACGTTGTGAAGATGCCGGTGCGGTCGATTTAATTGGGGCGGGTTCGCCGGGTCAGAATTCTTCGGATTCCTGCGAGAAGCGGAAGCCTGGAAGAGATGGCGAAGCGCCTGCGTTCGTTACGCGAATGCGGAGGGGGGCCTCGGATTCGGATCCTGCCTTGCGAAGGACGGCAAACGTCGCCAGGGCCTCGTTATAGACCTTCGTAACCAGGTAGGAATCACCCGTGTCGTCCTTCTTCCAGACCTGGCCAATTTGTATCTTCTTGATCGGCATGCCGAGGAATAAACCACTGTAGACAGAATGAAGTGCAGCGTCAATAGAACTTGGCCTCTGAGGTTCTATAGAGCCTAGGGCAGGCTGGAAATGGCCGAAATTGGCAGCGCGGGGGCTTCCTCACGACCCCGACGGCCAAGAAACTCTTTCTGGACAACGCGCATCGAAGGAGATAACCGCAAATCCCGGGTCGGGTGTATAATTGCGGTATAGTCAGGGGGCACGAGAAATGAAAAAGACCTCCGCCAGTGTTGCCGCTTTCCTTCTGGCCGCAGCGATGGCCGCACCGGCCGTTTTCGCTCAATCGGACTCGGTAAAACAGGGTACGGAATCGGACGTGAATGCCATCGGCAATCGCAAGGTGGGCCACGGCCCGGATATGTACTCCATCCAGCACGAAATCGCCCTGGGCAAACAGCTTTCCATGGAAATTGAGAAATCTTCCAAGCTCATAACAGACCCCGTGGTCGTTGCCTATGTGAACAAAGTTGGCCAGAACATCGTGCGCAACTCCGACGCGCAGGTGCCCTTTACGATCAAAGTGATCGATGACGAGCACTTCAATGCGTTTGCGTTGCCGGGCGGATTCTTTTACGTCCAGACTGGCGTGATTCTGCACGCGGATAACGAAGCCGAGTTGGCCGCGGTGATGGGGCATGAAATCGCGCACGTTTGCGCGCGCCACGAAACGCGAAACGCCACGAAGGCCAACATTTTGCAAATCGCCTCTATCCCGCTGATTATGACCTTGCCGGGAACCATGGCGGGATATGGAATCTATGAGGGCATGAACTTCGCCATTCCAATGACGTATCTCAAGTTTTCGCGAGATGCGGAGCGCGAGGCGGATTATCTTGGAATCCAGTATATGTACAAGGCCGGTTACGACCCGAACGCGTTTGTGATGGCGTTTGAAAAGGTGGAGGCAGAAGAGAAGAAGCAGCCGGGCACGATCCCGAAGATCTTCGATACGCATCCCCCGACACCGGATCGCATCGAGGCGGCGCAGAAGGAAATTGCTACGATTCTGCCGCCGCGCCAGGAATACATCGTTTCCACGTCAGAATTCGATCAAGTGAAAGCGCGCATTATTCAGATCGAGTCAGGCGAGAAGATTCAGGAGCTCCACGACCAAAAGCCGACGCTGAAGACCAAACAGGAGCAGCAAAAGGCTCAGCAGCAAGGACAGCAGCAAGGCCAGGGCGATGATGCGCCGGTGCTGAAGCGCCGTCCGCAATAGGAACTCGATCTGATTGAATCAAAAGGCGATCCGCAAGGGTCGCCTTTTTGTTTTTGGATCAATCCGACGCAGATTGCAAACCGCGGATTAAACTCGGGATGAATCTCTAGCGGCGTTGTTCAGCGGGGACGTCGGCAACGCCCATGCGTTTGAGTGACTCGGCGTAATAGCGGCGATAAAGGATGTCCCATTCTTCGCTGCCTTCGAGGATTTCCTTCTTCTGAGAAGCGATTTTGGCGCGAACTTCCGCATCCACCTGCTCTTCCTGTTTCAGCAATTCCTGAAGAATAGTGACGATTTCCTGCCGGATGGTGTCGCGATCTTCGACGAAATCGAGGTCATCGATTGTGACCAAAAGCTCGATGATGCGGTGAGAGAGGCGTACCGTTTTTTCGCGGCTCAGTCGCATTACCGGAGGATCAACTTCCTCTGGCGTGCGAGCTCGCCTTTCACTTTCTTATACATTTCCTGATAGGAGGCGCCCACTTTGCGCATTTCATCGTTGTGCTGCGCGAGGATGTCGCGGACCTCTTCATTCAAGCGATCTTCGACGCCCAATTCGTCATTCATTGTCTGGCGGACACGCTCGGCGAGATGCTCCGGCGTCTTCGTCTCGATCATTTGACGCTCGACGAGGCGCTTGACGATCTCTTTCGACATGTATCCCACGTAATCGCGAGAGAGTAGCATACGTTTTTTTGCTGCGACATCGAGTGTACTTGGCGGGTATCTGAACGTCAAGTTGACCAGAAGAAATGTATTCGAGTCAGCGCTAGAGACTCGTTGACCCTCGCCAGCGCTTTGGATAACATAGTACGGGCGGTTAGCTCAGAGGTTAGAGCATCCCGCTTACACCGGGAAGGTCGTGCGTTCAAATCGCACATCGCCCACCAGTGTTCATCATTCCGCAGAACATGCGGGGACGTAGTTCAGCCGGCTAGAACGCTGCCCTGTCACGGCAGAGGTCGCGGGTTCGAGCCCCGTCGTCCCCGCCATTTAAGTTATTGAATCGGCAACTCTTCATTTACGACAACCTCTCCAACATCCCCGGATTTGGGAGCAAGCGGGAGCAAAACCCCGGCGATTTTGCTCGCCAACCGACGTTGCGCTTCCGGCTGTGGCTGCGTGTACACCGAGAGCGTCACCTTCGGGTCCGTGTGACCCAACTGATTTTGCAGCGCCTTGATATTCTCTCCGGTCGCATTGCCCCACGTCGCGTAAGTGTACCGGAAACTGTGCCAGCCCACGCGCGGAAGCCCGGCCCGGTCACATGCCGGATAGAGCACGCGAGCACGGACATTCTCCGGGTTAAGCGCCGTACCCCGGCCCGACGAAAAAACGTAGCCGTTTGGATCTAAAACTTCCGGCTGAATTTTCCGCAAGGCTTCGAGCACGACGGCATCCACGAACACGATGCGACGCGATGCGCGAGTCTTAGGCTGCGATTGCTCTCCGTGGTAGTTCGATTCGCAAACGAGAATCGAACCCTCAGCGAAATTGACGCTTTTCCATCGCAGCCCGAACAACTCCCCGCGCCGCAGCCCGGAGAGCACGGCGACCAGAGCCATCGTGCGATGCGGCTCCGGCAACTCTTCGAGCAATCGGCGCATTTGCTCCGGCGAGAGCACGATCTTCTCCCTCACGTCGGCCAGCGCGGGCAACTGGACATCATCGGCTGGATTCGATGCGATGTAACCCCAACTCTTCGCAACGCCGAACATTTTCCGCAGACGATTCCTGACCGACAAGACCGTGCGCGGCGCAATCCTCTTCGAGAGCGAAGAGAGAAGTACTTGCACGTCTGCCGTCCCGATCTCCGGCAGCGCCAGCTTTCCAAGCGCGGGAATCAAGTACGCCCGGATTGTCCAGCGATAGCCGTTCGCCGTGGAAACGCGCAACGTCGGATAGATGTTCGGCTCGAAACGCTCCAACGCGAAACGCTCGAACGAGAGCATCACTTCCGGCTTGTGTCTGCCCTGATTTATTTCGGCCAGCCGTTCCGACAATCGCCGCGACGCCTCGCGCTTGCCGAGGTCACGCACAGCGCCCAAGACTATCGAGCACTGGCGACGGCGACGCGAGCCATCATCGGCGATGTAATCTTTTCGGAATCGGCCAACCCACACGGGATTTTTCCTTCCCCTCTGAAAAATCCAACCACCTTGCCATCTCGGACGTGCCACGGATTCCTCTTTCTCCGCGGCCCGCCTTGCTTCTGCGGGGCGAATGGTAGCACGCGCGTCAAGGCCAGTTACCGCCCGTAGACAGTTAGATGTATTAGAACAGCGCGAATTAGCCGTGCCTGATGCGCCGGGAAGCCCGCTGAGCGATTTTTCAGGCAAGGGTAGGGGTAGAGGACGGCCCCTTTCGAGCATTTCGCCAGCACCAGACACACCATCGCGCCGCCGCCCCGCAGCTTGCGCCAGTCGAATTGTGCGAGTCAGCGTCACGGAGGCCCGGTCCCGGATGGATCGAACGCGACAGCAACTCGCGTTTCAAATTCGGCCATGCGAACACTGACGGATGCCCGAAGTTTTTCTATATCCTGTCGCCCCTCGCGTTCTAGGTCATCAGCAAAAAACCATCCGCGCTTACCCGAAGGCTCGCCGAGAAGCGAACGACAAATCGGGCATGTGCCATTGAGCAGGCCCGCATCGTCGCCCGGCTCACGTTCGATTTTCGGATTGTAGAAGGCAGCGACGGCATGAACTCTACGTACACGGTCAAACGCAACTTCCAGATCAACAAGGCGCGACGGCGAAGCATCGAAAAATTTGCTCGGATATTTCAGGCAATGAGAAAGCGCCGCCTCGAAAGAATCGGCACGCTTAATCGAGATGATGAACGAGCCATCAGCGCGAATCTCAGCCCACAGACGCGACAATTCCCTTTGGGGAATCCGCAGGCCACAGTAGACGGCGTGCGCGTGTAGGTTCTGATTCATGCGTCCGAACTCGCAGCACCACAATGCACCGTACTCTTTGCGCGAGATTCCGAATTTCTTTTCGATGGCCCGAAACAGTTTCCGCACATCACGGTTGAACTCGCGCACTTCCTCGCTCGTCGGCATCCGGCCCAGCTTCTTTGTCGTAATGTCCAGTTTCGCCAGCACGCGCTCCCGATGGTCTGCCACGGAATGCTGCAACAATCTCTCAACTACCACGGCAAGACGGCTGTGCTTATTGAACAGTTCGCGGAAACAAAGAGGCCCGCAGGTAGAGCAGTACCGATTGAAACATCGGCACCGCTGGAAAAATCGGTGCTGCCGATTCTCGACGCAATCCACTGGCCGCGCCAGAATCCCGCACCATGCCTGACGGCGTGCCTTTCCTTTGAGGCCATTTTCTAGGAGCAGGTGCGCGTGCTCACTTTGACGTGGAGAAATGCGCGATGCGAGATGCGGGAGCCATTGACCGTTCGCATCGAAAGCCTTCGGCGTCGCCCGATCAGGATTTCCCTTCGGTTTCGGATGTGCGCGGTCATATTTTGCATCTCGCTCGCGCTCAGATTCAGCCGAAACGTACTCGCCATCGTCTTGTTTCCGACGAGCGCGTGCGAAACGCATATTGCGAGCACGCTCCTGACTCAGCACGAAAGATGCGTCGTGCCAAAGTTGCTCCGAAGTGTGAATTGTGCTCGACACAGTTATCCTGTTGTCTCAAGTAAAGAAGCCCGGTCAGCCGCGCACGCTGGCGGCGGGAGCTTACCAACGGGAATTGCACGCGGCCCGGCGATCTGGCGCAGCGCGATGCGCTTTCCAATCATGCTACGGGCCTTCGGCCCTACTGCCTTGCTTCGCAAGGCAGGCTCAGCCGCCTTCGGCGGCTTCGCAAAAAACGCTCGAACCTTTGACCCCTCGACGCGCGGACATACTTCGCCCGGCTTCCAGCGAAGAGATAAGTCTGCTGGATTCAAGGCTGCGAACTCGGCCACGCGACGGATCGCATCGGGGAATGCGCAGCTTGAGCGCAGCATCTCGAACGTGAACACGTCGCCACCACGCGAACAGCCGAAACAGTAGAAGAGATTCAGGTCAGGCCGGACGGCGAATGACGGATGACGCTCAGAATGGAATGGGCAGCGCATCCACAGATTGCGCCCGCGTTTGCGAAGCCGGATGTTGAGCGATACTTCGATGTACTCGGCCAGCGAGACGCGGGCTTTGACTCGCGCCGCCGACAGCATAGGCGACGGCAACTTTGGGGTTGCGTCACCGGACGTTTTGCGGTAATCGTTTCGCATCGGATTCCGAACTTACGGGCCGGGCTAGCGTCTCAACTAGAGCTTCGCTGCCCGGCCCGTTCCTTTCAAACTTCAACGACGCCGCGATCTACGGCGCAATTCCTTCCGCAATTTCCGAGCGTATCGCCGAAGGCCCAAAACCAACTGCGGAGGCGTATGCCTACTTTTCGCGGCCAACTCAACGCCATGCAGCCTCTCTCGCAAGGTCAATTTGTGACGCGCCATTTAAGTACCCTCCACCGCTCCGAATCTCGGATTGCTCCCGACATAGCAAAAGTTTAGAGCCTTTCGCCACGGACGCAACTGTTTTTACATATGGCCCTATTAGAGCCACCTTGACATTTTGGCCCCTCAGTGGCCATAATGAGTTGCGCGTGTTTATGGCAAAGGGGATAGACCATGACTAAAAAACTAAGCACACAAGATGCAAAGAACCGAATCGCGGAAGCTCTTTCAGACGCAACGGCAGGTCTATTCGGAATATCAGACAAGAAAGCAGAACGTGACTTCCGGGCAGCCCTCCAAGGCGAACCGCAAAACGAAACCTCCATCCTACAGGCAGCGTTGATCTACACATTAAACAAAAGGCTCAAGCGGAACCTTCAGCGCAGCAAAGGACAACGCATGTACAGTGAAGAAGAAATAGAGACCGTATGCCGCAAACTGAAAAGCACCGTGCCAGAGATGGCGACAGCCATCAGAAAGGGGTTCAAAGATATGCTGAAAGGATTACCACGACGTGGAGGCCCAGGACGCGGAGAGATTCTAAGCGCCGCAGAAAAAATGGAAGCGTGCGACCAGATCACGTTCCTCTTGAAACGAAATGAAGTCAAGAGATGGAGAGACATTTTCGAGAGCGTAGCGGAGCAATTCCGAACACGAGGCAAGAACGTCAGCGCCCGAACAATCAAACGCGCATGGGAAAGCAGGGAAAATCTCTTTACTGATTAAGCCCGCCAGCAAAACCACGCCAGATTCCTAGCGCCCAAAGATGGCTATGCGCTCGCGCTCCCATTCCTGACGCTGACGCCATAACTCGCGGCGACACTCTTCCGCTGCCTGCGGCTCGAAGTCTGCGGGCATCTCCGCTGGCGCGTGCCCGTTCCCGTTCCCGTTTGGTTTCGGATTAAGCAAGCGCGTGAGCAAGCCCGGCTGCGCTTGCCGCTTCGCTTCGGCCAGTTCCGCGCGTAGGCGCATGTTCTCTTCCGTCAATCCTTCGCGCTCGCGGCCCGCTGCGATGGAATCGTACAACCAGTCGTACTCGGCTTTTCCGCGCTCGAATTGAAACTGTTCTCCCGGCGACGCCAGCCCGCTTGCGATTTTGATTTCTAGTGCGGAGAGAAAATGGAATTGCACGCGCAGCCTGTCCAGTTCCGATAGCTCGGCCAGGCCCGCGCTCGGCGCGTATCGCGCCAGTTCCCGCGACGGCTCCGGCTCGACGCGCTCGACGCGACGCGCCAGTTGCGCGGGACGCGGCGGCTCCGGCGCGATCTGCCTCGCCGTTTCCCCTTGCCTGATTCCGGTTGCCGCTGTCAAGCCCTGATGCACCCGGCGATAGTGTCGGCGAACATCGGTTGAGCGCTCGCTCTGGTACGGGCATTGAGTGCATCGAAACATGGGCCTATTTTACCGCCCTTTTGCCTTTATCGTGCGCAATCCGTGCGTACGCACCGTGCGTAATACTCAATGCTGTGCGTATCATACTATACACTAGGTTGCGCAAGTGCTCATTTCGTCCTTTTCCGTGCGTATTGTCCTCAGATGCTCAGCCTGAGCGTGCGTACGCACGCGCTCAGAACTCAGCGCATGTATTTTTCGAGCCATGCCAGCCTGCCCCGGCCCTTGCGCGTGATGCGCCAGTACCGCGTGCGATACCTCTGCCATCGGTTCTCTGTCCACCCGGCCCGCGCTCGGACTAGGCTCCATTTCGCATACGCGGCCAGAGAGTGCATCACGCTCTCATAATCGAAGAGCCTCAGCGCCGCGCCGATCTGCGCCGCCGTCCGCTCGACGCCATCGGCCAGAAGCCGAAGCACGCGAATCTTGCGGCAGTTCCGCGTCGGCCTCGGCCTCGCGCTCATTCCGCGTCATCCTCTGGCGGCAGAGTCCGTGCGCTGCCGAAGAAGTATACCAGCGCCGCGAAACCGACAAACGCGACTATCGGCAAGCCCTCGCTGAACAGCCACGCGAAGATGCGCTGCAAGGGATTCGATTGCGTGGGCTGCGACGTGCGCGTGAGCAAGTCATCCGGGTTGCGAAGCACCGTCATGCGCCGCCACCTTGAACCTGTAATTCAGCATCGTACAGCGCCGACCGCGCCCACAGCTTGCGCGGGCTGCGCGGCCATTGAATTTGCCCGCCTCCCGGCGCTATCAGCAATCCATCGGGCAGTTGCCCGCGCACGCTCTTGGTCAGTTCGGCCCACTCATCGGACACGACGATTAGGCCCCTGTCCCAAATTTTTCCGTTCGACGTGGCGTTAAAGTTGCCCGAATTGATTTTGAAACTGAACGTGCCAGCGCCGAATGAGATAAGCTGCCAAGCGCCGTTCAGCACGGCATCGGTGCCAGTGAAGCCCGCGATAAACACCCACGTTCCCACAATCTCTACGAAAATGAACCCCGGCAGCACGGTAAACGAGATAGTCGCTATCCCGCCTGTCACGCTCGCCGCCGTGGAAACCATCGTGTTCGGAGTCTGATTCACTAGCAGCAAGTCATTGTCGCGCTTGCCGAAGATTTCGGTTGGTGCCGAATCTGTGACCGCTACTTTGCTCATCGTTTGGCCCCTTTCGTTCGCATCTCTGCCGTGATGATTACAGTCTGTTGCTCCGGTTGCCCCTGAAGACTCGCGTTGTGCGCGGCAAGGATTCCGTTCGCCGCGATCTGCGCCACTTGCGGAAGCCACCATATTTTGCGCTCCCACTTGTGGCGAGAGTGCCGCATCTTCTGGCCCACGATGTCCAGCGAAAACGCCATCGCGGAACCTACGGCGAAGTACGCGGGACGCGGTAATGCGGTGAACGTCCGGGCCACGGGGTCAGCTTCCCGGTTTCCGTTGTCCAGCACATGCGCAGTCGTCACCATGTCAGCCCACGCTGCGGCTTGCCCGGCAACGTCCAGCACGATTCTCTTTTTCTCTTGCCCGCTGGCCGGGATTGCCAGCGCGAGAAACAGCGTCGCTAGGATGCCCGGTTTCATTTTCAGTAGATCACCTTCGCGTAGATTCTGTACTGCGGCACCGTCGAACATCCGGTTGACGCAAGAGTGCTGATAGCGCCAATACCAACCGCCGTCCCTGCCTTTGCAACCTGCTCGATTTGATCTGCCGTCGCTGGCGATGCTCCGGTGCCCACGGAACCATTGCCAGTAATCGAAACCTGACTAAAACTGCCGCTGTTGAATCCTCCGGTTACAGCGCCGATTGACCATTGCGGAGTCACCGTGTTGCTCGAAGAACTGCATCCCACGCCCGCCGTCACTTGCACTGGCCTTGCGTCGAAAAACACGATTCCATCGGACGGCAAGCTTGCTACCAGATTCGACGTGCTGACGCTTGCGCCGAAATTCGTTGCTGCGCTCACGAACACGCCGACGTTTGCGGGAGTCAGGCAATTCAATGCGTTGCCGCTGGCGTCCACGCCGCTTGCTGCGCTGCCCGCACCGCAATTCGTTCCCGCGCTCGCCAGCGCCGTTGCCGTCGCCGCGTTCCCGGTTGCGTTTCCGGTGCCGCCGTTCGCTGTCGGCAAGATGCCGCTGACGCCAGCCGTTAAGCTAATCGGCAAACTCGGAATCGCGTTCGCAACAGCGTCGGGTTGCAGCGTGATTACCCCTGTCGCCGGGTTGAAACATGCTTGCTGCCGAAATTTTCCCGTTGCCGGGTTGAGCGATTGAAAGCCCGGCATGACGGTGCTTCCCGATGGACAGGCCAGCTCGATCTGGCCGGGCGATTGCGCCAGCACGATTGCGCCTGCGCCCGGCCCCGCGCCGAACAGCAAGACGTAAGCCGCGAGCATCAGCACGATTGCCAGCACCGCGATGCTTGTCAGAATGATTTTCGCTTTCATGGGTTCACCTCGATTGAAAATTTGGGAGCAACTTGGGAGCAAAAACGGCCGTTTTTGCCCCTAAGAGGAAATGCTAAGTTGCAGAAAAGCAAGGCAGGCCACAGCTTAGATTTGGCCCTGAAAATTCTGTCACGGCAGAGGTCGCGGGTTCGAGCCCCGTCGTCCCCGCCATTTTCTCAAACGACTTTGGCCGATTCGTCATTTCCGCAGTTCTTTGCGTCCCTCTTCCTGTAAAATTGCGTTCCCGACCTGCGTATGCGCGGCACATATCGCTTGGCTCACAAAGACAAAATCCGGCGCGTCGGATTGGCGCGCGCGCTTTCCAAGATGGGCTATTGCTCGCGCTCGCGCGCGTTTGAGTTGATTCGGGCGGGGCGCGTGCGAGTCAATGACACCGTGAAACGCGATCCGGAGTTTCCAGTGCGGTTTGAGCACGATCCGATTGAGGTGGATGGAAAAGAGATCCGCGTCGAAGGCAGAGTTTACCTCATGTTGAACAAACCACGCGGGATCATCACAACGGCCGCCGATGAGAAGGGCCGCGAAACGGTCTATGCAAAATTAGCGGACGGAATGGCTTGGGTTGCGCCCGTGGGACGACTCGATAAAGCGAGCGAAGGGCTCCTGCTGCTGACGAACGATTCCGAATGGGCATCTCGCGTTACCGCACCGGAGACGCATCTGGACAAGACGTATCACGTACAGGTCAATGCCATAGCCGATGCGGGGATAATCGAAAGACTTAAAAAAGGCGTACGGAGCGAAAGCGGCCAACCGCTGCGCGTGAAACGCGCAGAGATTTTGCGGCGCGGAGAGAAAAATTCGTGGTTCATGATTGTGCTCGACGAGGGGAAAAATCGCCAGATACGAAGAGTCTTCGAAGCGCTGGGGATCGAAGTTTTGCGCCTTGTCCGTGTGGCGATTGGGCCGCTGGCTTTAGGAGAATTGCCAAAAGGAAACTATCGTTCGCTCACAACCAAAGAAAAGCAAATGCTGGACAGTGCTATGGAACGCGGTGACTGAGTCTAGTGCGTGTGCGCCGTGTTGTAAGAACCGCTGAGGAGGAATGTCGCTGTGGCGAGCGATTGCGGAACCCACCAAACATGGCGTGTCCAGCCGGAGCTGTGCTCCATGCGGCGCGCGACGTAATCCAGGCCAAAAGGTACGACCTGAATCGCGGCGTAAATCGCATTTGAATTCGCGAACGGGCGCATAAGAGGGTCCGTCTCGATGCGCCCCTGCGAAATGGCGCGCCGAGTCGACCAAGCGTCAAAGCCCGCAGCACTGTGTTCGGCCGCTCCCAGAAAGAGCCATGCGCGTTCGTTGGGAATGACAGTGGGTTCTTGCTTGGGGCGAAACGCCGGAGGAGGCGGAAGATAGTAGTCGTATAGCGCTGCAGTCGCGGCCGAGTCGGGCTGGGCAGCTGCGGAAGAAGTTGTTAAGGATGCCGGCGATTTGGACAATTGCCTGCCGCCGTCAGGGACGGGCTTGGGACTGGCGTTGGCAACGGAGGCCGCATGGGCAACGCCCGGTGTCGCAGGCGCCGAATTATTTGAAGCGGTAGTTGAAATGGCTGTGGAAGGGGTTTGGGATGCCCTAGGAGCAACCGTAGAGCCCGGGAACTGAAAGAGCATCAATGCGACTGCGAGAACCATTACCCAATGCCTCCCAAGGACATTTGACACGCCTGGCGAACAGCTGAGCAATGGTACAGCCAGGGCACAGAGCTAGTACGTGCGGCGCTTTCAGTGACTTACGAAAGTACTAGCGACTCGACAGTCGAAAAATACAGAAGTCTTTTGTTGAATTGAAGAAATGATTTTCCACTGGCGGGGCGGGCCTGTGTTCGGATTTCTTTGCTTAATCCCTGGCATCCCTTTGGATTAGAATCGGCGCGCCGCAAAGAGTATCAGGAGGGCCAATGCGCCGCATGACGGCAATACAACTTTCGTTGCTCATTTTTGTGGTTTTTCCGAGCATCAGTTCCGCGCAAACGCCGAGGGAGGAGTTTGTCCGCGCTGGAAAATTGGTAGACGTGCATTCGGGCCGAATTCTCGACAACATGACCATCCTGATTCAGGGAGACCAGATCGACCGTGTGGCGAGGGCTGACGAAATTACGATTCCGGAGGGTGCGACGGTCATCGACCTTTCTCATGCTTACGTCTTGCCCGGGCTGATCGACGCTCATGAGCACATCTTCCTGACCGGCGAAGACAATGGCCGCTACGACGAGCAGCTTCTGAAAGAGTCGTATCAGTACCGCACTATCGAAGCGATCAAAAACGCATGGCGCGACTTGGATGCTGGATTCACATCAATGCGCGATTGCGAAACCGAAGGCGCAATGTACAGCGACGTGGACGTCCAAATGGCAATTTTCCGCGGATTGATTCCCGGACCACGATTGTGGGTCGCCACGCGCGCGATGTCTGTCACGGGAAGTTACCCTTTGCTGGGATATTCGCCCGAGGTCAATGTGCCGAGCGGAGTTCAGATCGTCGACGGACCCGATGAAGCGCGCAAGGCTGTGCGCCAACAGATCAAATATGGTGCGGACTTCATAAAGGTATACGGAACCGGTGGTTATCGATTTACCGCGGAAGGAAAAATGGTCAGCACTCCCACGTTCACGCCTGAGGAGCTGCAAGCCATTGTGGGCGAGGCGCATCGTTGGGGGCTTAAAGTAGCGTGCCATGCCTATAGCGATCCGGGACTGCGCAATTGCGTGGACGCGGGCGTGGATTCGATTGAACATGGGCTCGACTTGAGCGATTACGATATTCAACAGATGAAAGCTAAAGGAATTTGGCTTGTGCCCACGCTTTATGTCTACGAGCTTATTGCGAAAGAAGACTTGAAACCGTCGGATGGCGCCGCGAGCCGGGCGAGCATACACGAAGCCAGTTTCAAAAAAGCTCTCGCCGCCGGAATTAAAATCGCATTCGGAACGGACGCGGGACCGTTTCCGCATGGCACACAAGCGAAAGAGTTCGAATCCATG